>CAXSDU010000063.1:0-22918 GCA_964236165.1 uncultured Parafilimonas sp. | reverse complement strand
ATCTTCAAAAAGAATTTGGCAGCGACAAGGTATCTGCAGACTTACACTTTAAGAAATCAGATCAGTTTGAAATGTATTTCTTTAACAAGTATGATTTGCAACTTAAAAAGCAGGATAGTGATCAGGCGCTGAAGCAAACTTTTTATAATGATAAAGGGATAACGTTAAAAGAGGGCTATAACCTGTTAGATGGCAGGCCCGTTAATAAGATGCAACTAACCAAGGAGGGTGAAAAATACAATGCCTGGCTGCAACTCGATTTTACAAAAAATACAGAAAGCGGCAATTACCAATTCAAACAGTATCATCAGAATTATGGATTCGATTTAGAAAAAACATTGTCAAAGTATCCGATTAAAGAATTGAGCAATGAAAAATACAAGGCAGATTTGATCAGGTCTTTAGAAAGAGGTAACCTGCAATCAGCAACACTTGAACTGAATGGAAAAGAACAGAAAGTTTATTTAACACCGAATATTGCTTTTAAATCTTTGAATGCTTTTGATGTAAATATGAACAAGATAAAACTAATCGATCTTATACAAAACCAAAAGCAGGAACAAACAACTAAGCAGGAAAATAAACAAGTAGTGTCAGAAAAACAAACCACAAAAAAAGAAACTAAAATAAGCGGTGACAAAGAAAAGCCTATGCAAAAAAAAAGTAAACGGCAAAGGATAGCTTAGATAACATCTATAAATACAAATTCACAGCATCAGTTAATACAAACATTAAAGCATTGGTCATCTTAGCCGAAATTTCAATGTTTTTCTTTTCAATAGAGAGGGACAGTAGGATCAATCCTAAACATATCAGTTTGTTCATGGCTATAATACACTGTTGGGAAGTGAACAATTTTGAAACTCCTATTTGTGTATTCAGTCATGAATTGATGAGGTTTGCAAAAATTTCAAGCTCACGAACTTATCATAGAAGCATTCGGGAATTACATGAATACGGTTACATACATTACGAACCATCTTTTAATCATTCTATTGGAAGCAGAATAAATTTTTCTATACCTAATTAAGATTTCTTCTTCTGCGCGAATATCAGTGCATGAATACAATAATTAGTTTAGTGTGTTTCGAAAAAAATTCAGTTAAATAAATGAATTGTTATTTATATGAGAATTCAAAGTTTAATTTATAATGACGTAAAAGAAGAGCTCATTCGAAATTGGAGAAAGAACGAGAAATGGCTTGTATATCCTGTTATCAAAAGTCGGCCAAATTTTAAAAGCCTAAAATTTGCAACCAATCTTTACACAGCAAACCTTTTTTGTGCGCAACAGGCGTCGCGAGGACGATATTGGAGGTATATACCGTTGGTAGATGTGTTACGTTCAATGAATAGCGTTCATTCCAATCAAAAAGCAAAGGCAATTAATTTGGACTTCTTGATACAACAAGTTTATCAATACCCTATTGAAGAAATGATTAAGGATAAACTCCTTTCATCATTAGTTTTAGGTGAAATCTGTCCCGCATTTTGGAGGAAAATTGTAAACCCATTGTCGGTAATTCGATTATATCACGTTGTAGAAATTTTCTTTCAAAATGAAAATAGTTACAGTACTAAGAAGACTTGGATCCCATGTGTTACATGTAAAGAGGCAATTAGTTTATTTAAAAAAACTGCAAATTCACATGCCACATATAAAAGAAAAGGCAGATACAATTGCTATTTAATTGGACAAATAAAAACCAAACTACTCCTCAATAAAAAAGGAATGCCGTTAGCAAATACCGGAGTTATATTAATGGCAACTTCAATAGGGGAAAATTTTGAGAATGATATATTGAAAATTATTCTTGTAAACGATTTTACTTCACCATTAATTTTAAAACAACCTATTTTAATTAGATATAATCTAAAAAAATTAAAACTTGAATTTTTTGATGATAAGCTTTGCAGAGCAAAGCCTGGTGCAGAATTAGATTATTTTGATGTGAAGTATTTTGGTTTCGCGGACCCGCTGTCTTTCATTTATAAATGGTAAAACGAGTTGCATGATGAAGCCTGATGAAATTGCGGTTATGAAAGCGGTTGCTCTTTGTTATAAGCCCTATCTAAAGCCGGAAGAAGCCATGATATATTGTAATCTTGGACGAACCCAACTTATAAAAAAGTTGGGTGAATTTGGAATATATAAAAATGCAAGTGGATACTATAAAAAGGAAGACCTCGACTTGATGATGTCAGCAAGGCCTTCCAAAATAGAAGAAATCGTAAAAAGCTTTAAATTATGAAATCACTAAATCAGAAAAAATTCCTCCTGCTACGCAAGGAAGTTTTTCAACATACTGCCTGTTATCAACAAGCCTGTGGCGCTTGTAAGTTTCGTACACGTACTTGGTAGTAGTTTGTCCCAGCAAGAGCGCTACCGTTGCAGGATCAACCTTTGCATCTTGCAAGAGAATAGAGAAACTTAGCCTTGCACAATGCCATGTTACATGCTTGCTAATACCGGCATTCTTGCACCAGGTTTTTAAAACCTTATTCGCCCCATCTGCTGTAGGCAATTCGAAAATATTTTCTTTAAATTCATCCATGCGTTTTCGTCTTTCATTAAGTATTGCCTTTGCGACAGGATGAAGAGTCACCCTATGCTCAACCGTTGTTTTTTCCTGAACAATATAAAAAACAATCGTGTTTTCTTTTATGGTCGCCCACTTTAAAGGCTTAACGTCACACCAACGAAGAGCCGTGTATAGACAAAACACAAAAGCTTCCTTTACTTCATTGTTCAAGCAGGGAGTTTTTAGCAACTGGATGTATTCTTCTGCTTCAAGGTTTTCTTTTCTTCTTTTGTTTTTATTAGCTTTCGCAGCAATATCTTCCGCGGGATTAATTCTAAAATACCCTTGTTTGGTTGCTGCCTTCAGCATCTTTTTATATCGGGAAAAATAATTTGAAGGTGTATCTCCGTTAAAACCGTTAAGTAAATAACGCCTGAATCGCAAGCACAGATCTTCTGTTATTTCCATTGGACTGATATATTCTCTACCTAGAAAACTTTTAAAGTGTTTTAAACTTCCTTCCAAATGTCTGTTTCCTTGCTTTCTGTTATTATGTACAAAGTCAGTATAAAAATCAAGGAAGTTGCTTTTGTATTTATGCAATGGGATGTAACCAGTTCCAATAGATTGTGCTTCAATTACAAGTTGGGAGCGTTTTGCCTCTAAAATTGCAAGTGCTTCTTTGTTGTGTTTTTTTTGTAATTGCTCTTTTGGTTTTGTATATGTGAATACACCGGTGGCAACACGCTGCCCAGCTTGTTTGCCCCACTCAAGATAATACCACTTTTTGGCATTATCTCTTGAGATTTTGTTTGTGATTGTTATATTCATATGCTCAAATTTTGTTCGCCATAGTGTTCGCCAATTGTTCGCCAAAGCCAGCGAACAAAAGCGAAAAAAAGCGGGAAAAACCGAACGAACAAAAATAAGAAAGCCTTGCAAATCAATCATTTACAAGGCTTTTAACGTGCCCGGGACTGGATTCGAACCAGCACATTCTTTCGAACGCTGCCACCTGAAGGCAGTGCGTCTACCAATTTCGCCACCCGGGCTAAAATGTCAAAAGTAAAATTCAAAAATCAAAATGCGCTAATTATTCAGTTTTTTTACTTTTTTATTTAATTATTATACAACCATTAAACTGCATCCGCGAAGATCACTATTGTCTATTCTGCCATGCACTGCAAAGCTGCCATTTTCAAAAATTTCGCCCACATCTTCTGTTGCAATAAAAGCACAACTATTAATGTTTGCAAGATCAATTATATTTAAAATGCCTTTTCCTTTAACGCTTATTTTTAAAGGATCTTCCTCATCACGCACAAAAACTTTCATCCATGGCGGGCAGTAAAATCTTCCATCAGCTTTGGAATATGCCTGTGATAATAATTCTGTCATCCCATATTCTGAATGCACTTGCTGAATATGAAATTGCTTTTTTAAAATATTATGTACTTCTGCTCTTGTAATTTCTTTTCGTCGCCCTTTCATTCCGCCGGTTTCCATTATAATTGCAGATGTAAGTTTAAGCGGAAATTTTTCAGCAAAATCAAGCAGGGCATACGTAACACCAATCAGCAAAATCTTTTGTTTTTGATTTTGAAGATGCATCAAAATGGTATGCAGTTCTTTAAAATCATTCAAATAATATCCGCTATCAATATTTTCGCTTTGCCTAATTAAAACATCCACCATTTTAATTAAAGAAGAATTTTTTTGCTGCAGGTACGATGGAAGCAAACCTATAATACACCAGTCTTTAATATCGCCATAAAATAATTTAAAACACGTAGTAAAACTTTGCGTATAAACATCCATGTCTTTTATATAATGTTTACTTTTTAAAGCTTGCGTTGTGCCGCTGCTTTCAAAAACAGCCTCGTAATTTTCGTCTTCACAAATAATTTTATGTGTTTTAAAAAGAGAAATTGGCAGAAAAGGAATTGCTTCAATAGAATTTATTGTTGCGGGATTGATTTTTAGAGCATCACACCATTGCCTGTAAATTTTATTGTTTGCATATTGATAAGAAAACAAGTTTAAGGCAAGCACTGTAAAAGAAATATTTTTCTGAAAAATTTTGTTAACAAATGAATTCCTCACAATTAAGTGTTGTATGCTTTTGTTTAAATTTACAAAGAAATGAAATGAGCCATACATTGTGGCTGATTGAAAGATAAAAAGTACACATGAAATTAAAATTATTGATATTATTGCTGATATTAGCTGGATTTATAACCTGCACAAAAGATTCTTATAATACAACCCCTGCACTTAAGTTTTTAAGCGTTAACTCAACCATTATTCCCCAACAATCTGTATTATCATTTCAATTACAGTGTACGGATAAAGAAGGAGATGTGGTAGATACAATATGGATACAAAGAGTTTCTAAAGTTGTTGGCTGCGAGTCTTTATCACGCGTTGATAGTTTCGCTATACCGGATTTTAACCCGCCAAAAAATGTAAAAGTTGAATTTGATTTTGATTATAATTATGCTTCACAAACCCCACCAAATTTAGGAGCTTGTTCAATTGGCAGCGGTTTAAGCGCAACAGATACAAGTTATTTCCGTTTTTGGATGCATGATAAAGCGCAACATGTAAGCGATACGGTTCAATCGCCGGATATTACTTTGCTTAAACAATAATTATATCTACACTTTTTTATACACAATTGCTTTAATAAAATTTGAGTAGAAATAATTTTCTGATATTTTAGCATAGCCTGATGAAAAATATTTAGTCATATCAATAAGTTGCTGCGTTTCTATATTACAGGTTATTTTAAAAAAAAAATACATTGTTCTTAATAAAAACTTTTGCCACCATTTTGAATTTGTTTTATCATTTTTAAAATCTGCATACAACCATAAACCGTTTGGTTCTAATAATTGATCGAGTTTAGAAAATACCATTTCAATTTTTGCAGGTAAAAAATTATCGAACAAAAAAGCAGTAAATATTATATCAAATTTTTTTTCGGGTGAAAATTCTTCAACGCCGTTATTTATAAATTCAACAATGTTGTTTTTTATATTTTTTTGCTTTGATAAGGAAATCATTTTTGATGACTTCTCAACATATATTATTTCTATTCCTTTGTTATGAATTTTTGAAAGTTCTTCTAAAACCCAACCTGTTCCCCCGCCAACAATTAAAACTTTACTATTTGCCGGAATATGCTGTAATAAAAAAATCTGTGCATTAACAATAGATTTTTGAAAAATCAATCTGCTTAAAGCATCATAAATATTTGCTATGGAATTATAATTATTCCCCATTTTTCCAGGTAATAAAATTTTAATGTATAAACTGCATTCCGGCAATTCCGCAAATTGCTTTTAAAAATATCAATCCATCAATCACAATTAAATAATACATTATTGCATGCGGCCGCAACATTGAGCGCGCAATCATAAATAATAAAATAAAAGGAATAAGATTTATAATAATAGTAATGATATAATAATGTCTCACAGCCGCAAATGCTACTAAAGAAATCAATCCAATAATTATTAAAGGCAAAAGAATAAAAAAAATTGTTCTTCTTAAACCAAAGCGTACAACGAAAGTTTTTAATTCCCTGTTTGAATCGTGGGCGTAATCTTTTATATCGAACATAATTGCATTTACAGTACAAAACATCCAGTTTTTTACAAATAGCCAAATCAATAAAACGGTATCAACAGGATGTGTACCTTTTTCAATTTGCAAAACAATAAATGATAAAAGATTGGCGCAACAAGCCCAAACAAAACCAATGATGAATGCTTTAAGCCAGCCTGTATTACGCAGGTTTATTTTATAGAAAGATCTTGGCAGCAGACCGTAATATAAAACCGCAGAAAATAACATTATAAAAAGAATAAGCCAATAACGTAAACTTAAATGTTCGATAATGCTGTAATTTTTTATTAAAAAAACTAAACCGAGTATTATAAAAACAATAAATAAAAAACGTTGACTCCATAAAATAAAATGATGATTTTTTCTGTACCATTCTGTACGCGGGTTTGTATCTTTTTTTGAATATAAAGGACCGGCGTAAGCATATGTGTAATAGAAAACAGTTATTGAAAATAGCAGTATATAATATGTTACAGAATTTAGCGGAAGCCTTAACTGTACATTAGATTCAATTGATAAAGCAATTGCCAGCAAGCCGATAAAATAGTTGCCGAGAAAAATAAACTTTATAAAATTTTTCATGCGTTATCGCTGTTTGCAATATTAAACAATAACAACTCAGTTCGGTATGTGATTAATGAAAGCTGCATATCTTCGGGCGACAATTTTTTATAAAAATTATGGCAAAGGCAAAAACAATAAAGAAGAAAACTATTCTTACAAACGATTCAATTGCATTTTTAAAAAACTATATTAATACACCTTCACCTGTTGGCTTTGAAAGCAGCGGGCAGAAAGTTTGGATGGAATATATAAAACCTTTTGTTGATAAAATTTTTACAGATCCATACGGCACTGCGGTTGGTGTAATTAACACTGATGCGCCATTTAAAGTTGTGATTGAAGCGCATGCAGATGAAATAAGCTGGTTTGTAAATTATATAAATGATCAGGGTTTAATTTATTTGAAACGAAACGGCGGTGTAGATCATCAAATTGCGCCGGCAAAACGTGTATTAATTCATGGCAAAAAAGGTCCGGTTAAAGCTGTATTTGGCTGGCCTGCAATACATACACGCCACGCAGGCACCGATGCAAAAGAACCGCAGCCAAAACCAGATAATCTTTTTCTTGATTGTGGTGCAGGAAATAAAAAAGAAGTTGCTGATTTAGGTGTGCATATTGGTGCTGTAGTTACGTATGAAGAAGGCTTTGATGAACTGGCGAATAATTTTTATATCGGTCGTGCATTTGATAACCGTGTTGGCGGATTTATGATTGCAGAAGTTGCGCGGCTTATCAATCAGAATAAAAATAAATTACCATATGGTTTATATGTTGTGAATGCTGTGCAGGAAGAAATTGGTTTGCGCGGTGCTGAAATGATAGCAAGACGTATTAAACCAAATATTGCTTTGGTTACAGATGTTACACACGATACTACTACACCAATGATAAGTAAGATTGTTGAAGGTGATATTGCATGTGGTAAAGGACCTTCATTGGCGTATGCGCCAGCTGTACACAACAAGCTTTTAAGTTTTGTTGAAGATATAGCTGGCAAGAAAAAAATTCCTGTGCAATGGCGCACATTAAGCAGAACAACCGGAACAGATACGGATAGTTTTGCGTACGCAAACGACGGATGTCCTTCTGTATTAATATCAATACCGTTACGCTATATGCATACAACTGTTGAAATGCTGCATAAAGATGATATTGAAAACACTATTGAACTGATGTATGAAACTTTGCTGGCATTAACACCAAAAATTAATTTTAATTATTTATAAGAATTTCTATTGGGCTTTGCAATTTTTAAAGATGATTAATAATCCTGTGCTTACTTCATCGCTTAAGAAGTATCAAAATACTTTTCACCAGGTTGTGCCTTTTAATAAAGAAGAAGACAAGCTGTTGCAAATGAATTTTACAGCAACCAATAAAGAATTAAGTAATGAAATTTTAGATGATGAAAACAGGTTTACAAATTATATCACTCAAAAAATAAAAAATGTACATGCATTATATGGTATTGGCGGTTATGCAGAATATCGTTCAGTGTATAGCAGGAGCGATATATTTAATGCAGATAAACCTGGTGAAGAACCACGGCGCTTACATTTAGGTATTGATATCTGGGGTGATGCAGGCACAACTGTTTTTGCATTCATGGGCGGCATGGTGCACAGCTTTGCGTTTAATAGTAAAGCAGGAGATTATGGCGCTACTTTAATATTGCTGCACCAGTTAGATGGTATTTCTTTTTATAGTTTATATGGACATATTTCTTTGAATGATATTAATAATGTACAGGCTGGTGAATATGTAGTTCGCGGAAAGGAGATTGCGCATTTTGGTGAGCCTGCTGAAAATGGTAACTGGCCGCCGCATTTGCATTTTCAAATTATACATGATCTTGAAATGAACAGAGGAGATTATCCCGGTGTATGTTCTTACGGCAAAAAAGAAAAATATTTAAATAACTGCCCTGATCCCGATCTTGTTTTAAACATGATGAAATATGCAGTTATTGAATGATTATGTATTTTTGTAAAATAAATATTGTTCAAATAATATCATATGTCAAGTCACCACGCACCACACGATGTTAAAGCTTTTATGCTAACCGCTTTTATGGCTTTTGTTGTAGTATTTGTTTTTGCAATGCTAATGATGCTTTGGCATGGTACTTCAAATCATGATGCGGAAGGTAAAACACACTATGAAACACATGTTGCTGAACCAACTGACGGAAACGGGCATTAATATAATTTAAGTGCATGCTTTACTAACTCGTAAGAATACGAGCATATAAACATTTCAAACAGTTTTAAGTAATAAATCCATCGCAATCAATTTCCATTCTTCCTGTAACCTTACAGATGGTCTTTTTATATTTGCGCGCCTGTACCAATAATCTGCATTGTTTAAGTCGCCTTCTTTTCTATGTAAATAAGCGTGCACTAAACAGGAGTTTTTATCGTCGAGTGAATCTATTAGTGTGTGTGCTTTATTCCAGTCGCCTTTTGCATCATACCACAAAGCCTGCACGTATAAAGGCAATGAAGATGGAAATTCATCGTTTTCAATTGTCAATATAAATTCATCATAAGTCATTTTATCTTTTTTCTATTTTATCATAAAAGCCACCGTAGTTATTCATTTGCATAGCTTCCTCATTTAAAAACTTTCCCGGAAAACCAAGATCAATAGCACTTATTTCATCAAGATGTTTCATGTCTTCTTCCGGAATTATAATGTCAATTACTTTTAGGTTTTGTTCTAATTGCTCTTTTTTAGTTGCACCAACAATCGGTATTACAGAAAGCGGTTGCTGCATTGTCCATTTTAAGGCCACATGTGATGGCTCAACACCTAACTTTTCTGCAATCTTCATAACTTCTTTTGTTATGCGCACGCTATTTTCATTCAAACGATTACTGTCTTCTTTAATGCGCCCTTTATCACCGCGCAAATATTTTCCGGTTAATGCACCACCTGCAAGCGGTGCCCACGGTGTAACTGTCATGTTGAAATGTTTTGCCATTGGTATAAGTTCCCGTTCCGGTGTGCGTTGTAATAAACTATATTCAACCTGTAATGCTACAAACCGGTTCCAGCCCATTAATTCAGCCATTGTGTTTCCTCTTGAAACAATCCATGCAGGTGTATCGCTTATTGCTGCATACAAAATTTTCCCTTGTTGAATAAGATCATGCATGCCTTGCAAAACTTCATCTATCGGCGTAAGACTATCCCACGCATGCAGGTAAAATATATCAATAAAATCTGTTTGCAGGCGTTTCAAACTTTCTTCCACACTGCGCATCATATTCTTGCGATTATTGCCACTAGCATTTGGATTGGTTTTGTTATCCATTAAAGTGTACTTGGTGGCAAGTACAAAATAATTGCGGTCCCGCTGTTTTAAAAATTCACCTATTATTTTTTCGCTGGAGCCGAGTTTATAAATATTAGCAGTATCAAAAAAATTGCCACCTGCATTGGCAAAGCTTTCCATTATTTTAAAACTGGTTTCTTTATCTGCGCCCCATCCGCCTTCGGTTCCAAACCCCATTGTGCCAAGACATAATTCAGAAACTTTTAATCCACTTCTGCCAAGCAATTTATATTTCATAGCATAATAATTTTTTAAAAAAGCGTTTGTGTTAGAGATGGTCGCAATATTATTTTGATTTTAAAACGTGATGAAAATCTTTTATTCACCTAATGTTCTTAAGTTTATTTATAAACCGATTTATGAATATTCTAAATGAAATAGCAAACCACGTAGTTAAAGTTTTCGAAGGTGATAACTGGACAGAGGTAAGCATCGCTGATACAATCAGTGATGTTTCATTTTTTGAAGCCTCAACAGTTACGCAGGCATCGCAAAATACTATTGCTTCTTTATTGCATCATTTACATTATTGGAATGGCATCATGATGCAGAGAATAAATGGAATTAATCCATCTGTTCCTGAATCAAATGGATATGATGTTATATTAGAGAATAATAGTGACTGGAATGATTTAAAAGAAAAAACGCATAAATCATTTTTGGCACTTGCAAATGCGATTAAAAAATTTTTGGAAGGGAAATTAAAAGATACTTATGCTGAAGGTAAATCTTCTTATTATAAAATTTCCAGGGAATTGTTGAGCACGCACATTATCACCTGGGGCAAATGGTTATTATAAAAAAATTAATCAGAAATACACAGTGAATTATTGCAACGCATTCCAGCCTTGGGCAACTATATCAAAGCTGTTGCCGCCTTTTGATAAAAATTTTCTGCCTTCTTCAATGTCTTTTATATAACCAATAATGCTGATGTTTTCATTCATAGAAATTTTATCGTAATCTTCCTGTGTAATTGTAAATAACAATTCGTAATCCTCGCCACCATTAAATGCACAAACAGTCGGATCAAGATTAAATTTGAATGCTGCGTTGCGCGTTTGTTCATCAATCGGTAACTTTTCTTCATACAAAATACAACCAACATTACTTTGATTACAGATATGTAAAATTTCGCTGCTTAAACCATCGCTGATATCCATCATTGATGTTGGTAAAATATTTTGTTGTTCAAAAAACTCAATGATATCTTTTCTTGCTTCAGGTTTTAAAATTCTGCCAACAATATAATCTTCACCTTCAAGGTCAGGTTGTATTTGCGGATTTTCAATATAGATATTTTTTTCTCTTTCCAATAAAGTTAAACCAAGAAATGCAGCGCCCAAATCACCACTTACACAAATAAGATCTCCTTTATTTGCTGTACTTCTTTTTACAAATTTGTTTGGTGTAACTTCCCCAATTGCAGTAATGGAAATAACAAATCCTTTTTGCGATGTTGATGTATCGCCGCCAATTAAATCAACATTATATTTTTCGCAGGCTGCATAAATACCTTCATAAAATTCATTCAATGCCTCAACACTAAAACGGTTGCTGATGCCAATACTTACAGTTACCTGTGTTGGTGTTGCATTCATTGCATATACATCGCTCAGGTTTACAATAATGCTTTTGTAACCAAGATGTTTCAGCGGCATGTACATCAAATCAAAATGAATGCCTTCTAACAGTAAATCTGTTGTGATAACAGTTTGTTTTCCGAAGTGATCAATAACAGCTGCATCATCGCCCACACCAACAATAGTTGAAGCATTATGCAATTCAAAATTTTTAGTAAGATGATCTATCAAACCAAATTCTCCGAGCGTAGATATTTCTGTACGATTAGACATTTTTATTTTAGATTGATGATTGCAGATTTTAGATTATTTATTAGCAAGAGCAGTATTAATTGATGAAACAGTCATGGATAAAAGTTCGTTCCCTTCTTTATACTAAATTGTAAGTGTTTCTTTTTATCCGGATAAAACTCTGCAAGCAATTCTAAAATAAAGTGATTCATCAGCTTCTTCTTCAACAATTCTCATTTTATTTATAAAATCAGCTTTTGATTTAGCCCTGCAGGCAGCTCTGTAATTAGCGCCAACCGGTGCGGAAGCCCAAACTATTTGATCAAAATATGATTTTATAACACCATCATAAGAAAGTGTCTTACACATTTTCGCAGTATTAATTGCAAACATTTTTGTGCGTTGTTTGAATTCTTCCTTGTTCATGTAAAAGGATTTGAAAATTGAAGTATATCTGCAATTTCAAACATCTCCACCCTTTACAACATCTAATAATTGCTGATGTATAATTCCGTTGGTTGCAATAATTCCGGGTTGATATGGATTATAATAATTGCCTTTTAAATCAGTTACTTTTCCACCGGCTTCTTCAACAATTAAAAAACCTGCGGCACTGTCCCAAGCGCTAAGTTTATGTTCATAAAAACCATCAAACCTGCCAGCGGCAACCCAGCATAAATCCATTGCAGCGCTTCCCAACCTTCGCACAGGAACACCTTTGCGAATAAGCTTGCTGAAAACTTCTAACGGGCCATTTTCCATATCTAAATAAGTATAAGGAAACCCAGTTACCAGGCAACTTTGTTTAACGCTTTGTGTGCTGCTTACATGTATAGAGTTGTTGTTAAGTGTTGCGCCTTTAGTTTTTTCTGCAAAATAAAATTCATTAATAAAAGGATTAAATACAGCGCCCATTAGCATTTCGCCGCTTACTTCAATGCCAATGCTTACACAGCAAATAGGAATACGATTTGCATAATTAACGGTTCCGTCAATCGGGTCAATAATCCATTTGTAATTTGAATCCTGAATGAATTCGCCGGATTCTTCACTTAATATATTATGTTCAGGAAAATTTTCTTTAATGATTTTAAATATTGCTTCTTCACTTTTATGATCAACTTCTGTAACAAGATTATTAATACCTTCTTTATTTGAAATTAAAAAATTTTTATTTGCATATTCTTTCATAATAGCAGCAGCAGCTTCTGTTGCTTTGTAAAGTACTTGTTTTAGCATGGCGCAAATATATGTGTGTAGGATTACTTATTATGAATGATGAATGTTGATTAGATTTCAATGCTGCAGTTAAGCCATTCGTTTTCAATTTTTGTATTGTATTTTTTATAAAAGTTGATGGCGGGTTCATTCCAGTCAAGCACTTGCCAAACAATGCCGTTAAACTTTTTTTCTTTGGCTTCTTCAATTAATTTATCAAATAATAATTTGCCAACACCTCTGCCGCGTGCTTTTTCTGTAACGAGAAAATCTTCTAAATACATGCGCTGACCTTTCCATGTTGAATAACGAACATAGTATAAAACAAAACCAATAATTTTATTATTCTCTATAGCCGCAAAGCCCCACCATACAGGATTTGCGCTAAAACCACTTTCTTCAAAATGTTCTAAAGTTACCGTTACCTGTTCCGGCGCTCTTTCATAAACAGCCAATTCATAAACAAGATCTAAAAGCTGCTTACAATCGCTTTTTATAATTTCCCGTATTTCAATATTCATTTCTAAAAAATTATAAATATTTTTTTATGGCTACACCAATTAAAGGAAATCTTTCAAACTCCTTCTTCTCAATTTTTAAAATAAATAATGTAAAAGCAACAATGAAAATTATTGCCAGTGCCAAACCAAAAATTGTATTTGAATATATGTTTGTAATAAAATGATGTGCAAAAAAGAGCAGTAATGCAATTACCATATAAGCTGATAATTTTTTCCAGGCGTAAGGCACAAAATAAATTTTTTGTCCCCAGATAAAACTGATAAACATCATACTGAAATAACAAAAAAATGTTGCCCACGCAGAAGCCACAAAACTGTATCGCGGAATAAAAATGAAATTAATCGCAAATGTTATTGCAGTGCCGATTAAGGTTATCCATGCGCCGACCATTGTTTTGCTTGTTATCTTATACCAAATGCTAAGATTGTAATAAATGCCAAGACACATATTGGCGAGTAATAATATTGGAACCACTTTTAACCCTTCCCAATAATTCGGGTCGATAAAATATTTAAACACTGGCAGAAATAATGTTACAATCAAAAACATTACTGATACAGTTATCACGAAAAATTTTGTTACACGCGCATATACTTGTTGCGGATTGCCACCTTCTGCCTGTTTAAAAAAAAATGGTTCTGCGCCGTAACGAAATGCCTGAATAAATAATGTAATTAATATAGATAATTTATAACAGGCGCTGTAAATTCCCCGTTGCTCATCTGCATAATGTGCAGAACCCGGCAACCACCAGCCAAGCATTAAACGGTCAAAAGTTTCGTTTACCGTACCGCCCAAACCTGCAACCAGCATAGGTAATGCATAAGCCATCATTGTTGTCCACAATGCAAAATTAAAAATCCACTTTTTAGGTAACATCCATTTACTTAATAATAATAAAGTAAAAAATGATGCTATTACATTTGCCAGTAAAACATAAGTGATAGGATTTATATCAGAATGATAAATTAAAATTGCCCAACTGTGTGGATCAGCTTTTGCTTTTGCAGGACAATAACTTAAAAAGAATACAGTAAAAATAATAGCCACTATAATGTTGGCAACTTTAATTAATGCAAATAATTTCGGCTTGCCTTCATAGCGCAAACGTGCGAAAGGAATGGTTGACAATGCGTCAAGACCAATAATAATTATACTTAACTGAACAAGTAAAGGAAACTCTGAGAGTGATGTAATTTTTGCAAGCCATGCCTGGTTTAGCCATAATAAAATACTTAATGCAATTGTACTTATTAGTAAACTTATAGTTGCATTATTATTAACGGCTTCCCGGTCAACATCTTTACGCATAAACCGGAAATAAGTTGTTTCCATGCCGTATGTAAAAAGTATATTGAATAAAGGAATAGCAGCATACATAGCGCTCATTTGCCCATAATTTGCAGTTGAAATAAGCGCTGAATAAGTTAAATAAGGTGTAAGAAGATAATTAATAAATCGCGCTGCAATACTGCTTACACCATACCATAATGTTTGCCCTGCCAGTTGCTTAATATTGCTCAAACTAATTTTTTTTTGCAAAACTATGAACTATGCACAATCAACTATCAACATTAACTAATAATCGTTCCTGTTTAATTTTTTTCTTGTTGTTTTTAAAAATGCATTTTGCTTTTTATGCTCCAGCCTTTTTTCTTTTGCCCCTTTAGAAATTTTTGTAGCGATGCGTGCTTTCTTCGGAAGTAAAGCTTTATGTATAAGTGCATTTATTTTTTTAATTACTTCTTGCTTATTGTCTTGCTGTGTGCGAAATGTTTGTGATTTTACCAATAAAAAACCTTCTGCAGTAACGCGATTTGAAAGTTGGTGATGAACAATATTTTTCTGATGCTCATTAATAAATTGTGATTCATTTATCAGCCACCTGCCTTCAACCATTGTTTCCACTTTGTTTACATTTTGCCCGCCTTTACCGCCACTGCGTGCAGTTTTAAACTGAATTTCTTTTGTAACATCTATGTTCATCTTTTTTAAATTACAGCAAAATTAATTATTAAAATGCGTGCAGTTATTCAAAGAGTTTCTAAAGCTTCCGTAACAGTGGAGGAAAAGATTATTGGTGAAATTAAAAATGGTTTGCTTGTTTTATTAGGTATTGAAGATGCAGACACAACTGAAGACATTGAATGGCTGTGCAGCAAGATTGTAAACCTCAGAATTTTTAATGATGATAATGGCATTATGAATATTAGTATTAAAGATATTGATGGCGATATTTTATTAGTTAGTCAATTTACTTTACATGCATCAACAAAAAAAGGAAACAGACCATCTTATATAAAAGCAAGCAAGCCTGATATTGCAATTCCTTTGTATGAAAAAATGATTGCACAGTTAGAAAAAGATTTAAATAAAAAAATTGAAACTGGTTTGTTTGGTGCTGATATGAAAGTTGAATTATTAAATGATGGTCCTGTTACAATTATAATAGATACAAAGAACAAAGAATAATTACGGTAACAATAAACAGCCATCGCCATAACTAAGAAAACGAAAATTGTTTTGTAATGCATATTCATACATACGTTTCCAATTATCTCCAATAACAGCAGCAACTAATAATAACAATGTAGATTTTGGCTGATGAAAATTTGTTATTAATGCATTTGCAATTTTTAATTTATATGGTGGCGCAATTAATATTTGTGTTTTTGCAATGAGTTTTGTTTGATGGTTTTCTTTCATCCAAAACAAGAAAGCTTCTAAGCTTTCTTGAACAGAAATATCGTCCTTCATTTCATAGACATCCCATTGTTTAATACTAATATTTTCAATAGTTATCTTCTGCTGACTGTTAACCGTTGACTGTTGACTGATTTTCACTCCCATCCAATATAAACTTTCCAATGTGCGTAATGTGGTTGTACCAACTGCAATAATATTTTTATTAAAATACTTTAATAAATTTTCAATCAGCTCAATATTTATCTCAAAAAATTCTGCATGCATTTCATGTTCTTCTATTGTTTCAGATTTTACTGGTTTAAATGTTCCGGCACCTACATGAAGTGTTATATAATCTTTTGTAATTCTTTTTGCTGATAATTTTTGCAGTAACTCATCTGTAAAATGTAAGCCTGCAGTTGGCGCAGCAACAGAACCATCATGCTGCGCATAAATTGTTTGATAATTTTTTTTATCTGATTCTTCTGCATCACGATGCAAATATGGCGGCAAAGGAATAACGCCGGCAAGATGTAAAACTTCAGCAAAACTTATATTATCATTCCAATAAAATTCTATTATAAAATAATTTTGTTGCTGACTTAATTTTCTTGCAGTTATTTTAATTTCTTTTTTTGGGTTTGATATTTTTTTCTCCAGCAATTCATCTTTCCATTTTTTTGCATTACCCACTAAACATTTCCAAAAAACTTTTTTTGTTTGAAGCATTGCCGTTGTAATATCTGCATAATTATTTGCAGGTTCAAGACAAAAAATTTCAATCGTTCGCGTTTTACTTTTAAACAATAATCTTGCTTCAACAACTTTTGTATTATTAAAAACTATCAGCGAATCTTCAGGAAGATGCTCATTAAGATTATAAAATCTGTCTTCCTCAATCAATCCTTTTTTCCAGATTAATAACTTGCTTTCATCTCTTTTTTCTAAAGGATATTTAGCAATTTTTTTGTCTGGTAAATTGTAATTAAAATTTTCGATTGATAAATTCTTTGGATGCATTTTAAGTTCACAGGTTATCCACGCGAAAAGCAGGTTTGTTTAAAAAATTATCTGTTATATCCCTATAACTCCTTGCTTTCTAAAACGATAGTGTTAAAACTGAATTGTGGAAAAATAAGATGTAATACATTTTTACTTAAATGTGGTAAAATGTGTTATTTTGTGTCATTATTCAATACACACGTCTTAATTATATGTAAATGGCTGGTTTTCTTGGAGAATATGAAGCAACAATTGACGCGAAAGGTCGCTTTCTTCTTCCGGGCGGAATAAAAAAACAAATGCCTGAAGGAACAAGTACCATCGTGATAAGCCGCGGCTTTGAAAAATGTTTGCTCATGTATCCGTTAAAAGCGTGGGAAGCCATTGAAGAAAAAATTAAAAATTTAAATGATTTCAATCCGAAGGTAAGTCATTTCAGAACAGTGTTTGTCGGCGGCGCTTCTTATGTGGATTTAGATACTGCGGGCAGAATATTATTACCGCCGTCTTTAAGAGAATATGCTGGGCTTGGCAAAGATATTTTGCTGGCTTCAGATATAGACAAAATAAAAATTTGGGATTCAGGTAAATATAAAAAGCTCTTTGAAGAATTTTCATCTGATGATTTTGCAAAGCTGGCATCAGAAGTAATGGTTAATCCAAATGTATAAAACAGTTGTATGCAAGATGAAATATCTGCTTATCACGTTCCCGTTTTATACAAAGAGGTTATTGATGCATTAAACATTCAGCCAAATGGTGTGTATGTTGATTGCACTTTTGGTGGTGGCGGACATGCAAAAGGTATTCTTGAAAAATTAAATACTGACGGACGATTGATTGCTTTTGACCAGGATGCGGATGCGCAAAAAAATATTCCGCACGATGAACGATTGATTTTTGTGCCACACAATTTTCGCCATTTACAACGCTTTTTAAAATTGCATAAACATTCAAAAGTAAATGGCATTCTTGCAGATTTAGGTGTAAGCAGTTTTCAGTTCAATGAAGCGCAGCGCGGATTTTCTATGAGGTTTGATGGCCCGTTGGATATGCGTATGGATAAGCGTACACAAAAAACGGCATCTGAAATTTTATTGCAGTACAGCGAAACGCAGTTGCATAAATTGTTTGAACAATATGGCGAAGTATCTAATTCAAAAACACTAGCAAAACATATCATTCAATATAGAAGTATAGGTTCACTACAAAACATTTATGCGTTTAAAAATATGTTGTATGATGTTGTAAAAGGAAATCCAAATAAATATTTCGCGCAGGTTTTTCAGGCATTAAGAATTGAAGTGAATAATGAGATGAGCGCACTAAAAGAAATGCTGCAACAGTTGCCTGAAGTTTTGTTGCCACACACAAGAGCTGCCATCATCACATTTCATTCTATTGAAGACCGCATTGTAAAAAACTTTTTTAAGAATGCCAATAATGAAGAAGATGAAAATCCTTTCAGCACAAAAAAGAAAGAAGAAATTTTTAAAATAATAACGAAAAAACCGATTGTACCAACTGCAGAAGAAATAAAAAATAATTCAAGATCACGAAGCGCAAAATTGCGAGTGGCAGAAAAAACATAATTGTATTCATGAACTTAAAAATATTACAAGAGTCATAACTGGTCGGGCGGTGTAACACCGTCAAACCGGTTTATAAAATGAATAACATGCAATCAGAAAACAAAATAAAATCAACCATCAGCTACACATGGATAGTAAAACATTTTGGTTTCTTATTGTTTCTGGCGCTGCTTGCTGTTCTGTATATAGCCAACGGGCATTCTGCAGATGAAACAATCCGTGATATTAACATTACACAAAAACAGGTAAAAGACATGGAATATGAATATAAGAATTTGAAAAGCCTTGAAATGTATCGCAGTCGCGAATCGCAGGTTACACAAGCTGCCGCATCAATGGGTTTAAAGCCGGCAACGGAACCGCCCGTAAAGCTTGAAACAGAAAAAAATAAAAATTGAAAAACCAGCATATGATTTAAATGTACACTAATTGAGTTTATGGAAATTAAGAAAGACATATTATGGCGCGTTTACCTATGCTTTATTGTAATGGCAATAATATGTGCTTTCGTTATTGGCAAAGCATTTTACATTCAACAATCGCAGGGCGCATACTGGCGTAATATGAGCGACAGTATGCATACCCGCATTGAAGAAGTAGAAGCAGACCGCGGAACAATTTATAGTGAAGACGGGCAAATGCTTAGCACCAGTATTCCGCAATTTGATGTTTATGTTGATTTTAAAGCAGACGGATTGCTTGAAAAAGATGGTAAAATTTTTAAAGATAATGTTGATTCATTAAGTATTTGCCTTGCGAATTTATTTAAAGATAAAACTGCTGCTGAATACGAATCAATTTTAAAACAAGGTTATAAAAGTAAGAGCCGCTATTTCGCTTTAAAGAAAAAAGTTTCGTTCGATCAATATCAACAATTAAAAACATTTCCACTGGTGCGTTTAGGAAAAAATAAAAGTGGTTTTGTTGCTGATGTGCAAAATATCCGCTTAAATCCTTACCAGCTTTTAGCATTTAGAACAATTGGTTTAGAAAGACAGAACGCGCAAAAAGTTGGTCTTGAACAAACGTATGATACTTTGCTAAAAGGCACTACAGGAAAGCGTTTGGTGCGATATGAATCAGGCGGAATCGCTGTTCCTGTAAATGAAGATTATGATATTGAACCAAAAAATGGAAAAGATATAGTAACCACACTTGATAGCCGCGTTCAGGAAATTACAGAGAACGCTTTAATGCGGATGATGATTAGCAATGAAGCAGAACATGGTTGTGCAATTGTAATGGAAGTAAAAACAGGAAAAATAAAAGCAATTGCTAATCTCGGCCGGCAACCCAATGGCGCATACTGGGAAGATTTTAATTATGCGATGACGCCGACGGAACCTGGCTCCACATTTAAACTGGCAACATTAATATCCATTTTAGAAGATAAAAAAGTTACGCTCAACAGTACTGTAAATCTTGAAGGTGGTGTTTGGCAAATCAATGGAAGAACAGTGTACGATTCAGAGAAACATGATGCAGAAGAAAGTAATACAAATGTTAAGCGTGCATTTGAATTAAGCTCGAATGTTGGATTAGCAAAGCTTGCTTATGGAAGTTATGCTTCAAACCCAACACAATATATAAATCATTTAAAAGCATTACATCTTGATTCAGTAACAGGCATTGATTTATATGGAGAGCGCCCGCCGTTTATAGATCATCCCGGCAGCAAATACTGGAGTGCCACAACATTACCATGGATGGCATTTGGTTACAATGTGCTTGTTACGCCTTTGCATACATGTATGTTGTATAACGCTGTTGCAAATAATGGTATAATGATGAAGCCTTATTTATTAAATAAAGTAATGGATAATGGTAATGTTACCAGGCAAAAACAACCTTCTCCCATTGAAAAAATTTGCGATAGTACTACACTGCAAAATTTAAAAGAATGTTTGGTTGGTGTTTGCAAAGATCCTGGCTCTACAGGTTATAAATTATTTAAAGGCACAACGTATCCGGTTGCCGGCAAAACGGGAACAGCGTTGGTAGCAAATGGCAATCGCGGTTATGCAGATCATATTTATCAGTCATCTTTTGTAGGTTATTTTCCGGCAGATAATCCGCAATATACCTGCATTGCTGTAATAAAAAAAAAGCCGCATGCAGTGCTTTAATATGGAGGTTCTGTTGCAGGTCCGGTGTTTAAAGAAATAGCGGAAAGACTGGTTACAATAAATACACCACAACCAGACAGCACACGATATGCAACTGTAAAATCCAATGACAGCAGCTATTACAGTTATGCAGGCATGCAGTACGATATCAAATCAATTCTTAAAACAATAAACATTTCTTATACCGATTCTGCAAAAACAGAATGGACAAAATTTTCAAAACAACAAAACAAACCTGTATTAAGCAGCATTGTAATTAATAAT
Organism: uncultured Parafilimonas sp.; assembly: GCA_964236165.1. Taxonomy (GTDB): domain Bacteria; phylum Bacteroidota; class Bacteroidia; order Chitinophagales; family Chitinophagaceae; genus Parafilimonas. The sequence continues at coordinate 1,639 of CAXSDU010000063.1, read as the reverse complement.
AAATCAATGCCGGCATTAAATGGTTTGGGTTTAAAAGATGCTTTATACATCTGCGAAAATGCCGGGCTTGTTGTAAAAATAAACGGCGCAGGAAAAGTAACCAATCAATCTATCGCTGCAGGTTCAGCTATTGCAAACGGACAATTAATAAAACTTGAATTGAAAACAAACTGAGTGAAAAAACTGGAAGACATATTATATAAGGTAAGAATCATCACCATCGTTGGCGAACGAAATGTAATGGTTGATTCAGTTACAATTGATTCAAGAAAGATTGAAATGAATGCTTTGTTCATTGCAGTTAAAGGAGAAAAGGCTGACGGACATAATTTCATTCAACAGTCAATTGATAAAGGCGCAACGGTAATTGTGTGTGAAGAATTACCTGTTGATTTGAACGATAATGTTACATATATACAGGTTAAAAGTGCGCAGGAAGCAACTGCATATATCGCACATAATTTTTATGATGAACCTTCGGGCAAAATAAAACTCATTGGTGTTACAGGCACAAACGGTAAAACCACAATTGCAACTTTACTCTTTAAATTATTCAGTGCTTTAAGTTATAAATGTGGTTTGATAAGTACAGTGCAAAATCAAATTGCAAACGAAATCATTCCATCAACACATACAACGCCGGATGCAATAAGCTTAAACGCTTTATTAAAACAAATGACTAATGCAGGTTGCACATATGTATTTATGGAATGCAGCAGTCATTCCATTCATCAGCATCGCATAACAGCACTTCATTTTGCCGGCGCAATTTTCAGTAATATCACACATGACCATCTCGATTATCATAAAACATTCGATGAATATATCCGCGTAAAAAAATCATTCTTTGATAATCTCAGCAGCGATGCATTTGCGCTTTCTAATCTTGATGAAAAACGCGGCACAGTAATGCTGCAAAACTCTCCTGCAAAAAAATTTTACTACAGTTTAAAAACGCTTGCGGATTTTAAAGGAAAGATTTTAGAAAATATATTAACCGGTTTAATAATGCAGGTGAATGATAAAGAAGTGCATTTCAGGTTAATTGGAGAATTCAATGCATATAATCTTCTTGCTGTTTATGGTGCTGCTATTTGTTTGGGTGAAGAAAGCGAAAATGTGTTGCTTATCTTAAGCAGCTTAACAGGCGCTGAAGGAAGATTTGATTACATCATTAGCAAAGAAAAAATTATTGGCATTGTTGATTATGCGCATACGCCGGATGCTTTGGAAAATGTTTTATCAACCATAAAAAAATTACGCAAAGGTGATGAGCAGCTAATAACCGTTGTGGGCTGTGGCGGCGACCGTGATAAAACCAAGCGACCTGAAATGGCGAAGATTGCAACAGAACTTAGCAATCGCGCCATTTTTACAAGCGATAATCCACGCAGTGAAGATCCAAATGAAATTTTAAAAGATATGGAAGCCGGATTAAATAGCGCAGGAAAAAGAAAATCAGTTTTAATAACAGACAGGCGCGAAGCGATAAAAGCAGCAGTAAGTTTTGCGAACAGTGAAGATATAATTCTGCTGGCAGGAAAAGGACATGAGAAATATCAAATCATTAAAAATGAATCATTGCATTTTGATGATAAAGAAGTGTTGAAAGAAATGTTTGAATTGTTGAATAAATAAA
>CAXSDU010000062.1:13927-23146 GCA_964236165.1 uncultured Parafilimonas sp. | reverse complement strand
CAGATACGGCTGCTTATTTTCTTACTATAAACACAGGAAATAATTTAAGAATAACAGATGATGCGAATAATGTTGCAACCACTAATCTTACTCCTGACCAATCATTCATCTATCATTACCGTTACGATTTTCAAAACATGATCAATCGCGGTCGTGCAGTTTATTATGGAACAAATGTTTATTCATCAACTTATGATATAGGTGAGTGGTGGAGCAGTAATGATATAAGTCCATCTACACCAGTAGCTATTAATACCAACAACTTAAATGCAGTCAATGTTGGCTCGGCACAATTAAATGTTTCGGTTGCAGGAAATTCAGCCATATTAGGAAACAGAACAGTTAACGTAAATATTAATGGATCGAATGCTATTAATTATACTAATTTATACGGCATGAATGCTGCCATAATAAATAACAATAGTATTAGCCCTTCTCTTATTACTTCTGCAAATACAAGTTTTGTTATATCGATGACAAATTCAAATAACGGTGGTGCAAACGACCGTATTGTTGCTGGCTTTATTGATTTGAGCTATGAGCGTAATTTTAATTTTAATGGCGTATCACAATTTCCCTTTTCATTACCTGCAACAGCACAGGGAAACTTTTTAAAGATTACAAATTTTGGCAGCAGCAATATGCTGTATGATTTAACCAATAATAAACGTTATGCTGCCAATACAAGTATTGGAGGCACGCTGCAATTTGTTTTGCCGCCATCTGCATCAGATAGAAATTTGGTTTTGATAAGCGAAGGCAACGCTCAACCTGTAAATAGTTTTGTTACAAGAAATTTTATTAATTATTCAGCAACAGGCAACCAGGCAGATTATCTCATCATTTCTAATAAAATATTGGGATTAAATGCAGGAGCACCTGTTGATTTATATAGATTATACAGAGCTTCTGCAGCAGGCGGTTCTTACAATGCAAAAGTTTACGATATAGATGATTTGGTTGATGAATTTGCTTATGGTATAAAGCAACATCCGCTGGCAGTAAAAAACTTTTTACGTTATGCGCGCAATACTTTTTCATTGGCACCAAAATTTGCTTTTCTAATTGGTAAAGCAGTAACATATAATGATGCAAGAGTGCATGAAAATTCACCTTATTATCAAAAACTAAATCTTGTTCCAACATTTGGCTGGCCGGCTTCGGATAATTTGCTTGCTTCAAATGATCTTAGTCCAATCCCCGCAACACCAATTGGAAGATTATCTGCGGTTACACAAAATGAAGTATCAATTTATCTTGATAAGATAATAGAGTACGAAAAAGCGCAGGCAAATGTTACAGAAACCATTGCGGATAAAGCCTGGATGAAAACATTAGTGCATGTGATTGGTGCAGATGATGTGGGTTTAAATTCTGAGCTTTCGGCTGATATGAACGGTTATAAGGCAATTGCGCAGGATACCTCTTATGGCGCTAACGTTTATACTTTTAATAAAACCACCAGTACGGTTGGTGCGAATGCTTTAGATGGATTGATATCGCAATTATTTACCAATGGAATTAGTTTAATAAATTATTTTGGTCATTCTTCTGCCACTATTCTCGATTATAATTTAAACAAACCTGAGGATTATAATAACCCGGGAAAATATCCGGTGTTTATTGTAAACGGTTGTGATGCCGGCGATATTTTTTCTTTTGATACGGCAAGATTCAGCACATTTAATTCTTTGTCTGAAGCATGGGTGCTTGCGCAACATCGCGGCAGCATTGCTTACATTGCCAGTACGCATTTTGGTATTGCACCTTATCTTGATGCGTATAACAAAGGCTTTTATAATTCTTTTGTACGCACCAGGTATAATGCACCGCTTTCTTACAACTTAAAAGATGCGGTTACTTTTTTAATAACAAATACACCCGGCGATTTTACAGGAACATTGCATGCAGAAGAAAGTGTTTTACACGGCGATCCTGCCTTAAAAATAAATGCCAGTGCTTTGCCCGATTTTAATATTGAAGCGCAGAATGTAATGATAGATCCAACATTTGTTTCTGTTGCTGATAACAGCTTTAAGGTAAAATGTTATTTTTATAATTTAGGAAAAGCTACAGGTGATTCTGTTTCTGTTTTAATACAAAGAAAATATCCTGATGGTTCAACTGCTACTCTATTTTCACAAAAAATAAAATCTGTACGGTTTGAAGATTCTGTTGAGTTAACAGTACCAATTGTTGCCACACGCGATAAAGGTCAAAACTATTTAATTGTTACAATTGATAATGATAAGCAATACACAGAATCAGATGAGTTGAATAATACTACTACAAAAGATTTCTTTGTTTATGAAGACGAGTTGATACCTGTTTATCCGTATAATTTTTCAATCGTTAATAAGCAAAATATTAAACTGTATGCATCTACAGCAAATCCAATTATACCAACGCGTTCTTACGTAATGGAAATGGATACAACGGAACTTTTCAATTCATCATTAAAAACTACACAAACCATTGCATCCGTCGGCGGCGTTATTGAATTTAATTCTACCATTCCTTTTACTGACAGCACGGTTTATTATTGGCGTGTAGCGCCTTTGCCTTCAAATAGTGTTTATCTATGGAATACATCCAGCTTTGTGTATTTACCCACAGCAGGTTTTGGTTATAATCAATCACATTTATATCAGCATTTAAAATCAACAGGCGATAGAATTTATATTGATAGTTTTAGCCGGCGTTGGATGTATGGAAATATAACTTCGGTATTAACAATGTATAATGCGGTATATGGTCCTTTTTTTGGTCAGGATGCAGATTTTCGTGTACTAATAAATAAGGATGTCATTACTGCATCTGCCTGTTTAGGCAGCTCGATAATTTTTAATGTATTTAACCCAATAACATTGCAACCATATTTTAATCAACTCAATCCATCTGTAACAGGCAGTGGCAGCTATGGTGGTTTTATGCATAGTTACATGCAGGCTTGCGGGCACGTGGGCAGCCAATATAATTTTGAATTTTCTTATAAGGATACAACCAGCCGGCGAGAAATGCGTGATTTTATGGATTGGATTCCAAATGGATCGTTGGTTACAGTTCGCTTAATTTATAATGATTCTGTTACTGTTGCAAGATGGAAAACAGATCAAAATGTATACGGTGTGGGAAATACTTTTTACGACAAGCTTAAACAAAACGGTTTTGCCCAGCTTGATTCTTTCAGCTATCCGCGTACCTGGGTTTTTGATTACAAAAAAAATAATTCTTCTTACATACCTGAATGGCAGTTTTCGCAAGGTACTACTGACCTGATTCAATACAATCGTTATCTGATACTTTAGGTTTTATTACTTCCCCGGCATTCGGCCCGGCAAAAGCCTGGAAAAATGTTTTATGGAACGGTTACAGCCTTGATGCAAAAAGCGGCGATCAGCCAACTGTTGATGTAATTGGTGTTGATACTTTAAATAACGAAACGGTTTTATATACATTAAATACATCGCAGCAAAACTTTAATATTTCCAACATAAGCGTTTCAAAATATCCCTACCTAAAATTAAGAATGCGCAATGCAGACAGTATAAATCTTACGCCATATCAATTGCGTTGGTGGAAAATTTTGTATGATCCTGTGCCCGAAGGTGCATTGGCGCCAAACATCTTATACAATTTTAGAGATTCAGTTTCTATCGGGCAAACAGATAGCCTCGCAATTGCTTTTAAAAATATAAGTGATGTGCCTTTTGCAGATAGCATTGCTGCAAACTTAACGGTGTATGATGCGAATAATAATGCAAATAATATCCAGGTAAAAAAATTAAAAGCACTAAATGCCGGTGATACAGCAGTACTAAAAACAAACATCGCAACAACATCTTTAAGCGGTTTAAATAATTTATATCTTGATGTAAATCCAACTAATAATCACCAGCCAGAGCAAACACACATCAACAATTTTATGTACCGGAATTTTGCGGTGAATGCAGATAATTATAAACCTGTGCTTGATGTTACGTTTGATGGTGTGCATATTTTAAACAATGATATTGTTGCTGCCAAGCCACACGTTCTTATTAAAATGAAAGATGAATCAGATTTTCTTTTACTGAATGATACTTCACTTATGAATGTGCAGTTGCAATATCCTGATGGTACGTTGCGCCCGTTTCATTTTAATACAGACACACTCATATTTAATCCCGCAACATCCGGTGCAGATAATGTGGCTTCAATTGATTTTACACCTTATCTTACTGATGACGGAACATACCAGTTAATTATACATGGAAAAGACAGAACAGGCAATACTGCAGGCAACGTTGACTACACGGTTTCATTTGAAGTGTATAACAAACCGATGATAACAAATATGTTTAATTACCCAAATCCTTTTACAACATCAACGGCATTTGTATTTACAGTTACCGGCAGTACAGTGCCGCAAAACATTCGCATACAAATCTTAACCATCACCGGAAAAATTGTAAAAGAAATTACCAAAGAAGAATTAGGACCTTTACATATCGGCAGAAATATTACAGATTATAAATGGGATGGAACAGATCAATATAGCGATAAACTTGCAAACGGTGTTTACATCTATCGCGTGCTTACAAATCTTAATGGCAAGTCGCTTGATAAATTTCCAACGTATGGACAAGATGGTTATGAAGTGAACACTGATAAATATTTTACCAAAGGTTATGGAAAGATGTATTTGATGCGGTAATCTTGCAACATGAGGAATGCAGGATTTGGTACACGCGTAGTAAATTTTATTATTGATACTTTAATAATTTTCGGAATTACCTATGGTGTTAATGTTTGGTGGGATTTTAATGTGATGTATTGGAATTATTTTTTTATTCCTTTTTATACTTTTTTCTTTGGATTTATATTTATTTATTACACTTTGTTTGAAGCATTATTTAAAAGAACGCCTGGCAAATGGCTTTCGCTAAGTAAAGTAGTAAATAAGTCGGGCGGCAAACCTGCGTTCTGGCAAATATTTATTCGCAGCTTAATTAGATTAACAATCATTGATTGCTTTTTTATACCTTTTCTTGATAAACCTTTACACGATTATTTAAGCAGCACCGAAGTAGTGGAAAAATAATATATTAATTTTCCGCATGGTTAAGCAAAAGCATTTAATATATTTTGTTTTGATTGCTGCTGCAATTACTGCATTATTTATTTACAATCCCTGGCTGCTTTATTTTCAGAATGATGATATGGTGCATATTCCGCTTAGCCGCGATGGTGTGCTGCTTCAGCATAATTCATTCAGACCAATATGCGATTTAAGTATGATGCTCGATTATAAGCTTTATGGAAAAAATGCAGCAGGTTACCATTTTACAAATCTTTTGCTGCATATAATTAATTCTGCGCTGGTTTTTTTTTCAATGAAGCTGTTTCTAAAAAAATATTTATCTGTAATTGAAATAAATCTTTACGCATTTATTACTGCAATTTTATTCTGGATTTTCATGAACCACAGCGAATCTGTATTCTGGATTCTTGGTCGTTCGGCAATGCTTGGAATGTTGTTTTTTTTACCAGCTGTTATATTTTATTTTTATCGTAAATCAAACATAAGTTTTTTAATATTTATACTTTTTTATTTGCTTGCGCTGCTCAGTTACGAATCAACAATTGTACTTCCTGTATTATTTTTTATAATATCTTTTTCAGATATAAAAAGTAAAAATTCATCATGGAAAACCGAAAAGAAATTTTTTATTACAATTTTGATTGCGCTTATAGTTTATTGTTCCTGCCGTTTTTATTTTATGGGAATAGCAGCGAATTATTATAATAATATTACAGACAATAAAGTTTCTTTATCATTTATCGTTGGCAGTTTTTTCAAACTTTTTATAAGAAGCTGGTTGCCACCTTCGCAAAACGAAATTTTTTTAGTAATTGCAATGATTGTTTTGCTATCCTTAATAACAGTAATATTTATAAAAATTCAGAATAAAAAAAGCAAGAACGTAATTATTGTTTTAATGATTTTATGGTGCATTTCTTTATTACCATATATAACATTAAGTGTAGATACAAAAGGTGTAGAAAGTGAAAGATTTTTATATCTTCCTTCCTTATTTATATGTATGATTATTACTGCTTTCCTTATACAATTTAAACCTGTGCTTCAAATTTCACTAACAATAATTATTTGTTTAATTAATATAATTATACTTTTTCAACATGCTGCTCAATACAGGTTTTGCGGCCAAGTTGTAAAAAACACAATAAGTGCAGTTAACAGTTTTAAGAATAAAAAAAATTTATATGCTGCTAATGTTCCGGAAGAAAATTTTGGCGCACTAATTTTCAGAAGTGGTTTTGCAGAAGGTATAAACTGGCTTAAAAAGAATGGAACAGTTGACAGTACAATTATGCTTTCTCAATCGCAGCACGATTTGCCTTTACAAAAAAATTATAAAACAATATTTAGTAATAATCTTACTTTAATTAACGACTCGCTAAAAAATAATTTTACAAATAAAGATGTTTATTTTTTATATGCCGATAGCGCTTTAACTGTAATTACAAAACCATAAATAATGAAATTAAAAATTTTTATTTTGGTTTTATTTCTTTTACCCTTTGTTGCTATTTCTTTTTTCAATCAGCCTTTTAACGATGATTATTGGAGCGCGAATGCCATACGAAGTTTTGGAAGGTTGGGACAAATAAAATATTGTTTTGAAAACGTAAGTGCACGATACTTTGCAAGTTTTCTTATGGGATTATTTAATACACTTCCACAAGAAAAAACCTGGATATTTAAAATTTGGCCAATTTTTACATTGCTCTTGCTTTTTATAAGCTTTGCTTTTTTTTATATTTCAATTATTCCAAAAAATAAAAAAGAAGCAATTTTTTTTTCGTTGGTGTTTGTTGCCTTGCATATAATAGCAATGCGCAGTTTATTTGAAGGGTTATATTGGATGTCTTCTGCTATTTCATACCAGGTTGCAATTATGTTTTTTTTAATTACTGCAGGTTGCATTATCAGGTTTTATCGCGCACAAAAAAAAGTTCATTTAATTATTGCAGTTCTATGTTGTACACTGTTGCCCGGTTCAGTGGAAAGTATGGTGCCTTTATTTTTTATTTTTTTGTTACTGGTTTTCTTCATTGTTTATAAAAATAATTTACCTGTAAAACCAGTTATATATTGTTTAATTGCAAACTTACTTGCAATAACAGTTGTATTCAGTGCGCATGGAAATTATGCCCGTATTGCTCAAAGTAAAACTGGTTATACATCAAATATTTTTTCTGCAATATTTTACTCATTCAGGTCAGCAGGTTATTATTCATTTATATGGATAATAACACCGGCAATTATATTATCTCTGCTTATTCTTATTCCTCTACTAAAAAAAATAACTGATGATAATTATGAAAAGCTTTCTGCTTATTCAAAGAATCTTTATTGGATTATTTTACTCCTGATTTTCTTTGGTTGCATTACAATATACTTTCCTGAACATTATTTTGAATCGCAGATTCCTTATCCAAGAATAACTACGTTATACTTTTTTTCTTTTTATCATTTTTTAACATTGCTGATAAGCTTTATTTTATTACGCTTCAAAAACAATAAACAACTAAAATTTTTTTGTACTTACTTAATTAATTATCGTTTATTTTTTGCCATGATTTTTTTTGTTGCTCTTTTTTGTTCATCAAATTTCCTACACGTTTCAAAAGATTTAGTTAATGGAACTGCTTATTATTATAATATTGAAGCAAACCAAAGATTTGATTCTTTAAAAAATTGTAAATCTGATACCTGCTACGTGCAACCGCATAAATATTGGGCTTCTTCAATAGAAAATTTTCAAAAGGAAGAATTAAATACAAATCCCTTTATTCATATTGATAAGTATTTTGGTAAAACGATTTTGTATGAGCGATAATTAATAACGAAACTAAAATTTGTAAAAAAGAATTGCTGATAATCAATAAGTAACCAACTAAATTAAAATAAGACTTTGTATGTTTTTTTGGCTAACAATATCTGATTTTTAAATTCTATTTTTTTATTACAACACTGTCAATATTATAAAAATTTTTGAGCAGAAAAATAGATTGATCATCTGTATCACCATTATTATTAAATATCAATGCAGGTTTTTGATGCATCCATGTATAAAGTTTAATGCTGCTTTGCGGGTAATGTTTTTGCATATAATCTTTAAAAGACAACTCATAACTTTTCACTACCAGGATTTTATTTTTTTTAAGTGATGCATTTTTAAAAATATTTTCTCTTTCACTAATTATATTGCTATATGCATTTGCAGACAAAATACTTTTATAAGCAGTGCTGATATAATCGTTACAACATAAACATAAAATCAAAATTATATAACTAACAACAGCCAGTTTCTTTTTAATGAAACCAAACAAAATCAATTTTAATTTTATAAGTGTGCCACAAAAAAATATAGAAATACAAACCAATAATGTTGTAAACCAGCAAATAATATTTATAAACCTTTCCGGCACAATTTTACCTTTTAATGCTATAACACTTTCACTAAGAGCAGCAATCAAAAAAATTAAAATAGAAAAGCTTAAAATCCGAGTATATTTCTTTGTGTTCTTTGAAAATTTTAATGAAAATCTTTCTTTACAAATATTTCCGCCAAAAAATAAAAACACTACAACAAACCAAAATAAAGGAGTTTTAAAAATATATAATAATACCTGCAATAAACCATAACCAACTGCAACTACACTGTTTAATATACCTGATGAAGGAAGCGTTTGAGATCGCATATGATTTCCTGGTGATAAAAATGAAATTGATGCTGATCCTAAAAAAAATATTATTAGAATGATAAAGAAAATTCCTGAAGTTTTTTTAAAGAAGCCAAAAAGAAAAAGTATGCATAATATCAGTAATTGTATAATTACAAATATTTCACTAAACCCATTAATTATAAAAATTAAAACAGGCAATAAAATAAAACAAAAAGTTTTAGTAACTGAATTTACAGAGTGATACAGAACAACGAATAGCGCTAATTCAAGTTGAATAAAAATTAATCCTGTAAAATATACGCTTGCACTGCTAAACCAAAAAATAAGCGAAAAAGGTTCCGGAACGGAACATATTGTTAGTGCAATAAAAACAATGGAAAACAAAACAATTTGCCGAACAGAAAATGCAGTTTGTAAAATATATTTATTGCATCGGCTTAATAATAAAAACACAGATAAAAA
>CAXSDU010000062.1:12913-13917 GCA_964236165.1 uncultured Parafilimonas sp. | reverse complement strand
GCGAAAGCAAACTATGCAAATAATAATGACTAAATAAATAATTTTTATATAAGAAGAATGAACTTAAAAAAGTTGTTGAAAAACGACCTGACCAGTTATTATAGATATTAAACTGATAGTTGAAAAATCCTGCTTTATAAAAGCCAAGTCCATAATAATAATCATCTGCAGAAGCATGATTAAAAAAAGGCAAAATGAATAAGGGAATAAAAAAAATTATAAGAGAAAAAATCAGAAGTGCTTTTAGTACATAGAGTATTTTGGAAATGATAAACCTTTTATCTGTAAATATTTCACGCATTAATAAAAATTCAGTATAGAGCTATAAAGCGAATATCGAAAAAAGAACAATCTCATCCTAAAGCAATTATCTTATTACTTTAATACTTTTTCAATTTCGGGTGCAAGCAATTCAGCCCATTTTGCATATTCTTTTCCTGAAGGATGCAAGCCATCACCGGCAATTAGCGAAGCATCTGTTTTAGCTTCTCTTGTTAACGGCGTTATATCTGTATAGCTGATGTTGTATGATAAAGTAACTTCTTTATTGATGGCATTAAACTCATCAATCTGCCTGCGTATTTCTGCCGTATCACTTCCTGCAGCAAACGGTGTAATGCTATAATCAGGAATAGAAATTACAAAAACATGATCTGTTTTATTACCTGCCAAAGTAATTGCTTTCTGCAAACATTGCGTGTAATCTGTTCTGTAACCACCTGTATCAAACTGCTGGTATTGATCGTTCACGCCAATTAATAAACTTACAACGTTATATAGTCCGTGCGGGTTTTTTGTTGCAATACCATTCAATAAATTTACTGTAGTCCAGCCAGTCGTTGCAATGTATTCAGGTGTTTTAAAATGCAGATTGTTATTTTTTAAAAGTGAAATTGTTTGCGCCGGAAACCGTTCTTCTTCTTTTACTGATTGACCAATTGTATAAGAATCTCCAAGCGCAAGCCAGGTATAATTTGTGTCTGTATTATTGCCTGAATCGTTAT
>CAXSDU010000062.1:0-12903 GCA_964236165.1 uncultured Parafilimonas sp. | reverse complement strand
TACAACTAATCATCAAACCCAAAAAAACTGTTTGTAAAATCATAAACATAAAATATTTTTTTATCAACATGCTTAATATACGAATAAAAGAAAAAGATTGTTTTAAGATGTATTTTAAAAATTATCAAAAAGCTATTTTTGCCTGAAATAAAAAATAAAAATACAATGCCTGAAAAAATTAAAGTAGTTAATCCCGTGGTAGAATTAGATGGCGATGAGATGACGCGTATTATTTGGAAGTTTATTAAAGACAAACTGATACTTCCTTATATTGATGTTAATATAAAATATTATGATCTTGGTGTTGAATACCGCGATGAAACCAATGACCAGGTTACCATTGATGCAGCCAACGCGATAAAGCAATACGGTGTAGGTATTAAATGTGCTACTATTACACCGGATGAAGACCGCGTAAAAGAATTTAACTTAAAACAAATGTGGAAAAGCCCAAACGGAACTATTCGTAATATTTTGGATGGAACTGTTTTTCGTGAACCAATTGTTTGTGAAAATGTGCCGCGTCTTGTACCAAACTGGACTGCACCAATTTGCATCGGTCGTCACGCTTTTGGAGATCAGTATCGCGCTACAGATTTTCTTGTAAAAGGAAAGGGAAAACTTACTATAAAATTTGAAGGTGAAGATGGAACTGTTATTGAACACGAAGTTTATAGTTTTAAAGATGATGGCGTTGCATTAGCCATGTACAATACAGATGAAAGTATTAATGGATTTGCGCGTGCATGTTTTAATCAGTCAATTATGAAGCAGTGGCCTTTATATCTTTCAACAAAGAATACGATTCTAAAAAAATATGATGGCAGATTTAAAGACATTTTCCAGGATATTTATGAAAAAGAGTTTAAAGAAAAATTTGAAGAACTTGATATTTCTTACGAGCATCGTTTAATTGATGATATGGTAGCAAGCGCACTAAAATGGCATGGAAATTTTGTTTGGGCTTGTAAAAATTATGACGGGGATGTGCAAAGCGATACAGTTGCACAGGGTTTCGGCAGTTTGGGTTTGATGACATCAACATTGGTTACACCAGATGGTAAAACTATGGAAGCAGAAGCGGCGCATGGAACAGTTACCCGGCATTATCGTGAACACCAAAAAGGTAATCCAACATCAACAAATCCTATTGCTTCAATTTTTGCGTGGACGCGCGGTTTGGAATTTCGTGGCAAACTTGACAGCAATCAGCCATTGATTGATTTTTGCCAGGCATTAGAACAGGTTTGCGTTGAAACAGTTGAAAGTGGTAAAATGACAAAAGATCTTGCTATCACTATAAAACCAAAAGTACAGCATGGCAAAGATTATTTATATACTGAAGAATTTTTAGATGCCTTAGACGAAAATTTAAAAAAGAAATTGAAGAAATAACACTGAAACAAAAAAGGTCTTTGAATTTTTCAAAGACCTTTTTTGTAAAATGATTTTAATTTTATTTTACCATAAAATCAAACCCTGAATTTCCCCAGGCTAAAGAAACTTTTCCTGATTGATCAACCATAAAAGTCATTTTTTCACTTGGCGATGAAGGAGGCATACTTTTTACGTTTACACGCAAAACATCATCTGCTTGTTTATAATCGAAAGCGCCCCATTGGTTCCATGTTTTATTAAAAATAATTGTCCATTCATTACCATTCCAAATGCTGAACAAACCATATTTGCCCGCTTTTAAAGCTTTACCATTAATAGTTACATCTTTGTTTACTTCAAAAACAGTGGCTTCGTTTGCGCCGGTGCGCCAAACTTTTGCTTTCATAGGTTCAACTGCTTTACCAATTTCTCTGCCTTTAACTGATGGCTGACTATAATCAATATTTATTGTTACGCCATTTGATGTTGTTGCTGTAGCAGTTGCCGGTGGGCTCGGGCGTTTGGATTTATCTTCCGGCATCTTCATTTTAGAAGTATCGGTTTGAGCATATGTACCCGTACTCATTAATAAAATGCCTGAAAATAAGGCAAGTGACAAAATTTTTTTCATGTGTATTTTTTTTTAATTAAAACTTGTATGCCTGCTGGCAAACAGGTACTATAAATTTTTATAGAATTTCAAATTGAACAAAAATTGTGCACTAAAACAAAAACATCATAAAATCTTCTATAAATTTTACCAATGGTAAATCAATAATCTCTGCGGAAAAATGTTGCAGTATGGTTTACTTACTTTCGCAGCATGCTTTCGGCTGCTACATCTTTATACAAAAAAGCTTTTACAGGTTTAACAAAAAACACATGGTTGCTTTCTAGTGTAATGCTTGTAAACAGAAGCGGCACAATGGTTATTCCTTTCATGACGATTTATTGCACGCAGGAATTGCATTTTACTTTGCCCCAAGCTGGCATTGTGATGGCTTTATTTGGTGCAGGTGCAATTGTAGGTGCATATATTGGCGGCAACAGTACAGATAGATTTGGATTCTATACACAACAGCTTGCATCTTTATTATTAGGTGGTGTAATGTTTATTGTAGTGGGTTTTTTAAAAACTTATGAATCGCTTTGCATTGGTACATTTATTTTAAGTTTATGTAATGAATCTTTTCGCCCGGCAAATTCGGCAGCCGTTGCTTTTTACAGCAAAGCAAACAATACAACGCGATCAATATCGCTTAACAGGCTGGCTATAAATTTAGGTTGGGCAGTTGGCGGCACATTAGGCGGAATTCTTGCATCTGTAAATTACCATTCATTATTTTGGGTTGATGGCTGTACTAATATACTTGCGGCATTGCTGCTGTTAAAGCTATTACCGTATGGAAAAAATCAATCAGATCATCACATAAAAACAATTAAAAAGAAAGCATACAAAGATTTTTATTATATCATCTTTATCATAATTACTTTTCTTTTTGCGTCTTGCTTTTTTCTTTTGTTTACTATACAACCTGTTTTTTTTAAAACGCAATGGAAATTTAATGAAGCCTTTATCGGCATATTAATGGCATTAAACGGTATTATCATTGTTATTGCAGAAATGATAATTGTTTATAAACTTGAAAAAAAGAAATTAAATACATTTTTTATTCGCATAGGTTTTGTTATTGCAGCATTGTCTTTTGTTTGTTTAAATATTTTGCCGCCGAGCTATGGCGCAGCAATAATTGTTATTACATTAATAACTATTGGTGAAATGCTTTCAATGCCATTTATGAATGCATTTTGGATTGAAAGAAGCACAGCCTACAACCGCGGACAATATGCTGCATTATACGCTATTGCCTGGAGCATTGCACAAATTGTTGCACCGTTATATGGAAGTTATATTGCTGCTAATGCTGGCTTTAATATACTTTGGTGGACTGTTTCAGGTGTTTGTTTAATTTCGGCTTTTTGTGTTTTGCTGCTGGAACAGAAAATTAAGTCTGATATAAAAGCAACACTTTCACCTGCTTAAAAATAATTAATGGCAACGCATAAAAAAATTAAATCAAACCTACAAAGTAATGCAGATACAGGTTTTGGCACAAGCCCTGATACACAAGGCGGAAGATTTATTAATAAAGATGGCAGCTACAATATTATAAAAAGAGGGATACCTTTTTATGAGCGTATCAGCTCTTTTTATAAGCTGCTTTCCATGCCTTCATTAAAATTTACATCGGTAATTATATCTTTTTTCATTGTTGTAAATTTATTATTCACTATTGTTTATGTTTCTTTAAATAACAGTGAATTTACCGGTGTGTTACCAGGTAATTCATTGCATCATTTTTTTGAATTATTTTTTTTCAGTGTTCAAACTTTTACTACGGTTGGTTATGGCCGCATTAATCCAGACGGATATTTTGCGGGCGCAATTGCATCAATCGAAGCACTGAGTGGTCTTTCTTCTTTTGCTTTAATTACAGGTATTTTATATGGAAGATTTTCAAGGCCGCGCGCATATTTGCGATTTAGTAAGCATGCTTTAATTGCACCTTATAAAGATATAACCGGGCTAATGTTTCGCTTTGTTTCATACAAAGAAAATCATAACCTGAGCAATGTAGAAGTAGTGGTAACTTTTGGTATTACAGAAAGAGATGGTGATGCACAATTTAAATTTTTTCAGCTTCCGCTTGAAAGAAGCCGTGTTGATAGTTTGCCAATGAACTGGACAGTAGTACACCCGATTGATGATGACAGCCCTTTACATGGGTTTACAGAAGAAGATCTTAAAGGTACCGATGCTGAAGTTTATGTTTTGATAAGAGGGTTTGATGATGTATTTTCAAATACGGTTTTGCAGAGAACTTCTTATCGTTTTGATGAAATTATTTTTAACGCAAAGTTTGAAAAGATGTTTTATGAAAATGAAGATGACACTTCTACAATTGTAGAAGTTGATAAACTACATAATTATAAAAAACTTACTTAATCAGCTCAGGTTTGAGCTTATTAGTTTTAAAAACTCATTACGCGTTGGATATTTTTCAAACTCGCCATAAAACGCCGAAGTGGTTGTAACAGAATTTTGTTTTTGCACACCGCGCATCATCATACATAAATGTTTGGCTTCAATAACAACGGCAACGCCAATCGGATCAAGCGCTTCTTTTATTACGTCTAAAATTTGTGTGGTTAATCTTTCCTGCACCTGCAAGCGCCTTGCAAACACATCAACTACTCTTGCAATTTTACTTAATCCTGTAATGTAACCGTTTGGAATATACGCAATGTGTGCTTTGCCAAAAAAAGGCAGCATGTGATGCTCGCACATACTGTATAATTCAATATCTTTTACAACAATCATCTCACTTATCGGCTCATGAAATTTTGCAGAGTTTAAAATTTCTATTGCGTCACTTGAATAACCCTGTGTATGAAACATCATCGCTTTTGCTATACGTTCGGGCGTTTTTAAAAGTCCTTCACGTTGCACATCTTCGCCAAGACAATCAATAATATTTTCATAACTTTTCTTGATTTTTATAAGAACTTCTTCGTTGTATTCTTCTGTTTTTTTATATAACATGGTTACCTAAATTTTATACCGGGTATTCAACAAAGTTGCGCTCTGTTTCATACAAACGTATTTGTAATTCTAATTGCTTATCGATTTCAGATCTTAAAATTTTATAAATAACAATGGCAATATTTTCTGCTGTCGGGTTAAGGTTTTTAAATTCATCAACATCAAGATTAAAATTTTTATGATCAAATTTTTTTATCACTTTTTCTTTAATCAAGTCGCTCAGCAATTTTAAATCTATCACATAACCGGTTGCAGCATCCGGCTCGCCTGTAATTTTTACAATTAATTCATAATTATGTCCATGATAATTTGGATAATTACACTTGCCAAAAACAGCTTTATTTTTTTCTTCGCTGAACTGAGAATTATTCAAACGATGCGCCGCATTAAAATGCTCTTTTCTATATATTGCTACTTTATTATTCATTAATTATTCTCCAAAATATTCAACATAAATTCTTGGTGTTTCATATAGTTTAATGCAATACAATTTTACCGAGACAGGCAAATGTACAGAAAGCTGTTTCCATATTTCGGTTGCAAGATTTTCTGTACTGCACATTTTATTTTTTAAAAAATCAACATCGAGATTAAGATTTTTATGATCCAGTTTTTCAGTAACATGCTCTGTAATTAATTCGCTTAAATGTTTTGCATCCATCAAAAATCCCGTATCAGCATCAATTTCACCTTTTACTGTAACATATAATTGAAAGTTATGACCGTGCCAGTTTTCATTTGCACATGCACCAAAAACGGCTTCGTTTTTTTCTTTACTCCAATTAGTATTATATAATTTATGTGCAGCATTAAAATGTTCAAGCCTTGTGAGATGTATCATTCGTATTGCCTCTTTGTGCAAATTTAATGTAAAGCAATTATCACGAACTTTGCTGCTATGCGCGTGATAATTACAGCAGCAACAACAGGAGAGTGGATGCCTTGTTTTTCAAAGATTGATACACTTTATACAGAAAGCAGCAGGCGTTTAAAAATTTATTTTCATCAATCAGGAGTAGGAATGCTGGCAACAACGTTTTCGCTTACAAAATTACTGATGGAAGAAAAGCCTGATCTCATTATACAAATAGGCATTGCAGGTTGTTTCAATAATTCAATTGCCTTGGGAAAAATATTTTTGATTGAAAAAGAAATTGTTGGCGATATGGGCGTTGAAGAAAATAAAAAATGGAAAGATATATTCAACATGAAATTTGAAAAATCAAATTATCCGCCATATGAAAAAAAAATGCTCGTGAATCCGCACATTGAAAAATTTAACCTTCTTAAAATGAAAACTGTAACCGGCATTACGGTGAATGAAATTACTACGCGCAAAGAACGCATTAAGCAATTGATGAAAAAATATGATCCGGTTACAGAATCTATGGAAGGCGCAGCGCTGCATTATGTATGCAGAAGTTTAGGTGTGCCTTTTTTACAAATGCGTGCGGTAAGTAATTATATTGGCGAAAGAGATAAAAGTAAATGGCTGATAAAAGAATCGCTGCACAACCTAAACAAAACATTAATTAATTATGTTGACAAGTTATATAAACTTAAGTAACAACTATGTTACTATGAACAATCAACCATTAACTATGAACTATTAACCAATCATGAAATTCTCACTTGCATTTTCTCCGTGCCCGAACGATACTTTTATTTTTGATGCACTCGTAAATAAAAAAATTGATACAGAAGATTTTGAATTTGATGTAATGCTTGAAGATGTGCAAACACTTAACCAGCTTGCATTACAGAACAAGATTGATATTTCAAAAATAAGTTATGGCGTTCTGCCTTTGTTGATTGATAATTATTTTTTGCTGAACAGCGGCGGCGCTTTAGGTAAAGGTGTTGGTCCGTTATTAATTTCAAAAAATAAAATTTTATTAGAAGAGCTGGATGATAAAAAAATTGCCATTCCTGGTAAGAACACAACGGCTAACATGTTGTTTTCACTTGCATTTCCAAACGCAAAAAATAAAGTATTCAAAATATTTAACGAGATTGAAGATGCCGTTTTAAATAATGAAGTTGATGCAGGTGTTATTATTCATGAGAACAGGTTTACTTATCAGCAAAGAGGTTTAATCAAACTGATTGATTTGGGTGATTATTGGGAAACACAAATGCAATTACCTATTCCTTTAGGCGGCATTGTTATGAAGAAAAGTTTTGATAAATCAATCAGCAAAAAAATTGATGCACTTATTCGTAAAAGTGTAGAATATGCTTTCGCAAATAATTACAAAGAATTAACTGGTTATGTAAAAATGTATTCGCAGGAAATGAGTGAAGAAGTAATGCGCAAGCATATTGATTTATATGTAAATAATTTTTCCATTGATTTGGGAAAGGAAGGAAAAAATGCTGTTTTAAAATTGATTGATGTTTACAATAAAAATGTTTCGAATACTGCTATTCATCAGCAAATATTTTTATAAAAAACCAGCATGTAATTATCAAGTATAAATTTTAATTCCCTTTCGCTGAATGTATGCATGCCATAAAATCATTGAAGCAACGGTTCTATAAGGGCGCCAGTTTTCAGCAATGGCAAGTATTTCTTCTTTTGTTGTTTTCGGGTGCAATTGCTTAACATGTTTTAAACTATTTACCAGCGCAATATCACCCAGGGGAAAAAGATCGCTGCGTTGTAAAGCATGCATCAAATAAACATCAACCGTCCAATCACCAATTCCTTTTATTTGTTTTAGTTCTGTTCTTATTTCTTCATCACTAAGCAAAGCAAGCTTTTTCAGATTTAAGTTTTTTGTAACAATAGCAGTTGAAAGCTCACGTGCATAAACAATTTTTTGCCGGCTAAAATAACAGGCTCTTAATTCTTCATCTGAAAGCGCTAATATTTTTTTTGGTGTAACAAAACCAATTTTCGCTTTTAGTTTTTTATAAGCAGAATATGCAGAAGCAAGTGAAACCTGCTGCTCAAGAATAGTAAGAATTAAAGATTGAAAAATAGCAGGTCTGCTCCACATGGGCGGCAAACCATATTCATTAATAATCAATTTTAAAGTTTCATCTTTTTCGGAAAGCTGCTTACAAATACTATGAAAATTTTCTTTTGAAAAAACAGAATGCATCAGGCAAAAAAACAACTATTTAATAACAATTATTTAAGCGCATAAGTAATTCCCATACCATAATGATTATAAGAAACCTCTGGCAAAAAACTAAACCTGCTTGAGGCAAGATTATATAATTCGTTTACGCCCTGCACACTTAAATAACCAATAGCAGCGCCGGCCATAACATCTGATGCCCAATGTGCATTATTATAAATACGTGAAATGCCAACGAGCGAAGCTGCTGAGTATACTACAATCGGAATCCATTTTTTATCTCTGTAAACAATTGCAAAAGCAGTGGCTGTTGCAAAAGCATTAGAAGTATGTGATGATATAAATGATGTATTTGATTTATTGCCTTCGCGCCAATCGAATTTATTATACGCATCGCCGGTATTTGGGCGATGCCGTTGAAAACTTACTTTAAACTGTTCCGTTGCAAAGCTATTTACAAGATGACCTGCTATTAATAATGTAGTAACTTTTTCAAGCTTTTTATTTTTTGCAACTATAGCATAAATGCCGGTGCCTGCTGTAATAATAACATTAGATCTTCCTAAGCCAAGACTGCCATACGTTTTTGAAATAGATGAAACCGTTTTGTTTTGATAGCGTTGCGCAACTTCATGCACTTCATCATCTAAAAATCTGTAACAAAACAAAGTAGCAACTACATAACCTGTTGCAATAGTTACAGGTTTTATTATGTTGTGAATTTTCGATAATTGAATTGAATCTGATTTAGCATAATCAATTGAATTATCAGCAAAAGTTTGCGCATAACTTTCTGTGCATGCAAAAAGAAATAAAAGCAGCGTAAAAACTTTCATCACAGTTAATCAAAAAATAAAGAATAAATGCAGCAGGATTAAATTCAACTTACATAAAAAATTCTTCTTTTACAATCTTACCGTCTTTTACAGTATAAACGCAAAGTTCTGTCATGTCCATATCACCACCTTCTTTCATCGTAACATCCATTTTCATTGTACAGGCAAATGAGTTTCCTGCAACTACAGGATCAGACACTGTAATGCCACGCATTTCTGTTACCATGGATTTCCATTTTTCCCCTTTTTGTTTTATTGCTTCAAGCCCTTTGGTTTCTTTATCAAAATCAGATGAGGCTTCCGGCTCTTCACTTACGGCATCTTTAGAAAATAATTCTGTTTGTGCAGTTTCAAAATCGCCTTTTTTGCAAAGCTCTACTAATCTTTTTGCTACTTCTTGTGTTGTCATAAAAAAAGTTTTTTCAAATGTAAGAAGTTTAGTTCACCGTTACTTTTATTACAAGCTTAGCCAATAATTAAATTTAATTACAAGCGCTTTTGTTTTAGCCATAAAATTTTCAGGAAAATAATTATCAGTATAAACAATAAAAATATCGGAAGCAGGTTTATACCGCCACTGAAAACGCGCATTAATATTTATATTATTTTGCTGCTGGTTGTATTGAATATATGTTGTGAAGAAAAGCGTGTTAGTAAATGTTACATCTATACGCGGACCAATTAGCCAGAAATACGTATTGCCCCAGGGCTTAGGCAAAATAAGGTTGCTGTAAGTTGTATTAAAACTAATGTTTACATAAGGCTGAATTCTAAAACCAATACTGTAAGCCGCGGTAAATAAATGCCCTTTTGCATAATAAGTTCCATAACGTAAACTTCCGGTATAAGTAAGCACATGTTGTGGCGATGAAACATAATTAAAACCAGCAAGATTATATTTATGTATGCTGCCAATGGCAAGAGAATCTTTGCCTGTATTAGTTGGATCAAATGGTTGCAGTAACCGCACATAATCATGCTCGCCAAGAAGGGTTAAAGTAGATTTACTTCTAAAGGTAAAAAGCCAGTCAAATATATTTTGATTATCTGTGCTGTGCATTTTTGTATCGAAGAAATAATTCGCGTTAAACTGTGGACCATGTGATAAAAGAATACCGCTCTTCGGAAAAAAATATCTTGATATCTGCGGATTAAATTTTATAAACCCGCTGCGGGGCACATAACCCACTTCTGCTGTATAATTTTTTCCAACGTATTCGTATTGTCCATATACAAGCCACCTGCGGCTGCTGTATTGCAGGTTAGAAGCCTGTACAATATCATTACCGTTTCTGGCTGGCGTAAAAGATTTTAGAATCATCGCTTTTCCGGTGAATACATTATTAGCCGAAGCAAGATTATATTCAAGACCAAGGTTGCGGTTGTATTGCTTAAAAATATTTTTTAAACTATCTGATGTATGATAATCAATAGCTGTTTTATCAATATAAATAAATCCGATGTTTGAGCGTCTGAATATTTTTTGCTGAAGTGATACTACTGCATAATTTTCAGAAGGCATATTACTGTTTTTATTGCCTGCTGTTTCCATATCCATTACGCCAATACGTAATGTTTTATTTAGTTTGCCGCTTAATCTTGCACCAAAATTTATCGGTGTATTTAAACCAATTCTTCTTGAAAAAAATGGCTGCAGATCAGTATAACCAAAATTGCCAAACAAGTCACCGTTCTCTAAAAAAAATTGCCTTTTTTCAGGAAAAAAAAGTTCGTAGCGGCTTAAATTAGTTACCTGCTGATCAACTTCAACTTGTGAAAAATCAGGATGAACAGTAAGATCGAGATTAAGTGCTGTTGAAAAAGTAAGCTTCGCATCAAAACCTTCACGACCTAAAATGCCAGACGTTTTTCCTGTTCTAAAATCTTTGGCAGTGCTCGTAAGAAAATATGGAATGATAGAAATATTGCTGCGTGGTTCAGGTGGTGCAGAATCCCACAACAATGTTCCTGTATATGCAAGTGAAGCTGTTGGAAATTGTCTTGGAACCGGTGTCCAGCTTGATTTTTCTGTTGTTTTTAAATCATTACGGCTAAAGTTTATTCCCCACTGTAACATATTTTTTTTGTAGCGTAATGTTTTAAATGGAATAGCTGCTTCAAATATGTATTTATCCGGATAATCTTTTACTGATGAAACCCATTTGTTATCCCAGTTCAAATCAACTTTTCCACCTTCATACATTGTGCCATCCCATTGCGCACCATTTGCATTTGTACCGAAAGAAAAACCTGTTGTCTGGTCTTCAAACGGATCTATAAACACTAAGAAATTATCGTTGTTTGTAAAATTAAAATCACGTCTTAAAGATTCTACCATGTTAGCACCCTGCAACTTGTTATAACAAACAGCAAGCAAATAAAAATTGTGCTCATCATAAGAAACTTTTACTTCTGTTTTTACTTTCGCTAAACTTGTATCCATTGGTAAAACCATAAAAAAATTCTTAGCTGTTTCTGCCTGTTGCCATGCTTCATCATTATCAATACCATCAATAATTACTGGCGTTGAAGTTTTATGAATATGCACAATAAAATTGCTGTTCTTTTTTTGTGCAGATAAATTTGAATAATGGATTAACGCAATTAAAATAATGGGAAACAATTTTTTCACGTATAAATTTTTCGTGCGAAAGATAAAAGATAAATCTAATTATAAAAGACCTAACCTAATTACTCTTGGTAAAGAAGATTTAAGATGATCAAAAATGAAGTGTGAGCGTTTCACTAATATTATACTAAGTCATAATAAATATTTTAAATTTCAATATTGAAATAAGATGATTTACTTTCAAATTTTTAAACCTAACCCATGCTTGTTAAAACTTTCGGCAGTGCTGTTTACGGTGTTGAAGCAATCACAATAACCATTGAAGTAAATGTAAGTGCAGGTCAGCATTACACAATTGTTGGCTTGCCCGATAATGCTGTGAAAGAAAGTATGCAGCGAATGGAAAGCGCTATTAAAACAAACGACTGGTACATGCCGCGTATAAAAATTGTAGTGAATCTTGCGCCGGCAGATATAAAAAAAAGTGGTTCTGCATTTGATCTGCCAATTGCAATTGGCGTGCTTGGTGCGAGTGAGCAAATTGAACAACCGGAACGTTTAGCTGATTATATAATGATGGGAGAGTTGAGTTTGGATGGAACGATTCAATCCATCAAAGGTGCATTGCCCATTGCTATACAGGCGCGCAAAGAAAATTTTAAAGGATTGATTGTGCCGAAAGCAAATGCACGTGAGGCTGGCATGGTAAATAATTTAAAAGTATATGGCGTAACACATATAAAAGAAGTGGTTGAATTTTTTAAAGATGAAAATACATTGCAACCTGTTGAAGTAAATACACGCGAAGAATTTTTTGATGCACAACAAGATTTTGATGTTGATTTTAATGATGTGAAAGGGCAGGAGAATATTAAACGTGCATTGGAAATTGCCGCGTCTGGCGGGCATAATGCAATCTTAATTGGTCCGCCGGGTGCTGGTAAAACAATGCTTGCGCGAAGATTACCTACCATACTTCCGCCGCTGAGTTTATATGAAGCATTGGAGACAACAAAAATTCATAGTGTTGCTGGTAAACTGCCGGAAAATAGTTCATTGATAAGCAGAAGACCTTTTCGTTCGCCGCATCATACAATAAGTGATGTTGCACTGGTTGGCGGCGGGGGAATTCCGCAGCCAGGTGAAATTTCTTTAGCGCATAATGGTGTTTTATTTTTAGATGAATTGCCTGAATTTAAACGCACCGTTTTAGAAGTAATGCGGCAGCCGATGGAAGAACGTAAAGTAAGTATCTCGAGAGCAAAAGTGGCGCTGGATTTTCCTGCAAGTTTTATGTTGATTGCGAGTATGAATCCTTGTCCATGTGGATTTTATAATCATCCGGAAAGAGAATGTACTTGTCCGCCAGGCGCCGTTCAGAAATATCTTAACAAAATATCAGGGCCTTTATTAGACAGGATTGATTTGCAT
>CAXSDU010000061.1:8599-23573 GCA_964236165.1 uncultured Parafilimonas sp. | reverse complement strand
TATTCCGTTTACGGTTGGTGGCGGCATTTCTTCTGTTGAAGATGTTAGCGCTTTGCTTAATGCAGGTGCAGATAAAGTTTCTATCAACACAGCAGCAGTTAAAAATCCATCTTTAATAAAACAATTGGCTGAGGAATTCGGAAGTCAGTGTGTTGTTGTTGCGATTGATGCAAAAAATGAAAATGATAATTGGTTTGTGTATTTGAATGGCGGCAGAATTGCAACGGATATTTCAGCAATTGAATGGATAAAACAATCTATTGATTTGGGTGCCGGAGAAATTCTTTTAACGTCTATTAATCATGATGGAACCAAACAAGGTTTCGCAAACGAATTAATAAATGAAGTGGAATCTTTTTCATCTGTTCCTGTAATTGCAAGTGGTGGCGCGGGCAATATGCAGCATTTTGCAGATGTATTTAATGCCGGTGCAGATGCCGCATTGGCCGCAAGTTTGTTTCATTATAAAGAGATGCATATTGCTGAGTTAAAAAACTTTTTAAAAGAAAAAAATATCAACGTAAGAAGCAGCCTATCCTAAATCCTTTCCAAAGGAAAAGACTTATAACCTCTAAAACATTTGTATGAACTTAAGTAATTCAAACGCTCAAAAAACCTCCCCTTCGGGGAGGTTGGAGGGGCTTCCAGACTTTAATAAATTTCCTGATAAACTTGTTCCTGTTATTGTTCAGGATGCATCAACCAATAAAATTTTAATGTTGGGTTATATGAATAATGATGCATACAATCAAACCATCATCAATCAGAAAATAACTTTTTATAGTCGTTCAAAAAAAAGGCTTTGGGAAAAAGGAGAAACGAGCGGTAATTATCTTTTTGTAAAAGAAATTTTATTGGATTGTGATAGCGATTGTTTATTGATTAAAGCAAATCCCAAAGGTCCTGTTTGTCATACAGGCGCAGATACATGCTTCAATGAAAATAATGAAGGCAATTTTTTAAATCAGCTTGAAAAAATTATTGAATCAAGAAAAGAAACCAAACAACAGGGCTCTTACGTAAACAGTTTATTTGAAAAAGGTATTAATAAAATTGCGCAAAAAGTAGGCGAAGAAGCAGTAGAACTGGTTATTGAATCAAAAGATAATAATGATGAACTTTTTATAAATGAAGCTGCCGATTTGTTGTTTCACTATCTCATTTTGTTGAATGCAAAAGGCAAATCTTTAAACGATGTTGAGGAGATTTTAAAAGCACGGCATAAAGAAGCCTCTCCTAAATCTTCTCCAAAGGAGAGGACTTAATACTTCTAAACTTTATGTAATCGTTTTGTAATTTAAACGCTCTAAAAGCCTTCCCTTTGGGAAGGTTGGATGGGCTTCGTTACATTTGCACAGTTATGTTGCAAACACTTGACATATTGCAATCAGCACATTTGAATACTGTTGATTCACGCATGCCTTTACTGCAAATGAAAGAACATTATGTTCCCGGCTCTGTGCGTTATGTTATCCGCAGGTACGATGCGCCGCAATTCTGGACTGCACAAGACACAGGCATGCTGGTTTATCATTTTGATAAGAATGAAGTGGAGGAGAATTTTTTTGAACTGCGTTTTTGCATTACCGGCAATAAATATTGTTCAGAAAAAAATTGCCTTGCCTGTAAAGAAAGTGAAACTGCATGCAAAAGTCATGATACGCTGGATGTTTTTTCATTTCATTTTTCTTCTTTGTTTCTTAACCAGTTTGTAAATAATGTAAAGCTTACCACGCGCAAAGATGAAGTGCTTGCGTTTAAACATACTTCTTCATTTCATAAACTCTTCCCGGTTTGCAGCCGCAAAAGAATGTTGCTTGATGCTTTGCTGAACAATACTTTCAGCGGCGCTGCAGAAAATATTTACATGAATGCAAAAGTGCATGAGCTTTTGTTGTACAGTGTTGAATGTTTGATTGATGAAAAAGATGAAGGCTTTGCCTGCAAATTTTTAGATGAAGAAGCGGGTCGCGACAGAATTTATAAAGCACGTGAAATTTTATTACAACATATCGGCAATCCGATTACCATAAAAGCATTAAGCAAAAAAATAGCAATGAATGAATGCTATTTGAAAAAAGGATTCAAAGAAATTTTCGGCACCACCATTTTTGATTTTTATCAACAGCAAAGAATGGAACATGCAAAATATTTATTGTACGAAAAAAGCTTAAGTGTAACCGATGTTTCAGACTTGCTCGGGTATTCATCCATCTCACATTTCTCCGCCGCATTTAAAAAACATACCGGTTTAAAACCTTGCGAATTGTTGAAGTAGTTTTTGGCTTACAGTTTTTAGTTTGTACTTGATTCTCTTTCTGACTCACTAACTAATGACTTTTTTCTTGCTCCCCTTTAGGTTGGGGCTCTCATCGTTCATCCCGCTATCAACTTTAGTTCGGGCTTTACATTACAACTACGGCACAAAGCCAACACACAAAGCTTCACCGTGGTTTCCATTTCAATCCCGCAGCCGCTGAGCGATTGGTTATACACAATCATTATTCTTCCTCAAAATAGTCGAAATCAATTTTCTTTATTTCATATTTACTTTGAATTGAAACACCAAGATTGTAGTCAATCATATACTGAGCAAGCACTGAGCCATCAATTAAAACAATCTTTGTTTCATTTCTTGGAATATAATCTTTTGCTTCTCGAGTAAATGATGAAGTAGTTATAAAAATACCTTTTTTTGCTCCCTGACCAGCCAGAGCTCCAACAAATTTGTGTAACTCAGGGCGGCCAACGATACCATCCCATCTTTTTGCTTGAATATAAATAGTATCTAACCCAAGTTTATCCTCCTTAATTACTCCATCAATTCCTTCGTCTCCACTTTTTCCAATTGCTTTACCAGCATCTTGTATTGAACCACCATAACCCATTCTAACAATTAATTCAACAACGATTTTTTCAAAGAAGGAAGGTGATACAGATTTAAGTTTTAAAACAAGTTCTTCTTCTAAGGATTTTCTTATACTTTGATATCCTGTTTCAAGTAATTCTTCAGGTGTTTGCTTGCGTGCTTATTCATTGGAAATCGTAAATAAATTATGAACTTCATTCTTTATCTCATCTTTTGAATCACTACTTGCCATTTTGAATTCTATAAATTCAGGAAACTGACTTAAATATTTTACATTAATTTCAGACAAGTTTTGAACTAACGTATTTTTACCTCGCTCAGTTATAGTGACAACTCCTCGTTTAGGTGCACTAACTAAACCTGCTTTTTTCAAATAAGTCCTTGCCCAACCAACGCGATTTGAAAATAAAAAAGCAGTTCCACTTGGTAAAAGCTCTTTTCGTTCATACTCACTCAAATTAAACTGGCTTGTAAGCTGTTCAATAATGTCATTTACTTTATATTCTCTTCCGTCATTAATTGCACGAAGAAATGGTAACATCAGAGTTTGATAATCGGGTATCATAATTAATGTGAAAGAAGTCAAATATATAATATTGATAAATATAAATATTGATACGCATATGCGCAGCTCTAAAAGCAGATTCCCGCCTTCGCAAGAAAGACGTTCAGTCTTATTCAAATCTTTGAAAGATTATACGGCAAGAGTAAGCTAAAAACCATTTTGCACAAATCATCAACGCTCAATTGCTGAAAAAGCAATAGTACAAAAGTTTAATCAACGCTTATGAGCGAACGTGTTGCTTATCGTTCGCTCTTGAACTTTCTTTGGTTACTTTCTTTCTTTTAAGAGAAAGAAAGTGACAACACAATTAATAAAATAGAAACAATTAAAAAGCAGATTCCGCCTTCGCGGGAAAGACGCATAGTGTTGTTTATTAATTCTAAAACAATTTATAAGGCAAGAATAAAAACATAACAATAATCGTAAACCATCAAAGCTCAACTCTGAAAAGTATATAAGAAGAATTATTTCTCTTCCAAATATTGCTCATAATATTCAGCCAAAAATGTTTTATTGAAAGTATGATATGGCACCCATTTTTGTTCAATAGGCAATAATACTTCCACTGCTTCAACATCAGGAAAAGTTTTATAATCAAAGCGTGTGCTTTCAGTACTTATATAACCAGTATAATAAAACAGCATGTTTTGCGACAGTGCATATTGTAGCTTTTGCAGTATTAAAAATTTGCCCAAACTATATTGCCTGTATGAAGGATGATAAATATTCATAATACCTGCAATAGCATTGTTACTTTTATCAAAATAACCTGTTGCAATTAGTTGTTCATCATCATAAACCTGAACCATCATTGAATCGAAAGGCTGCGGTAATAATT
This sequence comes from uncultured Parafilimonas sp., assembly GCA_964236165.1. GTDB lineage: Bacteria > Bacteroidota > Bacteroidia > Chitinophagales > Chitinophagaceae > Parafilimonas. The sequence goes on along the minus strand of CAXSDU010000061.1, from coordinate 19,301 downwards.
CGTGATGCAAATAATCTGCACAACTTTTTGAAACTGTAAACGCAACATGTTTTTTATATTCAGCATACAAATTTTCAATCTCATCGTCAACGTAAGCTTGCTGAATAATAACAGTATAACCTGCACACTTTTTTAAAATAGTTTTAGCGCTCTTATGCAGTTTACATTTCTGTAGTACTGTGCGCAACCAAAATACAGGAATATATTGATCATCGTTGCCGGTTATTGTTTCGTTGCAGGTGAACATCATATGCTGCATACGGTAAAAGCCGGATGCTAATAGATAATCAAAATAAGCATCTTTAAAACCATATTCATTTGCGACGATGTATTTAAAGCTGTTCATTAATTATTAATGTATCTTTTTTTGCAGGTAAAATTTGTAATCAATTTATAATTATAATCTCACTTCACGTCCAATGATTTGATCTGCGCTTTATATTTTGCCGGAAGAATTATAGATTTTAAAAATCCATCCAGCTTAATTATTCTGCAAAATTTATAAACGGGAATAATCAATTGCATTAAAGAAAATTTTTTAAAGTCAAGCAATTTTCTAACACTTTCTGTAACCAATAATTTTTGCGCTTCTACTAAAATTATATTTCTAAAGCTTCCAAGATGTTTTTTATATTGTTCAAAAAGGTCAATGGTAAATTTGCTTTTTTCCAAATCATTTTGCAAGTGCTTTTCATAATCAATTTTCCAATCTTTATAATTCGTTGGTAATTCTTTTAAATGCATTCTGCAACCAACTTTATAAAATACAATAAACACTTCTTCTTTTTCTGCTGCACTAAGTTTTCTTTCCAACAATTCATAAGACGCAACTGAATAATAAATCAGCATATATAAAACATCGCGGTAAGCCCAATCAGGAATTGAAGCTTTGCGGTTTTCTTCAACTGCAGAATGTATGCGTGTTATGTTGTCAATAGATTTGTTTGCGGTATCAAGATTTGAAAATATTATTAAGCGTGCATAGGTTACGGTTGAGAACAATCTGCCAATTGGATCGGCGGGTAATTTGCCTGTAAAATAAAGCCAGTCAACAGCTTTATTTAACGCAAATTCTGCGGCAGAGCCTGCAAAAATAAACATCACTGTATCTGCTTTGCCCCAGATTTTTCTTACGATTGAATTCTCTTCAACAAAAAGCAAACTGTTTTTTATTTCAATCATTTCATCAATAATAATAAATACACAATTAAGAATCTGTGTTTGAAAAATCTTTAATGATTATTTATAAAGTTGAATTTTTAAAAGCATTTAAACCTTTGTCTTTTTGCAAGGTATAACATCAGGATATTTAAATATTATCTTCACTTTAATGCGGCTTAAATATATAATCATACTCATTTGTATTTCTGTTTGCGGTTTTTCACAAAAAACAATGCAGCAATTTAAAAGTCTGGATGAGATTCAACATGCAACAATTAAGCAAAATGATATTTATTCATTTGCAAATAATCTTTTTGGCGGCGGAGTATTTATTGTAAAAAATAAAAGCAATTATATAATTGATACAGGAATTTTTTTTCCTGTATCAAATCCAAATCTTGTTTTGGTAAGAAAAATGAATGATGCGCACACGGTTGAAATTAATTGGTACGGTATAAAAGACAGTACGCAAAATTTTATGCCTGCTTTTAAAAAAGCAACGCAATATTTAAATTCTATGGGAGGCGGTACAATTTTATTTGGAAAACGAACATATTTAGCTGAGCCATATTTTACAGTTGATGCAAATAATATTATTGTAAAAGGAGCAGGTATGAATGAAACATTTATAAAAGTTTCAGATAAAGCCGGCGCTGGTTTAATGGTAAATTCTCATTACAGGGATGCAGGCTGGTTATTGAATGCAGGCGATATGATTACATATAAAGATGATGGATTAAAAACAGGTCAGCATTATATTGATTTAAAAATTAGAGATGATAGAAATAAATTATTACCAGGCACAATTATTTTTATAAATGGCGGTGCAAATTATTTTGATCAGAATTACGGTGAGTTTAATATGGTTGATCACAGCAATGCATCCGGAAGAGTTTTCTTAAAATATCCTTTAAGCAGAAGTTATACGGAAAATGTTAGTTCATGGACAGCAACATTAGCTGCAGATTTTAAACCGCCTGCTGAAGGCGCGAATGCAACAATGTATTTTTCGGGCACACAACCAAGAGATGGCACTGCAATTTCTATTGGTAATTATTTATATAAAGTTGTTTCTTCTACTTTAAATTCTGCTGTTGTAATAAATGTAAAAAATAAAGGTAACAGTGCAGATATTATTAAAGCAGGTACACATATTTTTAAATACAGGGCAATTGTTTTAACGCCTTCAGTTGTATATAATGTTTCTGTTTCAGACATGACGGTAACAGGAAAAAGAAAATCAATCACTGTTAGTAATACATTTAAAACAGTATTTAAAAATATGCGGTTTAACTGGCTTCCCCAACCTTTAAGTCCGGGAGGTATTTGGCTCGATGGTGATGATGGCAGAGATTTTACAATGAGCAAATGCGAAATAAATTGTCCTTTCTATTTTAGTGCCCAATTTGCAAGAAGCTTTGCTGATATTTATATCGATCATACAACTTTTAACCAGGCTGCTATTCAGTTTACTGAGTTTAACATTAATGCAAATGTTACTAATTGTGTGTTTAATCTTTCGTATAATGGTAAACCAGGCGAAGTTCAGCAACCCGCAATTTTATTAGGTAATACTTGCAGCGCAATAAATTTCAATAATAATATTATTCATGCTGCTAATATCAATAATATTTTTTATAGTGGCGAAATTCAGGGATACAAAGCGCTGATCTCATCACAAATAAATATTAATAACAATATTATTGTCTGTAATAATATATCAACTATTTTTTCAGGTGCTTATGTAGGAATGGTGAAGATTATGAATAATAAAATTTCAGGTGGTGTGAACTTTTTATTTGGCGTACATGTTAATAATAATGCGCTGGCAACAAATTCGTTCTGCTTTATTATGAATAATAATTTTACAGGTTATGTAGATGGATTTGGCGGCGCAGCAACAAATGTTCAGTACATAAAAAATACAATAAACAGGAAAGGCGCGGCATACGCATCCAATGAATATAATGTTTGGGGAAATGTTTTATATACGCATTTTGTAAAAGATACCAACGTTGTAAATTTTGTTTGCAAGGATAATATATTTTCCAATTGGAATTTATTGCGCAACTCTTTTAGCCATTACTGGCCAGTTAATGAAAGAACCGATATCAGTAACAATCATTTTTTTGCTTCTCCGAAAGATACCGTTGTTACGATTCATCCGTAGTAAAAAAAAGTATCAATCATTCAGTTAAAATGATTCTTTTGTGATAATAGCAAATTGTTTAGGTGTTAATTTGCCGTAACTTTTACATTCTTACAAATCAATTATGAAAAAATTTTTTATTCATCTTTTTGTAGGCGTATTTTTTACAGCAACATTTGTTAATGCACAGGATAAAATTACAGTTTCCGTTGCTGCAAATATGCAGTATGCTTTCAGCGAATTAAAAACGGAATACGAGAAATCGAATCATGTGCAGATTGATGTAGTGCTTGGTGCTTCAGGAAATCTAACGCAGCAAATAATCAGCGGTGCGCCTTTTGACATTTTTGTGTCTGCCGATACCAGCTATCCGCAAAAAATTTATACTGCAGGTTTAACGGCAGAGCAACCTAAAATTTATGCACAGGGAATATTGGTGTTATGGTCTTTAAAAAATAATATCATATTAAATCCTGATCTCCGTTTTTTATTATCAGACAGTATTAAAAGTATTGCTGTTGCAAACCCAAAAACGGCGCCGTATGGAATGGCTGCGCAATCAATTTTAATGAAGTATAATTTATTCGATAAAGTTTCTGCAAAGATTGTTACCGGCGAAAGCATTACGCAAACCAGCCAATTTGTTGCAACACAAAATGCTGATATTGGTTTTACAGCAAAAGCAATTGTTTTATCAGATGAAATGAAAGGCAAAGGAAAATGGATTGAATTGAACAGAAAAGATTATGCACCCATTTTTCAATCTGCAGCCTTATTAAAAAACAAATCCTCTGCAGCACAAAAGTTTTATAGTTTTTTATATTCAGCACAGGCAAAAAAAATTTATAAGAAATTCGGATATATTGTAATGTAAAATGATTGAATTATCTCCAGTCTTACTCACGCTCGAATTATCTTGTCTCACAACAATTATTTTATTTTTTATTGCTTTACCACTTGCCAACTGGCTCGCTGATAAAAAAAATTTGTTTGCAACAATTGTCGAAGTAATTGTAAGTCTGCCGTTGGTATTGCCACCAACAGTCATTGGTTTTTATTTATTACTTGCATTCAGCCCGGCAAATATGTTCGGTAATTTTCTTGAAACTCATTTCAATATCAGGCTAGCATTTTCTTTTGGCGGATTATTAATCGCATCACTTATTTACAGCTTACCGTTTATGGTGCATCCTGTAAAATCAGGTCTGGCATCTTTACCAAATAATTTAAAGGAAGCGTCGTTTTCATTGGGCAAAACAAAATGGCAAACATTTTTAAAAGTGTTGTTGCCTAATATCAAACCATCATTACTTACAGGTATTGTTTTAACGTTTGCACATACAATTGGCGAGTTTGGTATTGTGCTGATGATTGGCGGAAATATTCCCAACAAAACAAAAGTTGCATCTATTGCTGTGTACGATGAAGTAGAAGCTTTCAATTATCACAATGCAAATGTGTATGCATCCATTCTGCTTATATTATCATTTGTGATATTGCTTATTTTTTATTCTTTGCACCGCAGGTTGCATCAAGTTAAAATTGTATGATTCAGTTTTCATTACAAAAAAAGCTGCATTCGCCAAACGGATTTATTATACTTAATGCTGCGTGTAAAATTGAAAAGAATGCATTTGTGAGTTTGTATGGAGTTTCTGGCGCAGGCAAAACAACTTTGTTACGCATGCTTGCCGGTTTTATGAAACCTGATGCAGGATATATAAAAATTAATGATGAAGTTTGGTTTGATGATAAACAAAAAATTAATAAGCCATCGCAGCAAAGGCTTGCTGGCTTTGTGTTCCAGGATTATGCATTATTTCCAAATATGAATGTGGAACAGAATATTTCATTCGCTTTATCAAAAAATGATTCGAAAAAAATTGTTGATGAATTGCTTGAAATAACCGCACTTACTGGCTTACGCAATAAAAAAATCCAAACATTGTCCGGCGGGCAGCAGCAACGTGTGGCATTGGCAAGAGCGCTGGCAATAAAACCAAAATTATTATTGCTGGATGAACCATTATCTGCGATTGACATTGAAATGCGCAGCAAACTGCAGGATTGTTTACGCATCATTCATTCATCGTTTGATGTAACTATTATTATTGTTAGTCATGATGTGAACGAGATAATAAAACTTACTTCCAAAATATTGTATTTGCATAAAGGAATTATCCAGGATTATCAATCACCGTTAGAATTTTTCTCTGATAAGTTTACAGATGCATCTATAATAAAAGGAACTTTTTTATCAGCAGAAAAATCCGGTAACGATTATACAGTTTTAATTTTGATAGGAGATAAGCTTGTAAAAATTGCAGCAGATGAAAATGATTATAAAGATTATAAACGTGGAGATGAAATAACAATCTCTTTAAATAATGAAAATATTTTTGCACGTATATTGTAATGAGGAGTTTATAAATGATTACCGATAATTTTAATCGTGTGCATGATTATCTGCGCTTATCACTTACAGATAATTGCAATCTGCGTTGCTTTTATTGCATGCCTGAAGAAGATTATGCGTTTACGCCAAACGCTTCTTTAATGCAACCGGATGAAATATACACACTCGCAAAAATTTTCGTGAATGAAGGTGTAAAAAAAATAAGGCTTACAGGCGGAGAACCATTTGTGCGTAAAGATGTGGCGCAAATTATAAAACTGCTTTCAACATTAAATATTCAATTAGCTATTACAACAAACGGAACTACGCTTCATCGTTTTATTGATGTGTTGGAAGAAGCAAATATTCGTGCAATAAATATTAGTCTTGATACATTGAATGCTGAAAAATTTATGTTGATAACAAAGCGTAATTTGTTTGATGTTGTTCGTGAAAATATTAGTACACTTATTCAAAAAGGTTTTTATGTAAAGGTGAATGTGGTGACAATGAAAGATTTTAATGATAATGAAATTTTAGATTTTATTAACTGGACAAAACATGAACCGATTCATATTCGCTTTATAGAATTTATGCCTTTTGCCGGCAATCGCTGGACGAGTAATAAAGTTTTCTCATTGCATGAAATTTTAAATACAATTGAGCAGCGCTTTGAATTTTATCCTTTAGCAGGAAATAAAAACGATACAGAAAAAAAATATAGTATTCCAAATCATGCAGGAAGCTTTGCAGTAATCAGCACGATGACTTCTCCGTTTTGCGATACCTGCAACAGGATGCGTCTAACTGCTGATGGGAAATTAAAAAATTGCCTTTTTTCAAAAACAGAAACAGATTTACTTACAGCTTTACGAAATGGTGAAGATGTATTGCCGTTGATTCATCAGAATATAAAAAGCAAAGCGAAAGAGTTGGGCGGACAATTTACCGCGAACCTCGAGGATGTTAATTCAAACATGATTGAAAACAGGAGCATGATAACAATAGGAGGATAAATGATTTCAGTAAAAGAAGCAAAAGACATTATTGAGCAACATGTTTCGGCTTTGTTGCCCAAAATGTGTTCGCTGAACAATGCAGCAAGCTTTGTGCTTGCTCAAGATGTTTTTGCTGAAGCTGATGTTCCGGCATTCGATCAATCATCAATGGATGGTTATGCTGTTTTATTTAATGAATTTATAAAGACATTTACTGTTAGAGGCGAGATGGCGGCAGGAACAAATAATCAATTTGAAATTGCTGAACATGAAGCTGTAAGAATTTTTACTGGCGCACCTTTACCCAACGGTGCTGATACAGTTATCATGCAGGAAAAAGTAAAAGCTGATGATGATAAAATTTTCACTAATGGTTCAATAATTAAGCACGGTGATTATGTTAGAAAGAAAGGAACAGAAATTAAACATGGTGATATAGCGCTTAAAAAAAATAGTGAATTAATTCCGGCTGCCATTGGATTTCTTGCAAGCGTTGGTATTGCTCAAGTTGAAATTTTTCCAACGCCTGTTGTTGAAATAATTATTACCGGAAATGAATTGCAGCAACCCGGAAAGCAGTTAATGTTTGGACAGATTTATGAATCAAACTCATTTTCTTTACAAGCTGCTTTGAAGCAGGCTGGTATTAATAATATTAAGATTACTTATGTAATGGATGATTCTGATGCGCTGCAATTATCGCTTGAAAATGCTTTGCAAAATAATGATGTTGTGTTGCTAACCGGCGGTGTAAGTGTTGGCAGTTATGATTTTGTTGTGCAGGCAGCAAATGCGTGCAATGTTATTCAACATTTTCACAAAATAAAACAAAGACCAGGCAAGCCAATTTATTTTGGCAGCAAAGAAAATAAAATTGTTTTTGGTTTGCCGGGAAATCCTGCATCAGTGCTAACATGTTTTTACGAATATGTTTTACCTGCACTTGAAAAGATGATGCAGAAAAAAAATAGTGTAAAAAAAATGTATGCATTTTTGCAAAATAATTATTCAAAAGCAACAGGACTTACACATTTTTTAAAATCAAATTATACAGATGGAAAGGTTACTATTCTGCAATCGCAGGCATCGTATCAATTAAGTTCATTCGCAGAAGCAAATTGTTTTACTGTAATTGATGAAGAAGAAGAAAATGTAAAACAGAATTCTAAAGTTGAAATTCATTTGTTCCCCTAATAATTTATATAATGAACATAAAAGTTTTTGGTCAATTAAAAGATATAATAAACGATGAAAATATTTTAATTGATGATGTAAACGATATGCAGGATTTAAAGAAATATTTATATAAATTATTTCCAGCATTGAAAGAAAAAGAATTTGTTGTAGCCGTTAATAAAAAAATTATTTATGAAAATATTTCGCTGCAGCCTGATGCCGAAATTGCTTTACTGCCGCAATTTTCAGGAGGTTAATTATGCAGTTAGATGTTGAGCGATATAACAGGCAAATTATTTTGCAGGAATTTGGAAAAGAAAACCAGGAAAAACTTTTCAATGCAAAAATTTTAATTGTTGGCGCAGGTGGTTTAGGTTGTCCGGCATTATTATATCTCGCTGCTGCAGGTATTGGTACAATTGGTATTGCAGATAATGATCTGGTAAATTTATCAAACCTGCATCGCCAGGTTTTATTTACAGTTGATGATATTAATAAGCCAAAAGTATTAGTCGCGGCTAATAGATTAAAACAATTAAATCCTGATATAAATATTGTTGCCCATCAAACAAAAATCACAAATAAAAATGCGCTTGAAATAATTAAACAATATGATATTATAATTGATGGTACGGATAATTTTCCTTCTAAATATTTATTAAATGATGCCTGTGTTTTATTAAACAAGCCATTGGTTTATGGTGCGGTTTCAAAGTTTGAAGGACAGGTTGCAATATTTAATGCTGGTGAGAATATTGACAAGTGTAATTACCGCGATATTTTTCCCGAACCACCAACAGAAGAAATTTTGAATTGTGCCGAAGCTGGTGTGCTCGGCGTTGTATGCGGTATCATTGGAATAATGCAGGCAAATGAAACTATTAAGCTGATATGCAATATTGGAAATGCTATAATAAACCGAATGTATATTTTTAATGCGCTTACTACAGAATCTTATACAATTAATCTTACAAAAAATAAAAATAATAATCGAAAAATTACAGAAAATGAGTTTATAAAATTAAATTATGAACTTGTATGTGATGCAAATAATATTAAGCAGATTGATGAAAAAATGTTTCATCAAATGTTGACAGATAAAACTGCATTGTTTGTTGATGTGCGTGAAGCAGGTGAATTACCCGAAGTATCATTTCAGCATACAAAAATTCCTTTATCAATATTTGATGAAGCCTGTAAAAATATCGATGCAGATAAAATAATATTCTTTTGTAAAACAGGAAGCAGAAGTTTAAGAGCAGCACAAAAACTTTCTGTTATAAAAAAAAATAAAATAATTTTTAGTTTAAAAGGTGGAATAGAAAGGTTTGTTTAATAAGTAATATGAAAGAAAGAAAGCCAAAAAATATTTTTGTTGATGGAGCAATATCATCTTCATTCATTGCTGAAAGCATACAAAAGCATGCAACCAAAAAAAATATTGGTGCTCATTCTATTTTTTTGGGTCAGGTTCGCGCAGATATAATAAATACACAAACAGTTGCTGCTATTGATTATTCGGCGTATACAGAAATGGCTTTAGAAAAAATGTATAAGATTCGCGAAGAAATATTTGCTGCGTTTCCGCTTACTTGTTTGCACGTTTATCATAGTTTAGGAAAAGTAAATGCCGGTGAAATAAGTTTATTCGTTTTTACATCTTCGCCACACAGAAATGCGGCGATAGAAGCGAATAAAATAATTGTTGATCGTATAAAAACTGAATTGCCAATTTGGGGGAAAGAGCTTTTTGAAAACGAAACTTTTCAATGGAAAGAAAATAAATAATGGTAAACATTACGCATAAACAAAATACTTTACGCAAAGCAATTGCAACAGCTATGGTAACAGTTTCCAGGCAGGAAACAATAGATGTAATTAATAATAACACAGTGCCTAAAGGTGATGTGTTTGAATTTTCAAGAGCAGCAGGTTTGCTTGCAATAAAGAAAACAAGTGATGTAATTCCGGATTGCCATCCGCTACCGGTTGAATTTTCTGCAATTACTTATGAAATTAAAGAGTTGTCAATAATTATCTCGGTTGAAGTGCATACTATTTATAAAACAGGCGTTGAAGTGGAAGCGATGCATGGCGCATCAATTGTTGCGCTGGTAATGTATGATATGCTGAAACCGATTGATAAAGCAATTGAAATTTCGACTATTAAATTATTAAATAAAAGTGGCGGTAAAACGGATTTACAAATTAATGTTGGTGATTTGAAATGTGCTGTAGTCGTTTGTTCTGATAGTATTTCAAAAGGAGAAAAAGAAGATAAATCAGGCAAAACAATTATTAAAAAACTTGAGCAGCTTAATATTAAAACAAGCGATTATAAAATCGTTCCTGATGATTTCAGCATTATTCAATCAACAGTTAAAAACTTTGTTGAACTAAATTTTAATTTAGTGATTTTTACTGGCGGAACTGGTTTGTCTAAAACTGATGTAACGCCGGATGCTATTGCGCCATTAATCGAAAAAGAAATTTCAGGCGTTATGGAACAAGCGAGAAATTATGGTCAGCAAAGAATGCCTTATTCAATGCTTTCGAGAGGTGTTGCTGGATTTATTAAAAACACATTAATTATTACAACACCAGGCTCTCAAAAAGGCGCGGCAGAAACCATGGATGCAATCTTTCCTGCTATACTGCATGTGTTTGAATTAAAAAATAATATTCAACATACATAAGCTGAAAGCAGTTTCAACGTTGACTATTTTAAAAGATCAAATTATTTTCTGTTAGCTGCACTAAGTTTTTGTAACATGTCTGTTGAAGTGCTATCTGATGATGCGCCATAACCAGTAACTAAAATTC
>CAXSDU010000061.1:0-8589 GCA_964236165.1 uncultured Parafilimonas sp. | reverse complement strand
TTGAATAGCATATACGGCTGCCTCATCACCAGGATCTGACTCTCCTTCATAACGATATATATCATCTACTTCAAATTCATTTGTACCAAACTTGCCTTGTGTACATACGAGCGCATTGTTTTCAAGGTTAAAATCAGTTGTATAGCCTTGTGTACGTAATGCTTCTATAGCTTTTGAAACTGTCGCATAATGTGTTTGATGCTCCATAGTGTAACTATTAAATAACAATAAAGATAAACTTATTTTAAAGTTGATATAATATGTCAGCAATCACTTCAGAGCCGTTCGTAAAAATCTTAACCAGTTGCCATACATAATATTTTCTATATCACTTTTTGAATAACCACGCTTGTTAAATATTGATGGAAGTTTATTTAGATCTGCAATAGTTTCCAAATCGTGCGGACATTGTTCTTTACCAAAAGCACCATCTAAATCTGAACCAATACCAACATGCAGTGTGTTGCCTGCAAGCTGGCAAATATGATCTATATTATCAATCACTTTATTTAAGTCACAATGCTTATTTAATGGTGTTGATGTTCCGCGCTTCCAGTTTGGAACAAGCATCCATGCATCAAACGCAGCACCAATTATAGCTTTGCGTTCAATTAAAATTTTTATTTGCTCATTACTAAACTGGCGGTTATGATTTACCAATGCCCTGCAGTTATTATGACTTGCCCAAATATTTCCATGAAATAAATTTATCGCATCCCAAAATGCATCATCACATAAATGCGTTGCATCAAGAATTATATTTAAACGCTCCATTTCTTTTAATAATGCTTTTCCATTTTCATTCAAACTGCCTGTTGCATCTGTACCGTTTGCATAACGTCCGGGTCCATAGTGCGCAGGACCAATTGCGCGCAAACCATAATCATAAGCGCGCTGTAAATAATCTGTTGTAACAATTGAATCAGCTCCTTCAAGACTTAAGATGTAGCCAATTGGTTTTTTAGCTGAATGATTATTCATCCATTCATTTACGTGATTATCTAATTCATCAGTATTGGTAATCATTTTCATTTCGTCATATGTTTCCATTTCTTTATACCATGCAAGCTGCGACTGTGTTTGCGCCCATGCTTGTTCCGCTGAATGCCAGCCCGGCAAAGGGTTTCCGGGCGCAACATACCTTGCAATTTGTGTGGCCACAACCAACCCAATATTTCCTTTTCTTAGTTCAGGAAACGCAACTGTGCCCTTAGCTCTGTCTGGCTTATCATGTAAATTTTTCTCGGTTTCTCTTAATTCAAAAACAGGTTTGCGCAAATCACGATTCCATTCCATTGCGTTCATACTTAAATCCAAATGTGCATCTATTGTAAACATTGATTTTTATTTTGATAAAAGTAACCTTGCAGTTTAGATTGTATTTTGGAAACCCGAAATGCTATGATTAAACAGTTATCTTCCTGTTTCTTGCCACAACTTTCCACTCATCAACAACTTTATTATTTTCAACAACACTTACTCTTTCATATAAAGCAACAGTTGGACAAATATGATAAGGCACACCATACAATACATCATCAATTTTGTAAAAAGATGAATCATAAACTTTTAAAACCAAATGTTCTTCACTTTGACCAATTGGCTGAACATTTTCTGCGTTTAAAAAACGAACACGCTTTTCAATACTGTTTTCTGCAGCAACAGATTTATGACCAAGATCTGTGCAAATTGTATGTTCATCAACAATAGAAATAATTCTTGTAATGACTAACGCAGCATAATCAAATGGTTCATCAGGAAATTGTGTTTTGTAACCATAATCCCAAAACACAAATGTGCCAGGACTACACTCAATATTTTTTCTTTGTGCGTGAACAGGAAAGGTGGGAGAGCCGCCGGCCACTATATTTAATTTTTTTTCTGTTGATGTTTCAATTTTTTTTGATAGTTTAATAACGCTTTCAAAAGCTGTATCTGCATTGCGTTTGCGCTCGTCAATATTTGTATCACGAATCTGCCCGTCATACGCATGCAGACCAATTATATTTATTCCTTTTAAAGATTTACAATCATTAAAAAGATTAAAAGCATTTTCAGATTTTATGCCGGTTCTGTTTTGCCCAACGTTCAAATCAATATATACATCAAGCACTAAATTATTTTCTGAAAAAACAGCTGAAATGTTTTTTGCATTTGTTGCATCATCAATCAAACATGAAAATTTAGTTGAAGTATATTTTTGAATAAGCTGTACCAAACGCTTTGCTTTTGTTGGTGTAGGTTGATAAGCAAGCAACACATCAGGCGCATTAATGATCGCTAACATTTCTGCTTCTGCAATTGTTGAACATTTAAATTTTTTAATGCCTGCATCCAGCATCAATTTACACACTTCAGCAATCTTATTTGTTTTAATATGCGGACGTAAATATGCAACATCTTTCATATGTACTAATGATTGAATATTTTGATGTACACGTTCTTTATAAATAATTAATGCAGGCGAATCAATTGTTTCAATATTGCTTATTTCGTACCAGTTCATAAATCAAATTAAAGCTATCATAGCAAATTTTGTATTTTTAATTATGGAAGTTAACGAACCCGCAATCGCTTACAGTAAACAAAAAATTTCTATTGAAGCCTACCTTAAAATGGAAAATGCTGCTATGGAAAAGCATGAATATTATAAAGGAGAAGTGTTTGCAATGTCTGGCGCTAAGCTGTCGCACATAAGGATTACAGGAAATTTCTTTAATGCTTTAACTAACAAATTAAAAGGAAAAAAATGTCAGCCTTTCGGTAGTGATATGCGGATACACATTCCGACAAATACATTATTTACTTATCCTGATATTTCGATTGTTTGTGGTGAAGTAATAACGTTGAATAATGATGAATATAATGTTTTAAATCCAACGGTAATTATTGAAGTGCTTTCAAAGTCAACAAAAAATTATGACCGTGGTGAAAAATTTAAACTGTATCGTGATATAAATACTTTGAAAGAATATATACTTGTAGATTCAGAAAGTATGCATACAGAAATTTTTAGACTGAATGAAAACAATCATTGGGAACTGGAAGAATATAATGATGCAGGCAATTATATTCTTATAAAAACCATCAATGAAAATATATTAATTGATGAAATTTATGAAAACGTAAAGTTAGCCTGACTATTTATTCTAATTCAAACACTGCTTCAATTTCAACAGGAATATTTCCGGGCAAAGATCCCATACCAACAGCACTTCTTACACCAACACCATTATCATCGCCCCAAACTTTTGCAAACAATTCGCTGCAGCCATTTATAACATAAGGATGGTTTTCAAAATTGGCAACGCAGTTTACCATACCAAGCACTTTTATAACACGTTTTATTTTGTTGAGTGAATTTAAATTTTGTTTCAGCGTTGCAAGTATAGCAAGCCCGACTTGTCTTGCAGCAAGCTTGCCTTCATCTTCATTCATTGTATCACCAACACGACCAATAATTAATGAACCATCACTTTGCACAGTACCGTGCCCCGAAACATAAATGAGTTTATCAACGATTAAAAACGGCTTATAAACGCCAAGCGGTTTTGGTGCTGGTGGAAGTTGTAAATTAAGTTGTTCAAAATTTTGATCAGGCGTCATTGTTTATAAGTTTTACCCCAACCCTAAAAGGAGAAGCGAGTTAAAATTTAAGTTATCGAATTCTTTTTAAATTAATCAGTGGCTAAACCGTTAACTTTCTTCATTTCATAATCAAGACATAAATCTTGTGTTAATGCACAAAATAATTCAATATAAAAACACCAATCAATCCAATAACAGAAACCAGTGTTTCCATTACACTCCATGTTTTAAAAGTTTGTTTCAATGATAGATTAAAGTATTCTTTAAACAGCCAGAAGCCACCATCATTTACATGACCAAATATTAAACTTCCTGCACCGGTTGCCAACACCATTAAACATGGGTTAACGCCACTTGTTGCAATCATTGGCGCAATTATTCCGGCTGTTGTTAAACCTGCAACTGTTGCAGAACCAAGTGCAATACGAATCACAGCGCTTATTGTCCACGCAGCTAATAAAGGATGTACGTGAAAACTATCAAGCATGGTTGCAATTTGTGTGTTCACGCCGGTTTCGGTGAGAATTTCTTTCATAGCGCCGGCACCTGCCAATATTAATAAAATAGGAGAGATATCTTTTATCGCATCAAGCAAATGATTCATCAGCAACGTCATTGATTTTCTTCTTTTCAATCCTAAACTATATAAGCCGTAGAACACTGCTATTATCATCGCAATTGGCGGATTGCCCGAGCTGATAAAAAATTTTGTAATGGTATTTTGTTGTGTGATGAATTGCTGACAAACTGTTGCAAGTGCAATTAATAATACAGGAAGAAATGTGGTAAATAAACTATTGAAAAACGAAGGCAATTCATTATCGGGTAAATCTTTTGCAGCGAAAGTATCCGGCGGTTTGTTGGTATATTTTTTAAAGCGTGTTGCGAACAAAGGTCCTGCAATAATTATGGCAGGAATAGCAATGCATAACCCATATAATAAAGTGAGACCAAGATCCGCATGATATTGCGCAACCAATGCTGTTGGTGCAGGATGTGGCGGTAAATATCCATGAGTTACAGATACTGCTGCAACTACAGGCAAACCAATGTAAACAACCGGAATATTATATCGTCGCGAAACAGTAATAATTAATGGAACCATCAACACAAAACTTACATCAAAGAACAATGGAATACCAACAATAAATGCAGTTAGCACCATTGCCCACATAATATATTTTTTTCCAAACGCATCAACCAAACTTGTAGTAATTTTTTGTGCCGCGCCGCTTTCTGCAATTAATTTTCCAAGTATAGCACCCATGCAAAGAATAATGCTCAGCGAACCAAGTATATCACCAATGCCTTTTTGCATTGCTGTAACTACAGTGTTTACTGGCATGCTGTTGCACAATCCGATTAATATTGAAACCAGTAAAAATGCAAGAAATGTATTGAGTTTTGCCCAGGCGATAAGTAGTATCAGTAAAATAATTCCGGCAATGAGGATGATGAAAAGCATTCGTTATTTTGAGTGATTAAAGATAGAATGTTAAACTTATTTATGCTTGATTCATTTAAAACAACAGCATAAATTGCAAGCCTGTTATGCTGAATAAAATTATTGCCGCTTTATTTTTTTTATTGTCTGCTTGTGCAACAATAAGCGCACAAACAAATACAATAGATCAATATAATATTGTATGGAAAACACAAAGTAAAAACGCATCTGAATCTATGCCTTGCGGCGGGGGCGATATTGGTTTAAATGTTTGGGTTGAAAACGGCGATTTGTATGTATATATGGCGCGTAGCGGAAATTTTGATGAGAACAATGCATTATTAAAAGAAGGCCGCTTGCATCTAACACTTACGCCTTCTGTGTTTGATGATAAAAATTTTAAACAAGCGTTGCATTTGCAAGATGGAAATATAACTATATATGGAGAAAAAAATGGTATAAATGCTACTATAAAAATTTGGGTTGATGTGTTCGCGCCCATCGTTCATCTTGATATAAATAGCAATAAAAAAATGATGGTGACAGCAGCATATGAAAGCTGGCGTTATCAAAACAGGATATTACAACCGCGTGAAAATTTTGGCAACTCATGGAAATGGGCAGCGCATGAAAATACTGTTGGCAGAAAAGATAGTATTGCTTTTGTTGATAATACTGTTTGGTTTTATCATCATAATATTTCACCCAATATTTTTGATGCAACCGTTGCAGAGCAAGGCATGGACAGTGTGAAAGATTTATTATACAATCCCTTGAAAGATCTTTGTTTTGGCGGAAACTTTAGCGGTAAAAATTTTGTAACAGACGGAACATATGAAGGCGTTTATGTAAACACAGATTTTAAAGGATGGAAACTAAAAAGTAAAACTGCCACAACAAATCAATCGTTGCAGGTATATTTTAATACACAACAAACAAATGATGTTACAACATGGAAAAATTCAGTTGATTCTTTGCAAAAAACAAACTTAAATAATAAAGAAAATGCTTTCAATAAAACACAACAATGGTGGCATCAATTCTGGAACCGCAGTTTTATTTTTATAAACGCAAATACAAATTCCATTGATTGGCAGGTTAGTCATAACTATCAATTATTTCGGTACATGCTTGGCTGTAATGCTAAAGGAATTTGGCCTACAAAATTTAATGGCGGATTATTTACAGTTGATCCCGTGTTTACAGATTCATCGGCGAAGCTTACACCTGATTTCCGCAATTGGGGCGGCGGTTTGCACACAGCGCAAAATCAACGGCTGGTTTATTTCCCCATGATAAAAAGCGGTGACACAGATGCTATACAAGCGCAATTTAATTTTTACTTACGCATTCAACACAATGCAGAATTAAGATCAAAAGTTTATTGGAAACATGGCGGAGCCTGCTTTACAGAGCAAATGGAAAATTATGGTTTACCGGATTATGCTGAATATGGAACTGAAAGACCTGCAAATTTTGATAAAGGTGTTGAGTATAATGCGTGGCTTGAATATTTGTGGGATACTGATCTTGAATTTTGTTTAATGATGCTGGACGAACAAAAATATACGAATGCTGATATCACTAAATACATTCCTTTCATAGAAAGTTGTTTGGATTTTTTTGATGAGCATTATCAATATCTCGCGGCAAAACGCGGCATAAAAACACTTGATGAAAATGGAAAGCTTGTATTGTTTCCCGGTTCAGCTGCAGAAACTTTTAAGATGGCGTATAATTCAACTTCCACCATCGCAGCTTTGCAAACCGTTACAAAAAAGTTGTTAGCATTGCCGGACAATTATATCTCATCAGAAAAAAGAAAATCATTAGGCGCATTCTTAAACAGGATTCCGGATATAAGTTATCGTTCGTTTAATGGCCATACAACTATATCACCTGCACAGTTATGGCAAAGAATCAATAATGAAGAAAGCCCGCAGTTATATCCGGTATTTCCATGGGGAATTTTTGGTGTTGGAAAACCTGGATTAGATACAGCTATCAACACGTGGAAATATGATACGAGTGTTATAAAATTCAGGAATTATATTGGTTGGAAACAGGATAATATTTTTGCTGCACAACTTGGCTTAACAAATGATGCATGGAAATTAACATCATTAAAATTAAAAAATTCATCAAGACGTTTTCCTGCTTTTTGGGGCCCGGGTTTTGACTGGACACCGGATCATAACTGGGGCGGAAGCGCTATGATAGGTTTACAGGAAATGCTGATGCAGGTGAATGATAAGCGCATTCTTTTATTTCCATCATGGCCAAAAAATAAAGACGTTCATTTTAAATTGAACGCGCCTTATAATACAACTGTTGAAGCTGAACTAAAGAATGGAAAACTTACCATGCTGAAAGTTATTCCCGAAAGCAGAAGTAAAGATGTAGAGGTTATGCTGAAGTAAAATTTTGTTGTGAAAGACCTGACTGATTTTTTAAAGCCTGTCAGGTCTACTTTACCCAAATCAATTGGTATTAATACAATCATCGTAATAATGCTTCGCCCATGCAACAAACAGTATTAATAAAATAATTCCAGCGATGAGGATGATAAAAGGCATTCGTTGTTTTGAGTGATTAAAGACAAAGGCTGTATAAAAGTGTTGTATAAATTTATCGGTGTGCATTCATCAATTGAAAAATCACCGTAGTTTTCTTAATTTTATTTGGTAAAAAGCAATTTTATGGATAGTGAACTCAAATCAAAAATATATGAATTGGTTGATTCGCTTAAAGATGAAAATGTTTTACAAATGGTGATAAAAGATGTTACTTATTACGCAGATAGAATAAATATAATTGACGAGCTAAATGAAGTACAAACAAAAGAATTAAATGAAGCCATTTCTGAAGCAGATAACAGCGAAACTATAGATTGGAAAGATTTTAAAAAAGAAATCAATGAATGGAAAAAAAGATAATTGTATCAAAACGCTTTCGAAAGAATACACTTAAACTATATGATTATTTATTAAAAGAACATTCTGCAAAAACTGCTTTTAATTTTCTTGATAAATTATAACAACGTATTGAATTAATTTTTCAATATCCTGAAATTGGCAAACTTTCTCAAAAGAGATCAGACATAAGAAGTGTAACACTTCAGCCACACAATAGAATTAAAATAATGCTATTGAGATTTTATGCTTATTTGATATGAGGAGAAAAAATACGCCGTACTAATTTCTTTGAATAAAAAGAGCTGATAGATTTTAAAACCTATCAGCTCTCATATCAAGAATCTGTTACCTTTATTGTAAGCTTGCAATCATGAACAGAAGAAAATTTATTCAAAATACATCAGCCGCAGCAGCGGGCGTAACTATTTTAAACTTTCCTGTGTTTGGAAAAAATGCGCCATCCAATAAAGTTGTATTGGCAGTGATGGGCGTAAATAGTCGCGGCAGTTATCTTGCTAAATCGTATGCTTCATTACAAAATGTTGAAGTGGCTTATATCTGCGATGTGGAAGATGGCGCAATAAAAAATGGTTTGGATGCTTTGAAAAATGCGCAACGTAAACCAACAGTTGTAAAAGATAT
>CAXSDU010000060.1:12713-23654 GCA_964236165.1 uncultured Parafilimonas sp. | reverse complement strand
GAATATTGTTGATAACAAACTGGTGTTCTTTCGCTGTTTCATTATGCTGCCAGCTTATCGGAATTGTTTTTCCATCAATTGAAGCCGTTAATAATTTTTCAATTGAAGATGATTGCTCAACATCAGCCGTTAATATTTTTCCGGATAAATTCATTGCTGTTTTATTGTTGCTGCGCAAACCATTTTCGTCTACTTCAAAAGATGGTTTTACAACCTGTACATTGAATTTAAATTCATCAAATTTTGAAGGCACTTTTATTACATCACCCAACTTAAAATTTACTTCGTATAATTGATTTGGCGTTAAATCATTTGTTGGTTTGAATTCAATCGTGCGTGCATCAACCCAATATGCGTTTCCATCTACTGCAGGCGAAAAATTAAACAGTTTGTCTTTTATTGCTTCATTTACTTCATGCGTTGTGGAAATATCTGATGCGAGCTGAATCCTGATAGTATTTTTCTTTGATACAACACCTGATGTATATGCATCAATATATTGACTAAATGCAGGATCAACATCAACAAGTTTAGGTTTGTTGTTACAAGAGAATAAAATTGTAATAACTAATAAAAAACTTAAATATTTTATACTAATTATTTTAAAAAATCCTTTCATAGTAATTATGTTATTGGTTATAATCTTACAGTTTTTGAATTGTTTGATCAGACACATTTAGTTGTGTCAAATGGCTTATGTAAATTAATAACCATTTTCAATTATAATAAAAGAATCTTTATTGTGTGTTTGAAAAATCAAAGTAAGAAACTTTTTCAATGCTATAAAAACAAACGGCGCCATCAATTAAGATGAACGCCGTTCTTTCGGGGGGCTGTATTTTTATTCTTTCACTAATTTTTCTTTGGCAATATTTCCATTTTCATCTTTTACAGAAACATAATAAACGCCGTGTGCAAGATTGGGTAATGAAAGTTTTATATCTGCACCACTTGCATTAAAGGTGTTACTAAAAATATTTTTACCTTTTGTGTCTGCAATTGTAACAAGATATTTTCCTGCTGTTACTTTAAGCATTACATAATTTTTAAAAGGATTTGGATAAAAACTGATATTGATAAATTTATTATTCACCAGCAAAACAATGTTTGAAACGGTTTGCTTTCCATCATTATCAATAACATTCAATCTATAAAAATTATTTCCTTTTAAAGGTTCTGCATCAGCATAAACATGTGCACCGTTTATTGCTTTCCAGTTTGTCCTAAGATTAGTTAATGTAGTAAAATGAATTCCATCGCTGCTTCTTTCAAGCATCACAGATTTCACATTTTCACTTTGCGCAATTTCTATATGTAATATATTTTGATTGTTTTGTTGATCGCCATAAAATTTTGCAATATCAACTGCTAATACTGATTCATTTTTTACAGTGAAAGCAACATCCCATGCAACAGATGGCAGAGCAACAGATAAAGTATCATTAGTAACTGCTGCTGACATTGTACTTGTTACTAAGCCTGTACTGCAGCTATAAAAATCAATAGTATATTGTCCATTGTTCATGCCGGGCAAAGCCAATTTCGCACCTGATATTACAGGTGGCGCAGCACCATTATTTTTAA
This sequence comes from uncultured Parafilimonas sp., assembly GCA_964236165.1. Lineage (GTDB taxonomy): Bacteria > Bacteroidota > Bacteroidia > Chitinophagales > Chitinophagaceae > Parafilimonas. The sequence continues at coordinate 22,070 of CAXSDU010000060.1, read as the reverse complement.
TATATTGCCAGTTGTATTGTGTATTCAAAAGCCAGCCCGCAGCTTTATTTTTATCTGCCGATTTAATAGCATAAGAACTGGTAGGTGAACCAATATTTGTAAACACATAACTGCTTACATTAAACCAGTCAATTCCCAGATTATCTACAGTAATTGTATGTGAACCTGCTGTAATATCTACGCTGTAAGTTGTATTGGCAACGGCGGCAACATTCAACACCTGTACATTATCAACTTTTACAGTAACCATTGGCGAAGTTGTAGAAATACTGCCTACAACTACTTTAAATTTTCCTGCCACCGGGTAAGTGACAGTAAAGGTTGGCGGGTTACGGTTATCAGTATTATATGTGCTGCCAAATATATATTGGCTTAATTGTGATGCATCGGGTGAAATTTTTCCTGCAGCATCAATTGTAAAAGCAGATGCAGGTGCTTTACTAAAACCTGTTCCGGGCGAAACAGTTAAATCTGTAGTACCACCACCTGATGTTAGAGATACTGCCGGTTTATAATTATCATCTTTTAGCGTAAGCGCATTTAAAAAAGAAGATAAAGGCTTGTAATGATAATACAAATTTTGCGGCTCAATATAATCGTCCCACCACCACGTCATAGCTGAGCCCATAGCACCGTTTAAAGCTGTTGCCCAAATAGCATTATGAATGTGTACACCATTAGGATCATCTGTTGATAAAGTTCCGCCATCCGGACCAAGACCGAACTCGCCATTCAGCACAGGTTTTTTATAAGATGATAAATAAGTTTGATCATTAGCGACAAGAATACTTTCAAGATTTGGAACACTTGTATAGTTATGTAATTGCGTATAATCAATAGTAGATTCATTCCATGTTCCGGGTGTATAAGAAGCATCACCAAAACTTGTTGTAACCAAATGTTTATTTACATCAAGCGATTTTAAATTAGTGCTCATTTCACCATGCCAGTTATCCACATCTGTTTTGTGATTTTGATAATCATCGGTAAAAATCACTTCATTAAATAACTCCCAGCTTTCAATATTTTTTGAATAGCCGTAACGCGCAACAATATAACGCTGCCTGTTTTTATAATCTGATTTTGCAGTAGTATTAGTAAAGAAATCCCATGTATTTGTACAAGGTCCGCCATTAACAACATTATAAGGATTATCACCCCATTCCGGATTTACTGTTGATGAAACCTGTCCGTGATGATTTAAACAGAGCTGCAGATATACACTAAGAGTGTCACATTTATTCAGCAGCCAGTCTAAATAATAAGCGCTGGTTTGTTTATAATTTTCAAGTCCGCCAAAGCCATTAGTACCATTTTTCCATTCCAGCGCAAAAGCCCAATCGCTCATCCAAACACGAATAAAATTTCCTCCGTTGGTTGATAATTTTCCAAGCCAGGAATTATAGTTGGGAACTACATTGGAAAGCGCGCCATCTTCCCAACACATATTTTCGCCAACAGGAATATATTGTGTACCATCATCAAAATTTAAATAGTTTGTATTATTTTTTTTAATGAAGCCGTGTGCAGCTGACGCCGTACATTGAAAGGTTGCCGAAGTACGTGTTGCAGTACCTGATGTGTTTTTAGCTGATAATACATAACTGTATGTTCCTGCTTCTTTGGGTGAATAACGCACTTTAAAATTGTGCGTACCTAAATCTGTTACTTCACCGGTTGTTGCGTCTAATGAATAATTCTCCATATAAAAACCATCCACTGTATCTTTTTTTGCAGATGGAGAAGTGAAAATGCATCGCGTTGAAATATCATCGTAGTTATATGGATTAGTGTACGCAGCAGTAAGATCAATCGTTAGTTCAAACTTATCATACTTTACAATGCTTGCTGCATTTGGTGTAACAGAATTAAATACCGGTGTCTGTGCTATTATGTTTGTTACAAACAACAAAGCAGAGAGTGATAAAAGTTGATTTTTTTTCATAGATAATCGTTTTATTTATTTAGATAATCGCAACATAAATACCTCATGTGAAGCAATAGTGGCATTTAAAGATTTTGCTGTGGTTGATAAATTTTTCATCGACCATAGATCAGTAATTTTATAGTTTGTGATTGCAGCATTTAATTGCCTTGAAGAAAGTGTGTCATTCACATTTTCATTCTTCCAGTCAAAATTAATTTTCTGTGTTTGTGCAGAACGATTTAAAAAACATACAGCCCAATCGCCATTGCTTAAAGGTTTAAACCATGTTTCCAAACTATCTTTTGATGCATACCTGAAGCCTTGCACACCAAGTGCATCCTGGTCAACAGCAATAACATTTTTATTTGTAAGAATCGTTCTTGTTGCTGTAGTCATTTTTCTTATATCGTTGCCGGCAATCAGCGGCGCAGCCAACATACACCACATAGAAAAATGCGCACGGTCTTCACCTTCTTTCATGCCGTTACCTACTTCCAGCATATCAGGATCATTCCAATGATTTGGCCCGGCATATTGACGAATGTTTGCTTCCTGATCAATTATTTGACTAACAGTTTGCGGCTTCCATTCTTTGTTTCGCGGTACTGTATCAAAATAAGCGCCGATATCTCCCGTTGCTCTCCATAACTGACCAACTTTTGCAGCCCACAACCATGGTTTGTGACTTCCCCATTCGCACAAGCTAAAAACAATTGGCCGCCGTGCAGTAAGCAATGCTTTGCTCATGGTTGTATAAGCTTCAACGGCATTTAAACTATCAGCATAACACCAATCAAATTTTAAATAATCAATATCAAGCGAAGCATAAAAACGCGCATCCTGGTATTCATAACCACGTGTTCCCGGATAACCTGCACATGTTTTTGTTCCGGCACAATTGTATAAACCAAATTTTAAACCTTTTGAATGCACATAATCAGCAAGCGCCTTCATACCATGCGGAAATTTTTTTGGATCGGCAATAAGATTGCCGGTTAAACTATCTCGTTGCATTGTCATCCATCCATCATCTAAAACAATGTAAGTGTAGCCTGCATCTTTCATGCCTGATGAAACTAAACTGTCAGCAATACCTTTTACCAGGTCTTCTGAAATATTTGTTTGAAAAGTGTTCCAGCTATTCCAGCCCATCGGCGGCGTTGGCGCAAGGTTTTCAAATTTTTGTGCGAATGTTTTTATTGAAAAAAATAACAACGTGATCAATAAATATTTCTTCAGCATAGTACATTTTTTAAAAATTATTATTTAACGTTCTTCAGCAAAATATTTTTTTTGTCATCTGTAACAAAATTTTTTCCATCTTCTGCAAATATTTTGTATGCATTTTTATTTATAGGTGAAGCGCCGCCTTTAAAAGAATTTACATATAAATCTTCAAAATGATTTGCTTCAATACCATTTGTAAAATAAGGCATTCTTGTGTTTGTCCAATTCAATTTAAAATCATTAATGCGTACATCTTTTGCATATTGAATAAGAACGCCGGGAATATCTCTTTTAAAAATTTGTTTTTGAATTAAAGCGCCGCGCAGATCAATATTACCACCGGCAACATCGTTCAGTTTGCTGTCTGTTAATTCAAAACGAATATGATTGAATGAAACATCTTCAATTATACTTTCATCACTTCCATACACCAGTATTCCATTCTCTCCTTTGCAAATTATATTACTGAAAATAACATGTTTTATTTGCCCAAGTTTTACATTGTCTTTACCACGGACAGCAGAAAGGTGAATAGGTTCGCCGTTGCCCCACCAATCTCCGGTACGCAATTTTGTTTCGATAGAAATATTATCAAACGTGATGTTTTCAAGTGAGCCTTCATCACGCACAAAAATGCCAATGCCTCTTGTTGAGTTGGTAATATTCACGTTGCTTACATGGATATTTTTTACACTGTTCTGATCGAGAAAACCAATACGAATACCACTTGATGCAGATTGCAAATTGCAATTGCTCACCAATATATTTTCCGATAAATGGCGTAAATGTTTAAACCCAGGAATTTCAAAATGATGATCATAACCAACGATAGCTAATGCATCATCGCCGGCGCGTATATCGCAATTATCAATAATAACATTGGTGCAGCTTGTTATATCAATTCCGTCTGCATTCGGCGCCCGTATGCTGTTCCATAAACGAATGCCTGTAACATGTACCGCGTCACAATCAGCAAAATGCATACACCAAAACGGTGATGTTGTAATTGTAATATCTTTTATTGTAATGTGCTTGCAATTACTGAACACAAACATTTGATAAGGCCTATCTTTAGGAACAACAGGTCCATCACCGATGCCTGTTTCAACATGCCGATAATTTTCGCCTTGCCTTGTATATTGCGTACCTGCATTATCAATTTTTTTTGCTTTATCCAGTTCGAAAAAATTATCGCCGTTTCCATCAATTGTTCCTTCGCCGGATATCGTAATATTCTCTGCATCTTCTGTAAACAACATGCCTTTATGAATGGGATTGAATGGTGTATCGGGAATGAAATTCTCATAATCATTTAAATCAGCACTGCCGCGTAAAACTGCGCCGGCATTGAGTTGTAGGTGGATGTTGGATTTTAAATGAACAGTGCCAACCATAAAAATTCCCTGCGGAATAATTACATCGCCGCCGCTTTTTTTATTGCAGCTATCAATAGCTGTTTGTAAAGCTTTAGTACAAATTGTTTTACCATCGCCAACGGCGCCGAAAGAAATAATATTAAAAGAATCTTGTTGGGCAAAACATTGCATGCCGAACGGAAGAATAATTAAAAGAAATACAATATTTATTTTAAAAAATTTCATGATATTCTTTTAATTATTTCCAAACAAGCTCTTGAGTTATGATAAGGACATTTCCACAAACCAACTTTATCTTCATTCAGCATGATACTATTATCATCTTTGACACCCCAAAACCATTCACCTTTTTTACTATCTTTTATATAATCTTTAATAAACTGCCAGTTATCGATTGAATGATTTAAATATTTTTCATTTTTTGTAATTTGATACGCATTGAAAAATCCAACCATCGCTTCTGCCTGTACCCACCAATGTTTTTCTTTTATTAATGTTTGATATAATGGTTCATATTCATACAACATGCCGCCATTTTTATCCAAACCTTCAATAGCTGCATCTGCAATTTTTATTGCATAATCATTAAAAACATTTATCCACGTTGAATCATTAATAATTTCAGTACAATGCAACAATAACCATGCAGCTTCAATATCGTGACCATAAGAAATTACATCCGGCTTTTCTTTCCAGGCTTCATTATAAAATAATTTTAAGTGAAATGTTTTTTTGTCTATAAAATATTTGTCAAACAATTCAAGTAATTCAATTATTTTATTTTTTAAATCCGGAGACGGATGCACTTTATACAAATTAGCATAGGCTTCAATTATGTGCAAATGCGTATTCATTGTTTTTTTTTCGTTGGCATCTTTTGCACTTAAACGCAAATCATCAGGCTCGCCCCAATCTCTTGTAAAAGCTTCGGCATATCCTTTCATTAATTCATCATAGCTGTATTTTTCAATTGAATTATACAATTGCAAAGCAATATTTAATGCTTTTTTATCCTGAGATGAAATATAATATTCACTCAAACCATATATGCAGAAAGCAAGCGCGTAAACCTGCTTTTTAGAATCGAGCATATTGCCATTTGCATCAACTGTCCAAAAAACACCACCATATTCTTTATCAAAAAAATGTTGTTCTATAAATTCGAAAGCTCTTGTTGCAGTATTAAAATATTTTTTATTTTGGTATTGATTGTAAGCTGCAGAAAATGCCCACAATATCCTTGCATTTAAAACAGAACCTTTAACAGCAGATACATCAACATGATTATTGTTATCAATCTTTCCAGCAAAACCTCCGTTTTTATCAATTGCGTATTGCATCCAATAATTAAGAATGGAAAATAATTCCTGTTCTGCTTCGATTTTAAATTTCGAAATATTTTCCATCAGCTATTAATATTAGCTATTCACGTTTGAAGATTGGCCATTTACATGCACTGATTCTTTTTTATTAAGATGCGCTTTATTCTTATCAATGATTTCAATTAATGTTTCAACAGATGCCGCAGAACGCAAACCATCTGCAGGTGTATTTATAACGTAATCCAATAATTTATCTATACTTGAAACGGCAACATGCATTCTTGTATCAGACGATGCATAATAAATATAAACGGTGCCATCATCATCAGTAATCCATCCGTTACTAAAAACAACATTTGAAACATCACCCACTCTTTCTTCTCCTTCCGGTGCTAAAAAATAACCGGCTGGCTTATAAAGAATTTTAGCAGGATCTTTTAAATCTGTCATAAACATATATAACGTGTAACGCAAACCTGCTGCGGTATTGCGAACACCGTGTGCTAAATGCAACCAACCCTGTTTTGTTTTTAAAGGTGCGGGACCCCATCCATTTTTTAATTCATTTATAGTATGATAAATTTTAGGATCAACAATCGCTTCTTCGTTTACTTCTGCGCCATCCATTTTATCTGATAAGCCAAAAGCAATTCCGCCGCGTTTGCCGGCTTCAATAAAACTATCCTGAGGTCTTGTATAAAAAGCATATTTACCTTTTACAAATTCTGGATGCAAAACCACATTTCTTTGTTGCGGAGATTTCGTTTTAAGATCTGGCATACGTTCCCATTTTTTCAGATCTTTTGTGCGCACAATACCACATTGCGCAATGGCTGCACTTTGGTCTCCTTCCGGCGCTGATGTATCTTTTCTTTCTGTACAAAACAATCCGTAAATCCATCCATCTTCATGTTGTATCAAACGTATATCGTACACGTTTGTATCCGGTTCATTTGTTTCAGGAATTACAACAGGATAATCCCAAAATTTAAAATGATCAATACCATTTGGACTTTCTGCAATTGCAAAAAAAGATTTACGATCAACACCTTCCACTCTTGCTATCAATAAATATTTATTGTTCCATTTGATAGCGCCCGCATTTAAAACGGCGTTAATACCGAAACGTTCTAATAAAAAAGGATTCGTTTTTTCATTGAGATCATATTTCCAAAATACCGGCGCATGCTGTGCAGTTAAAACAGGGTTTATATATCTCATATAAATACCATTGCTTTCTTTTGCCTGTTCGTTATCAAGATCAATAAGTTTGGTATAAGCATCTTCAAGATGCTGAAGGCGCTGTTGAAATTTTTGTCTCATAATGTGCTTGCTTTTAATCTTCTAATTTATTCCACCATGTTTTTTTAAGTATGAATACAATTATAATTAGCAAAATAACTGTTATTAAAAGTGGCAGCTTCATCCACAGAATTAAATACATAGGAAGAATAGTTAAACATGATTGCCCTATTATTCCTAAAACCACATTAAATAAATCAAGTTTCAATCTTTTGTTTGGTATAAAATCTGGTTGCTCGTTTACAACCATTTCATGCACCGGTTTCCAAAAACCCCATGGTTTAACGGTTGAGTAAAATTTCTTTAGCACTGATATATCTGTTGGCGGCGCAGTGTATGTTCCGATGAAACATCCTGCAAGCGAAATTAAAAATAATAACGGCCAATTGTAAAGCGGTAATCCATTAAAAATAAAAGGAAATATTAGCGCTGCGGCAACGCCTGCTGCCATGCCCCAGAAAAATCCGTTTGCATTAAAACGCCACCAATACCATTTAAGCATATTGGACGCGATGTAACCGCCATATAAAGCGCCAACAATCCATTGCAGAATACTGTTTACATCTTTTGCAAAAAAACCAAGTACAATACTTACTGCTACTGTAATAACTCCTACAGCATAGTTCATTGTAATAATTTTTTTTGTAGGTGCTGACGGATTAATATACTTAAGATAAATATCGTTTACAATGTAAGCCTGTGCTGCATTTAATGTGCCTGCAAATGTGCCCATAAACGAACCAAGTAAACCGGTTAAAACAATTCCTAAAATACCTGCAGGCAAAAAATTGTTGATAGCGCCGGGCAATACTCTTTCAAAATCAATACCGCCGCTTCCATTATCTAAATTTAACTGGTTAAAATAAAGTAAACCAAGTACAGTTAAACCAATGATCATACAATAACGAATGGGCAATAAAATGATGGAAACAAAACCCGTCATCTTCGATGCTTCTTTTGGAGAACGTGATGATAAAATTTTCTGCATATCATAATTTGGCGCAGGACCAGCGAGTGATGCAAACACACCTTTAAAAAGCATCATCATAAAAAAGAAACCAAATAAATCAAATCCATCATCAGCAATTTTTTTATTGGCAGCGGGAATAATATTTTTCCAGTCAAGATTTAAATGCCAACCAAAAAAAGGATTATTCCATCCTTTGGGAACTTTTAATGCGGCACTATTTCCGTTAAGATGCATCATGGCAATAATTGCAATAGCAATGCAGCCAACTGTCATAATAATATACTTAATCAAATCACCAATAACAATACCATGCATACCACCAAGCACAGAATAAAACATGGCAAACAACGTAAAAATAATTCCATAAAAATGTGCAACATATTCAGGCGCAATTGTAAAAGGTATATGTGGCTGAATAAGATTCCATGGAATAAAAATCTCTATGAATTTTCCAAGCCCAACGAAACCATATGCTAAAAAACCAAGACAACCAATTAATGCAAAAGCAACTACAATATTGTGTGATGCTTTTACACCTTTGCCTTTTAATCCAAAACGCGTGGCAAGCCATTCTGCGCCTGTGTTTGCGTTTGAGCGACGCAGCCATTTACCCAAAAACATCATATTAAAAACCTGGTTAAAAACAGGCCAAAGCCATGGTATCCAAATGCTTTTCATTCCATATACAAAGCATAATGAAACCATCCACATAGTACCGCTTATATCAAACATATCAGCAGCATCACTTAAACCTAATAAATACCATGGTAATGTTTTACCGCCGAGCAAATAGCTTTCTTTGTTGGCTTTTGCTCTTTTACGCAAAAACAAGCCAAGCAACACCATCATTACGAGGTAAAAAATTAATATGATAAAATCAATAGAATGTAATTTCATTTGCTAATTGTACAACAAAATTTTAATCATCAGTTAAAAAAATAAAGTCTGTGGTAGAAACCACAGGCTTATGCTTGTATTCTGTAAAAAAAAAGTTTACTATCTTTTTTGGTATAATTTTTCTTTTGACACATCTTTTTGTAATAAAATTTTATCATCATTACAAAATCTAATAAAATCGTTTGATGATGCGCTGCCTTTGTAAGAAATATAATATTCCATGCTGCCATCTTTTTTTGTGCCTGCATTACGCCAGGCAAGTGCATAAGCTGCTGTATGATTTTTTAAAACGGGCAGCAATGCTGATAAAAGAAATTGCCGGCGGAGAAATTTCTT
>CAXSDU010000060.1:7291-12703 GCA_964236165.1 uncultured Parafilimonas sp. | reverse complement strand
ACCATGTGCTATCCGGCAAACCACCATAACCAAATTCTGTTAATGCAGGAATTTTTTTATGATGAATGGAAATACTATCAAGCATAGAAAGCATTTGATTTGCTTCATGCATAAACTCCTGGTTAGTTCCGCGCTGATAAATATCAAAGCCTAAAACATCTGTATAATCATCGCCAGGAAATCTTTCCAAATATTCATCGGCAGAATTAAATTTATCTGTGTTGTATGCATATAAAAGATTATGCACATGCTTGGTATCACGCAAATATTTTTCTGTGTATTGATAAAGCTGTTTTACTTCATCCGGCGTACAATTTTTTCCGCCCCACCAAAACCAACTACCATTTAATTCATGAAACGGACGAAATACAATTGGAATATATTCACCATAATTGCCTTTCAAGCCTAAGAAAAATGCAGATACTTTATCAAGCCACGAATTATATAAAGCATTTTTATTGCCACCAGGCAAAATGGATGCAACCGTTTCTTTTGGTGATGGATCCCATGCAGTTTTTCCTGTTAAAGGATTATTTAAATGCCAGCTTATTGTAATAACACTTCCGTGTTCATACGCTGTTTTAATAAAGTCATGCATTTTATCAAAAGGCACACTATCAATATTTATCGGATGATCCAATTCAATTCTTCCTAATTCAAAACCCATTACTGCAGGATAATCACCTGTTACATCTTTTATATCGCTTCTTCCATTTTCGTATTTCCAGCCAACACCATAAGCAAGATCATCCTGATGACCAATCATTACACCTTTATCTAAATTCTTTTTTAAATTATTATAGAGATTAATTGTTTCTTGAGTAGCATGTTTATCTGCAGGCAAATTGGATTGAGCAATTACATTAATTTTAAATGAAATGATTAAAATAGTGCCTACTAAAACTGCTTTAATAATCATGCAAATTTTATATTAGTTTAATCCAACATTATCAACATAAATATCGCTGGGCGCATTACCACTATATTCCTGTAATACAATTTCACCAAGTGTAGCAGGGCTTCCTAACGAACTTAGAGGAATTAAATAATCGGTATATTTTCCTTCTGATATTGGAATTTGTAGCGTAGTGGAATAATTTCCATTTATGGCTATACTAATCTTCTTACCATCTGTTCCCGGTCCGCCGAATATAGAAAACCTAAGCGTTGTATATGAACTTATGTCAAGCGGTGCGCTTGAATAGTTTGCAATACGGAAAGCACCATAACCACCTGTGTATGTAGTTGCAAGACTATTGCTGCCTGATTCCACATTGGTTGTCGAAAGTGCTGTGGTTGCTGTATAGCTTTGAATAGTCCAGTCGGTAATTAAGGCATCCTGAAAAATATAAAATGAAATAGGCACTATTACAACAAAACTTTGCGGAGCTGTCGCAGTTCCTAATGCATTTGTTACAGTAACGAAACCATTTTGAGCATCTGCAGGTACAGGAAATGTAATAGTAGAATCATTTACTGTTGTTGATGTAACTGCAGTTTCTCCTAACTTAACAGAAGTAATATCTTTAAACCTTACTCCTTTTACTGTTATTATATCACCTGCACTGCCACTACCGGGTGTAACAGAATAAATGAGTGGTGCATAATTTACTGTAAATGAAACCGTATCAGAACCAGTTGGTGCAGATACTGTTATTATTTGATTTGTACCAGTAATTTTTGGAGGTACTGTTATTGTTAAACTCGTTGAATCGCCAATAGTAAAATCGGCGCTGATATTTCCAAATGTTACAGAACTTACATTCATAAAATTGATACCCGTTATTTTTATTTTATCGCCAGGAAAAGCAGTATCAGGCGCAATAGTTTCAATTGTTGGAATTTTTGGCGCTTCAAGCACTGTAAAATTTAAAGCTGCATAAGCCTGCCCATCTCCAACATATATCTGAACATATAAATTACTCGGCGGTAAACTATCGGGAACAATTGCTATAATTGATGTATCTGTTGCAGATGCAGCATCAAAAATTGCGTCTGTTGTTCCAAACTTTATATCTGTAACACTCTTAAGATTTGTTCCTTTAATTTCAACAGAATCGCCGGGTATTGCACTCGTAGGATTTACGGTTAAAATAGCGGGCAACGTTTGCGACGGATATTTATCTACTTTTTTACAAGCCGGCAATAAAACGCCTGCAGCCATAATAATAATTCCAAGTAAAAAAACTATCCGCAATTGCTTATACATAAAAGTTAGTTTATATTTTTTATGAAGAACATTCATTATGGTTTCACTAATAGCACATCATCAGCATATAAAGTTTGATCTGCATCGCTGTTACCTTCTAACTGAAAATCAAAACGCTGACAAACAACACCATCAAAATTGCCAATGATTGGTATAGTAACATAAGTCCAAACATTTGCAGGCACCGTTACTTTAACCGTTTTACCGGAACCGCTTTGAACTGCATCTGTAAAAACATCAAGCACATTATTTTCGGTACCACCTTTAATATAAAAATTTAAGCTTGTATAATCTGAGGTTGCGAAAGCATTATCAGAAAAAAAACTCATTCCCTGGTAACCGCCTTTTGCAAAAACTTCTTTAAGTGATACAGGACTTGCTATTGCAAAATTTGGATCGTTGGAAACAGTGGAGCTACTCCAGGAATAATCATGTATACCCACTCCGTAATCATCTGTAAAAAATTTAAATTGCTGATCCATATTCACCAGTGTAAACGGCGTTACAGACGTACCGGCATTATTTGTTATGGCAAGCTTTGCAGATTTAACCGAAGATGCAGGCAAAGTAATTACCAGTTTTGTAGGTTGGGCAGAAACGATTGTACCAGTATCAGAAGTACCAACTATTGAAACGTGAGATGCTGATTGAAGATAATTACCTGATAGCGTTACTGTACTGCCTGCCTGCCATAATTGAGGAAATGCAGAAGTGAGAGAAGGTATTGCTAACACAGTAAAAGGTAAACTAAACTGATAGCCCGAAATTGTAGTGAACACAATGTGTTGTGAACCTACATTAGCACTTGTTGGAACACGAATAAGAATTGCTTTATCCGTATTAAAATTTGGATTGAATGCAACCGGCACATTACCCAGATCAAATACAGCAGACTGAACATTTTGCAACCCGCTTCCGGTTATTGTAAGTAATGTATTACCTGCAGCACTATCCGGTTTAATTTCATCTGCTTTCGGATTTATATTTACATCTTTTTTACATGATGTAATATTTACAGTACAGCTAATAAAAATTATTGCTGCTATAATCGTTTTCATCATTTTCATTTTTAATTTTTTATACTTGAACAAGCGTTAGAATGTTGATACTTATTTATTCTTTTAACTAAAAATATGGTACTGCCGGTTTTGCTAATTCTGGATCTGCAACCACTTCATCTGATGGTATTGGTAAAAACATTTGTGATTCACTTGTAAAAGTTGCACCCGCGTGTGCAATGGTTCCATCACCGTTGTAAGTACCGCGTTCCTGCGCATTAATTATTTCTTTTGCTTTTGCAAAACCCTGCCTTTGAATATCATACCAATAATCTCCTTCAAAAGCAAATTCAACTCTACGTTCATGCAAAATCATATCTTTTGTAAGACTGGTTACAGGAGCAAGCCCTGCTCTTGTATGAACAAGATTAAATGCATTTAATGCTGAAGCATCTGTGGTTGAAGCATTACTACCTAAAACACTTTCCGCATAAATAAGTAATACGTCTGCATATCTTAGTATATATAAATTAAGCCCATCTCCAAATGAACTGGTGGGACTACCGCCGTTCGTAGCAGGGCCAACAATATATTTTAGCGAATTTGATCTTGTACCAGTAGTAATATGTGTGGCATCATCAGAATTTCCGGCTAATGACGTATCATAGGTAAAGCCATTTGGAAAATTTGAATTTATCCAATTTGGATTAGAGTATCCCTGTTGCATAACAGACCAACCCTTTCTTTTATCGCCGGATTCATAAGCATTTAAAAGATCTATTGTAGGTATAACGGAAGAATATCCTGTTCCAAAATCAGGCTTTAAAAGGGTTGAGGGTCCGGCGTAAGCCTGAATATCGTTTGCATAAGAGTATCCACCGGCAATCCATTGCAAAGCAAATAAAGATTCACTATTATTATTTGCACCTGAGCTTGTAAACATTGCCGCGTAATCTGAATACAAACTATACTTGCCTGATTGAATAACCTCATTTGCTTTTATAGCAGCACTATCATAATTACCCATATATAAATACAACTTAGACGCCATGCCTGCTGCAGAATATTTTGTAACTCTGCCTGGTTGAAAAGGCGTTTCAGGCAAACCGGCTTCAGCAGCTTGAAAATCGTTTAATGCAAACCTTAACACATCCTTTTGCAAATAACGCGGAACATTTAAATTACCTGAACTGGCCAGTGCAACGGGATCTGCAACAATGGGTGCATCACCAAATGTTCTTGCAATAAAAAAGTATGCTACACCTCTTATAAATCTTGCTTCCGCAATACCCGGATCAAAATAAGAAGCATTTGCATCAGTTCGTGCTTGCTGAAGTGTATTAATCAAAACTGTAGCATTACCGGCAACCTTATAAAAAGCCTGCCATGATAATAAATCCTGGCCATCAGTAGCTGATACAGTAAAATAAACGTATGAGTTATTGCCATAATTAGGATCGCCTGCAGATGTTAGCATATTGCCACCATAAACTTCTCCAATGCAATGGAATGCTTTATCAAGCCAGTTATACCAAACCTGGTTATATAAAAGCGCTGTGGCACCTTCTACCTGGTCTGCATTGGTATAATAATTATCTAAGGTTGGTCCGTTAAGCGAAGGACGATTGAGATAATTTTTTGAGCAGGAGGTTATTAATATTATTGAAGCAATTGAGATATATATTATTTTATTTTTCATTTTCGATATAATTAAATTTAGAATACAATGTTAGCACCAACTGTAAGTGAACGTGGATTTGGATAATGACCGTAATCAACATTTTGTAAAAGCACGCTGCCATTAAATGCTCCAAGTTCAGGATCGAATCCATTATACTTTGTAAAAGTGTATAAATTCTGACCTGAAACATAAATTCTGCATGAAGACATTTTTATTTTATTTATCCAGGTTTCAGGTAAATTATAACCCAACGAAACAGTTTGAATTCTCAAGTAAGATCCGTCTTCAATAAAGCGATCTGAGATTTTTAAATTGTTCTGGCTATATTGATTATATCTTGGTAATACACCATTAGGATTTGAAGAAGTATAGCGATTTAAAACAGTAGAAAGCTGGTTAGTATATACACTAAATTCAGCTTCAGTTTCTGTGCGGGAATAATTAAAAATATCGTCTCCATAAACACCTTGTAAAAAGATGGAAAGATCAAATCCTTTATAAGAAAAAGTATTGGTGATGCTGTA
>CAXSDU010000060.1:0-7281 GCA_964236165.1 uncultured Parafilimonas sp. | reverse complement strand
TGGATTACCAATAAAAGCTTGATCTGCAGGTGTAATTTTACCATCACCATCAAGATCTTTATATCGTATATCGCCAACCCAAAGTCCTTGCGGACCAATAGCTAAACCCTGATTCGGACCTTTGGTTAACTCATCCATACTTTTATATAAACCATCAGTTACGTATCCATAAAAGCTGCCTAACGCTTGCCCGGCAATTGATTCTGTAAGTGTTACAGGAGCAAATGCCTGGCTCTTTCCAAATAAGATTATGCCTGGCGCATAAAGTTTATTCAACGTGTTTTTATAATGGCTGAACACTGCAACTGTATTCCAGGTAAAATTTTTACTTTGGATATTATGACTTGTAATGCCTATATCAATACCAGTATTTGTAATTTGTCCTGCATTTGTATAAGGCGGTTCAATTTCCTGGTAAGAGTTGTTTGGAGGATTAGGATCTAAGCCGGAAAAGCTTGGCAACGTTGTAGCTAATAATAATTTTGAAGTAACTTTTCTATACACATCAACAGTTACATCAATACGCTTAAACAGATTTGCATCTACACCTGCATTGTATGTTATAACAGATTCCCAGCTTAATGTAGGAAAGCCAACATTTGCCACAACACCCGGCACAGAAGAAGAACCAAAAAGCCCGATAGCATTATTTGCTAATCTTATGTTTGTTGAGTATGCATTATTAGGAGCGCTTGAAGTTCCTATTGAACCTGCACCAATTCTTAATTTTAGATAATTTAAAATATTATTGCCTTTGGCAAAGTTTTCATTTGTGATTGTCCATCCTGCAGATACGCCTGGAAAATATCCGATTCTTTTATCGGGGCCAAAATTTGATGAGCCATCTCTTCTGCCTGATAAACTCAGAGAATACTTATTATCGTATGTATAATTTATCCTGGCAAAATAACCTTCTGATGAACCATCATATATTCCGCCACTGGCTGGTGCGGCAGGATCAGGAGTACCTGCACTTAACGATTGAATATTTAATGTAAGACCGGTTACAGAAACCTGGGATTCATCATAACGGTTATAACTTGCTTCATGACCTACAACTACATTTAAAGCATGTTTATCGAATAAATGATTATAAGTAAGATAAGTTTGAACTCCGTAATAGTAGCTATTTGCTTTATCAACCCTTAACTTACTTGGAGATGAAATTATAGTCCCGTCAGGATTTACAATATTTGGCTGAAAAGCTGAATTATCATTCAACTGAAAATTATAATTAAACTGGTTTCTTAAACTCAAATCTTTTGTAAGCTGAACGTCAGCATACACATCTCCATAAGCTTTAGATTGTTTTGCCTGCACATTACGTAAGGCCGCCAATGCCACAGGGTTTTGAGAATTTCCAAAGCCAATATTTTGAATTGTAGTAGTGCTGGCATAATTGCCATCGAAAGTTTTTACAGGTGTAGCAGGACTATTGTATAAAGCTGCTGCTATAACAGATTGCTGCCCGTCTGTAACTGAAATTTTTTGATCTGTTGTTGACAGATTTACATTTATACCAGCTTTCAGCCAGGTTTTTACCTGCTGATCAACACTTGCTTTTAGTGAATATCTTTTAAACCCGCTATTAATAAGAATTCCTGTTTGATCATAATAATTTCCTGAAAAATAATATGTGCTTTTTCCCTGCCCGCCTGAAAAAGACAATTGATGGTTTTGAACATTTCCTGTTTGAAAAACAGCATCCTGCCAATCTGTTCCTGGTCCTAATAAAGATGGATCTTTAAATTCGCCAATAGTATCTGTAACGCCGGAAGTTGAATCATTCAAAACAGAATTAAAATATGTAGCATATTCGCGAAGATTCATTATAGGAAGCTTTTGCTGTATTTTTTGCTGACCAAAATAAACATCGTATTCAAGTTTTCCAACACCTGCAGTACCATGTTTAGTTGTTATTTGTATAACGCCATTTGCACCTTCAGCCCCATAAATAGCTTGCGCTGATGCATCTTTTAATACATCTATAGAAACAATGTCGGAAGGATTTAAAGTTGCCAATGGACTTTCCTGGGTTTGACCGTTTACACCACCCAAATAATCATTACCACCACTACTTGTACTTAACGGAACCGGAACACCATCAATAATATATAAAGGCTGATTACTGTTAACTGTAGTAATACCTCTTATTAAAACCGAAACACCACCGCCCGGTTGTCCGCTATTACTTGTAACAGTTACACCAGGTACTTTTCCCTGCAACATTTGATCAGCACCTGCAACCGGCAAGTTTTTTATATCAGCTTCCTTAATTGAAGAAATTGCAGATGTAATATTTGCACGGCGTTGTGTTCCATATCCAACTACTACCACATCATTTAAATTTGATGCTGAAGATGCAGTAAGCGTAACACTAACCACGTTACTCTCTGTTAAAGAAATTTCTTTGGTTTCAAGACCAACGTAAGAAACTTCCAGCGTATTTGTATTGGCTGGTAAGTGTAAAGTAAATCTTCCATCAGCATCTGTGGCAGTAGCAATTTTAGAATTTTTCACTGCTACGGTTGCGCCTGTAAGAGCGCCGCCTTTATCATCACTTACAACTCCGGTAATTACTCTGTTTTGGGCTAACGCAGAAATTGTGCAGACAAGGAATAAAACAACAGTAAAGCTTTGCTTAATCAGTCTAATCATATGGCAAATTGTTTAGCAAAAATATTATATCTAGAGTCTTAAATTATAATACTATTTTATCCCTTTTTTGTATTTTTCTGATTTTTAAAGTATAATTATGCCTGTATAGTTTAATAGATTTCCAATAAACTTTAGTAAATTGCTTTATAAAAAAATTACAAATTAGAGCAATATTTTTTTAACCAGATATTACTCCTTTTTATCATCTATTTTAATCAATTAATACTATATAATTAAATTACCAGGTTTTCAAAAATGATAAAAATTTGATTTATTTTTTGTAGCGAAGGATTTGAGCCGCCTTTATTCAATCTTCAAGAATAATAGAAGATTGTGATTTATCTCTTGAATCAACTTATAAGATAACGCATATTTTTATTTAGATAAATGCGGATAGGCTGAAAAATTATTCTTAATTGATTTTCTTTTCATCTTCATCAATCCTGTTGATACAATTCATCAGTGCACGAAAATTATGGTAACTGCCTTTCCATATTTGCGCTTTCAATCTTGTTTTATACTGTGGTGATGTATCTAATCCTTCTTCATACCAATCACCATTTTCGTGATCTATCAAATATGTTTGAACATATTGCCATTCTTTAAAAAATTTATTACGATACTGTAACGAATCGTTTGGATACATATAAGAAAACATCAGCAACGTATTTAAAGCTTCTGCCTGCGCCCACCAGTTTTTTCCTTTATCTGTAATAGTTAAGCCGGGTTTATCTTTAAAATAATATCCTTCATCATAAAATCCGCCAACAGAATTATCCCAGCCATTATGCAATGCATGATCAACCATTTTTTTTCCAACTGCTAATGTTTTTACAGAAGCTTTTCCATTTAGTGTTTCATCTGCTTCCTGCATTAAATAAGCTGTTTCTACATCATGCCCAAAAGAAACATGATCTATGTAATGATTTTTTTTTATGATAGAATCAGCAGCATCGCGATAAGAAATGGGTTTCCAATCGTACGTAAAATATAATTGCAAATAACCTTTTGGCGTAACAATTTTATCGCGGATTAACTCAAGCATTTCATTCAATCTTTCTTTCACCAACGGATCTTTCCAAACTTTATATAATTCAGTAAGCGCTTCTAAAATATGTATCGAACTGTTCTGATCTTTATAACCAAGATCGGATGTACTTTTTGTATCGGCTGTTCTTATTACATGCGAACCATCTCTTTGTAAATGCTGGTAATAACCTTTGTAAATCGGATCATGACTAAATTTTTCAAGCCACATAAAAGCAGTCTTTGCAAGATTCAACGCAGCTGTATCATGAGAACATTCATAATATGCACTCAACCCATAAATTGCAAATGCATTTCCATAAGCTTCTTTGATAATGCTTTTCGGCGTGCCATCTCTTGTAACCAAATTATAAAAACCGCCATATTGTTTGTCCCACATTTTATTATGCAAAAAATAAAACCCGTTTCTTGACATTGTTATGTATGATGTATCATGATAAAACATTGCCGCTTTTGCTGTTGACCATGTATGTCGTGATTGAGTGACAATCATTTTATCTTGCGCTCCCTGCGGTTGAAAATCAAAAGTGAACGTGCTTAAATAACCGCCATACATTATATCGATATTTCGCGGATAATATTCATCCAGCAAACCTTGTTTTGCTGCGTAACGCATCTGCAATTCAATTGTATCAAGATTATTTGTTTGCGCGAACGATGCAATTGTTATAAACAATGTTGATGCTAATAATTTCAGTTTCATCTATAAACATTTATTTCTTTTCATTCAACACCTTATTCGCCGCCAGCACCAAAAACAAATAATCTGTTGTGCCTCCACCCAATACATATTCGCCTTGCTGCCATAAAAAAGGGAACGCTAACAACTCCGGAAAATCAGGTCGGATCAAAGCGGTGCCTGATGAAACTCCACCCGGAATATACGACCAATCGGCGCGATTAAAACCATAACCCGGAATCATGGAATGCGCACCAATACCAGATGCAAATGATGCCGTATTACTTCCAGGATGACAACCTAAAATAAAATTTAATGCAGCCAGCATATAATCATCAGTAACAATTTTTGGAAAAGCAGCATGCAAAAAATATTGCTTGTAACCAAAGTTTTGAATGTCCCAACCTGCGCCCCAAATATTTGGTTTATATGGAATTTTGTAAGGTGTTTCTTTTGATTGTGCTTTGATTGTATCAAATAAAATTTTAACTGCAGATGTTATATCATTAGTAAATGATGCGTCATTAATCATCGGCAATACACGACCAATAACCCAACCATAGTTGTTGATTTGTTTTGTAATAACATTTTTGTTCGCCAATAAAAAATCTGCATATTTTTTATTTTTTGTGGTGATATATAACTCTGTTGCCAATTTTATTCTTTGACCTGCATATTTTTCTTTTGTATCATTCCAGACAGCTTCTGCAATTTGCAAACAATCATCAGCAAGCGTATCATTAAACCCTTTCATAACACGATTAGCAGCCGCCAATGCAGCAGCAACTTCTAAGCATCTTCCGGGATTATCTTCTGTGAAAACCCAGCGGTCATCCGGTGAATTTGGTAACCCAACTGCAATTGTTTTATCACTTGATTTTACATCATTATAAAATTTATTATCAGTGATGTTTGTTGGATCACCCAACGTTGTGTATTGACGCATCGTTGGTTCTATGATGCCGCGATAAAATCTGCCTAAACTTTTATAACCACCAATAATAGATAACAAGCCATGTTCAATTTGCTGTGGCACATCAGGTTTGCCATCGGGTTGTTGAATTTCTACGATATGTGTTTGCTGATTGATAGTTGTGTTATCATACTTCACATCAAATGGTTCATAAGTAAGCGTCGATCCATAAACGGTTTCCGCCTGGGATTCAACACGCAAATCAAAATCGCCCGCATCATGCCATGCACCAACATTTAAGCCCGGAACTGTTTCGCCACTTTTATATTTTGTGAGCGTTGATGCGCCTTGAATATATCCATCAAAATGATCTGAATCTGTTGGCGCCATGCGTGCATCATCCATGTGACAGATGCCATGCCACACACGATATTTATCATTCACCCGCATGTGGCACATTTGCACCGGCAAAAAATATTCAAGCGTTGGCTGCCAAACATTTTCTGCAAATACACTATCACTTATTTGAAAAACATTTGTTGTATCATTTCCATATTTTACCATATACATTCCGGGCTTTTTTATTTGCGTGAAATCAAATTGCAAATAATGATAGCGCAAAAAATTTCCCCAGTTTTTTGGCATTGATTCAAACGCATTTTCAAAACCACCATTTTCATTAACACGTAATAATGATGCATTCATTTTTCTTTTATCATTTGCATCTAATTCTATCACCGCAATTTTTTGTTGTGATGGATGATAACCAACCTGCGATACCTGCACAACAGGCGATGATTGCCAACCATCAATTGCATGTGGTGTTACTAACCATTCAACAGCACCTTTTGTTTTTCCTCTTTGAATGAGTGAACGAACAACAAACCAACCATTATTATATTTGCCTCTTCCATCTAATAATTGCAAATTAATTCCGTTCAAATTTTCAATTGTCATTCTTTGCTGATCGCTTTCCGGTGCAACTATAAGTTTGTTTCCTGTTGCCATTGGTGTTACCTGCGTTTCACCTTCATCATCAATATAGTTTTGTGCGTTTGGTTGACGAGAAAAAATACCGAACTGCTTATCCATGTAATAACTCTTGCCAAATAATATCGAAGGCAATAATTCAAAATTGAAACCTACTTTATCAATCCAGTCATCAGGCAATGTGCTGTCTAAGTCAACAACAATTTTAAAAGCTTTTCCCGCAGGCACAACATGAATGGTATAACCAAATTTTAAATCAGGGTATATAACAGGATTAAAACCTTTGCGGTCAATTTCTTCATTCGGATATTGCATGTGCACGCTAATAGTGCCGGTTGCTTTATCAACAATGCGCTTTCCAACTTTTGGTATCGGCTGCCATTGTCCTGGCGTTTGATTTAATCGTATATCACCATTGGTTGCAACACGCTGACCATTTTGAATAACACCAACGCCGCCCTGGTGACCTTCAGGATAAAAATCCCACGCAAGCATCACATCAACACCCTGGTATTGCAAATACTCTTTATCATTTAAATGCATTTGCTTTTGTGATTGCGCGAATGACTGTGCAGTTATAAAAAGATAAAAAAGAATGAGAAATTTTTTCATACAATATTTTATTGAGCTGAAATCTTCACTTCATCATGCGTTAATATTTGCGGCAAATTGTATATTTCATTTACATGTTCTTTGCTGTTATGTGGCTCGTTTATAAAACTATTCCAAACCAAAAACCAACTCCACTTAGGCTGCAATTCTAAAATTTTTACTGAAGGCAATTCACCAACTTCCGTTAATGCAATCAATTTTCCTTTTGCAAGATCAAGCAATTCAGTATAATCTTTTTGTTCATAGTCCTTGTGATACACATCAGAACCCAGTACATCAACATACTCATTGCCAGAATAAAAATCTTTATAATCATACGCTTCATCGCCCGGAATATCACGCGGACCATTTGCACCCCAAACCCAAATCAAATTATTCAAAT
>CAXSDU010000059.1:0-23838 GCA_964236165.1 uncultured Parafilimonas sp. | reverse complement strand
CAAAAGTTGCTGATTTTATAGAATATATTGTAAAAGATGAACCGGATTATCAAACACCTTTGCGTGGCGGTTTAAGATGGCTTGATATACAATGTTTGAATAGATATCAAAAAGCATTTAAAGATTGTTCTACACAACAACAGATTGAATTGGTTGATCAAATTGCTTATCCTGAAAAAGCAAAACCACAAATGGCTTTTGGAGTTTCTTTTTTTAACCTGATGCGTAATCTTACAGCAACCGGTTTTTATTCTACACAAATAGGTTGGAAAGATATTGGCTACGTTGGCAATGTTCCAAATAAATGGAACGGAGTTCCTGATGATGTACAAAAACAATATAATATTGCTTATTCTGAAAAAGAATTAAAAGAATGCGTTAGTTCTTCTTAACTGCTAATTTTTTTGTTGCAGACCTTTAGTTTGTATAGCTCTTAACCGCTCTCTTTTTATACGTTTTTTTGTATAAAAAAAAGTTGCCATCATAGATGAAAACGTAATTACTAAAGGTTTAAAATTTCTGATATCCATAAGACTTTAATAAAAATTTACATAATCTATATACGCCAAATAAATAAAAAAAGTTTATTCAAGCCCTAAGATTATAAAATAAAACTTTTAGCTGCTTGATAATTTATTCCTGAGCCCTCTACATAAATCATAATATTCAAAACAATAATTTTTTTTTAATGCAATTTGCTATAGTAATGTTTTTGCCGTTTATCACTTAAACAAAACATGTACCTTATTAAAAATTCAGAACCTTGCAATGACAAATCTTTATTCAATTTCATCATACACAAACACATATACTTTTAAAGATGATTTCTTTCAGAAAAAAATGAATTGTAAGACTTTGCTTCATAGTCTTATTTTAGGAAAACATTTTCTTTTTTTGAATTAACTTCATTACTATACACATGATGTGTAAAACAAAGCCTTTTCAAAACTTTTTGTATAAATATATTTGATGAGGCTCCGGTTAAGCAGATAAGATTTATTCATAAAAAAAGAAAAACCATTGACAGAAGCAATCATTAATCTCAATACCTTAAATCCGATAGAATTTTTTGGTGTTAATAATAATAAACTTGACATTCTTCGCAAAAAATTTCCATTGCTAAAAATACTTTCAAGAGGTACACAAATAAAATTAAGTGGTGCACAGGAACAGGTAGAATCAGCCAAAGAAAAAATTGATCTTATTATCCAGTATATGGAGCGTAATGGTGATTTAAGTGAAAATTACTTTGAACAAATTCTTGGCGGCGATGATGCAGAAACGATTGATAATTTTATTGATAAAAACCCAAACGATATTCTTGTTTTTGGACCCAATGGAAAAACTGTTCGTGCAAGAACTATTAATCAAAAAAGAATGGTGCAGGCAGCAGATACAAATGATATTGTATTTGCTGTTGGTCCCGCAGGTACCGGAAAAACTTATACTGCAGTTGCACTTGCCGTGCGTGCTTTAAAAAATAAAGCGGTTAAGAAAATTATTTTAACGCGACCAGCTGTAGAAGCAGGAGAAAATTTAGGTTTTTTACCTGGTGATTTGAAAGAAAAAATCGATCCTTATTTGCGGCCTTTATACGATGCATTGGATGATATGATTCCTGCAGATAAACTCGGATATTATATGAGCACAAGGACGATAGAAATTGCTCCCTTGGCTTATATGCGCGGCCGTACATTAGATAACGCGTTTATTATTCTTGATGAAGCACAAAATTCAAATGATCTTCAGGTAAAAATGTTTTTAACACGTATTGGTCCTAATGCAAAAGCCATAATTACAGGCGATCCTACACAGATTGATCTTCCGAAAAATCAACGCAGCGGTTTAGATAAAGCAATGCGCATTCTAAAAAATATCAATGGTATTGCTCAGATTGAATTGAATGAAGAAGATGTTGTGCGACATAAATTAGTTAGAGCAATAATACTGGCTTATGATAAAGAGCGGCAAAAAGAAATGCAACAATAATAACATTTATAATTAATTTGAAGGCAAGGTGCTATCTGTAATAGGTAATGAACCTTTTGCATCAAGTAAAGTCCATGCATCAAAATTTTGACTGGCCGTCATTCCATTTTTCCCTTCTAATGGTTCACCTTGTTGAACTATGTGTACAGGCACATCAGTATAAATTAATTCTTTATCCTGATCCCACCACAATTTTTCACAACGCAAAGTATCACCTGTAATATTAAATACTATTACACTGTCACGTAAAAGAATTAAACGTTTATTAGTGTAATACAATCCATATTTAGCAAACAACTTGTTTTGAATTTTTTGTGTGCTGTCGTAAAAATCTACATGTAATGACTTTGGGAATTCTATTGTTGGGTCGGTGCTTGAGTTATTTGAAATCATTATGGGTGAAGTAAGTTTTGATTTTACAACTCCGTCCTGACTTAAATAACTTACTACCTGTTTAGCTGTATCTACCGGTATTTTTTTTTTAGCAAGATCCTGAACTTCCTGGTAATTATTAGTACAACCAAACATAAAAAAGCAGCCTGTTGTAAAGACTGCTTTTAAGAAGAAAATATTTTTTTGCAACTTAATCATACTTACGCTTAACAAACCAAATATCACTTAAAGATAAACCAAGTGAAAATTTAAAAAAGTTTTCAGTTACATTATTAACACCGGTACCACGTTTACCAAACTCAAATGCTGTATTTACTTTGGTGAACTGTTTATCATAGCTTCTGAATTTTCTTAAATTGAATGAATATCCAAGTGTATATGCATGCACTTTATAACCGTTGCCATCAGCATTTATGTAATCTCTGCCTGTATAATATCCAACGCGATAAGTGCCGGTAGAAAACATTCCTTTTCCTGATAAAGGATCAGGAGAAAAAGAAGCACCAGCATGTAAAAACCAGCTATCATCTAATTGATCGGGCGAACCATAATAGCGATATTTAGTCCATTTTGTTGAATTATAATCTGCGCCAATACTCCATTTATTTACTTCAAAAATTCCATTGCCGGTAGTTTTATTCAGAACAAAACCTGCTGTGTAAGTAAGCGGCACATTTATTTTTCCCTTTATATCAGCAATTTTTGAAACACTGTCTATAGGAATTAATGATCCATCATCATTGTATTGAAAAGTTTCTCTCGTTATGGTTCTTGTTGCATTAAGATCTTGTTCTAATGTTCCGGAAGCGCCTAAAACCAAATAATAACTTTCAACAGTTTTTGTAATCGGGTCTGTTATTTTACTCAGTTTTATGTTAGCCATTATTCCAGGATTTAAAAACAAAGCATTATAACGAGTGGTATCAGTTGAATTTGATTTATACCAGTTTTGGTAGCTGCTGTCTGCAGGAAAATCAATTCTTGTACTGGTATATTTATTTCCCCATTCATACCCGCCATTAAAACCAATACTAAAACTTCCCCATCTTTTAGCAAGACCAATAAATGCCTGGTTTAAACCACCATCACCTTCAAACAATGTATGAATACTGTCTGTAACTCCAAGGCTATCATAATTAATTTTACTGCCTTCATCTACACTATAATTAATACGTGTATAAGGTCTTAAACCAAATACAAGTGAAGCACCCTTTCTGTTTAAAGGAACACCTAACTGAATATAAGAAGGTAAAAAATTAGTTGAATTGTATTTGCTAACAGGATTTGCGCTGCGTAATGTACGCGCATCAATACTTAGTCCTATATCATAAGTAACAAGACTAAGATAACCGTAGCTCGCAGGGTTTAATGTATTGATTGATTGCGCATCTGTATATGCTGCACTTATTCCACCCATACCACGCGTTGCAATATTTTGCTGAGGATAAAGATCGCCTAATCCGTAACGCGAAAATGGCGAGTTCTCCTGCGTAAAAGCATTATGAAAAGAGAACAAAAAAGCAACGCAAAGAAAAAAATAATTAGCTGTTGGCTTCACTAATAGCATAGAGTCCTTTATAAATTAAGTAAGGGCTTGCAAATATCTTGTTTTTGAGATGCGGCACAAAAAAGCCCATATCTCCTCCGGTTAAATGCGCGTTAAAGTTGCCATATCGTAAAGCATATTCTTCTATAATTCCATCAATCTCTTTGCATATACCTAAAATAACACCGCTTAAAATATTTGTTTTTGTATCGTAACCAACAAGTGGAAAATTTGATTCTGCTGTAATCAACGGAAGCATTGCAGTAAATGTATGCAGTGCTTTAAAACGCATTTCTAAACCGGGGGAAATGCTGCCACCTAAAAATTCATGAAACTTATTTACAAAATTGTATGTAATGCAGGAACCGAGACCAATTATTAAATTATGTTTATCAGGATAAAAATAATCTGCTGCTGCCACAAGTGCTAACCTGTCTGCACCAATTGTTTCAGGTTTTCTAACAGGCGTTGTAAAAGATAATTTAGATTGATGAGAGAGTTTATGAAATTTTGTTTTATCAGATAAAATATTTTCAATTTCAATATTATGATCAATAACAGAAGAAAGAATTGATTTATTTGGTTTATACGTGCTTATGAAATTTTGTATTGTTTCATTTGAATCATCTGCAAGTGTAATAACATCCTTTACTTCATCATTGTAAAATACAGCACATTTTAAACGTGTGTTACCAAAATCGAAGCAGAGTGTTATTTGCATGAAACTATTTTTTGCTTTGCCCAAAATCAAAACCTTTTAATTCTTTAAAATGTCCATTCAATTGAATTTTTTTCTTTAATGCTTCTGCACCTGCAACCACAGGAATTATCTTTTTTAAGTGTAGTCTTAAGTATTCTATGCGCTGATCTTCACGCATTAAATTAAGCAATTCATATTCTTCATCAAGTGAAAGTCCTGCATGATGCGCAAGATCATAACTTGTCAATTCATCATCAGGCTTCTTAAAATCTTTATTTATATTTAGTAACTTATGTAATTCTCGTATTGCTTTTACAACTGCTTTTAAATAGCGGCTATTATTGCTTTCTTCGTTTAATAAATGTTTTACAATCGCGCCGCTGTATAATTTTGCCGGTATAGATTCAATTACTTCAAGCACTCTAAATATGCTGGCACCTTTTACGCTAATATCCATTTTTCCATCATCATATTGCTTTACTATTTGCTCAATCTCTACCTGCGTTCCTCTTTCAGCAACTTTATTTTTAATAACCGGTATTATGCCAAAGTGTTTTTTTTCTTTGGATATTTCGCTTATTAATTGTTTGTACTTGTCTTCAAAAATATGCAGGTTAATTTTTTCACCCGGATATACTACAATTTCCAATGGAAAGATGGGAATAAAGTTTGTCATATTCTACAAAAATAATTACTGCACGAACTATAAAAATAATATAATGTTGATTTTTTAGAATTAGAGGCGATTGATATATTATATCTATAGATTACTTTAAATATTTTTTTCGAAGGAATGAAATTTTGAATAATGATTTATTCAAAAACACTTTTATCGAAAAATACTTAATTTAAAATATTTCGAAAATTGTGTGAAGAATTGAAGAGTAATTAATTAGCGTTGAAGAATAGAGATATAAACTTCACTAACAATAAAAGCTGCCGGATTTACCGGCAGCTTTTACAAAACGCATTTATATTTTGTAATAAATAATTATTTATAAGCAAGATATTTTACTTATTAAACATTTTACCCAAACTACTTCCTAAGTTACCCAAGCCGCCTTCATTACCTAAAGATTTAGTAATACTTTCAGTTGTTATACTATTATCATTAGGATCAGTTGCTTTATGTGCAAACTTTTGAAGTATGCCTGGTAAAGCACCGGCAATTGCACCTGTAACCATAGGTGGTAAACCAAACTTACTGGCAAGGCTGCCTGCTAAGCCACCTTCAATGGCGTTAGTAAAAGTGCCACCTGATGCAACAGCACCTTGCAGCATGGATAATAAGCCGCCAGCGCCGCCTTGTGCAGATGCCTGTGTTTTTAAACCATTAGTTATATGGCTGGCAATTTCGTTGTTAACTTCATCTTGTTTTTCTGGTGGAATATTTGAAGCAACCTGTGGATTATTTCCTAAATGCTCTTTTACAAGTTGTAAAATCTGGTCAAACATAATTTAAGTTTTAATGTTATAAAGGCATTAAATATAGTGATATATTAATAACATCATTTTTCGGTTTATATTGATTTGAATGAAATTATTTTTCAATACCATATATTATATCAACACTTTTTTTGATTGTTGCATCTTCTAAATAAATTGCTTTTAAATAATAAAATTTAAGGATACGATATTTAAGCATTAGATTTTATTTCTTGCTAAAAAGAAAATTTATTAAATAACTTTTTTAAAGGCAGAAGTTACAAGTAAAAAAGGAGCAGAATCTAGGCAAAGGACAAACTACATAGTTTATAGGGACTAACTTGTTTATGCTAATGAGTTGCCAATTCATCAAACTTTGGTTTGATTCTGCACACCAAAATTAAATATACATTGTGCCGTGCGTTTGAAAAATTGGGCATTACTTTATCCTGATAAGATAAAGCTGCTTAGATAGAAATTTTTTTATTTTTTATGCAGGCATGTTTAATATGATTCATCATCATTTGGAAAACTGCCGCTTTTTACATCATTTACGTATTGCTGTACTGCGCCATTTGCCTGTTCAAATAAATTTAAATATTGTCTTAAAAATCTTGGTTTAAATTCTGTGTTTATTCCGAGCATATCATGCATAACCAATACCTGTCCATCACAAAATTTCCCTGCACCAATACCAATTGTTGGTATGCTTAAACTTTCTGTTACTTCCTTTGCAAGTTGTGCAGGAATTTTTTCAAGCACTATTCCAAAGCAACCAACTTCTTCCAAAAATTTTGCATCATTTCTTAGTTTATCTGCTTCATCTTTTTCTTTTGCACGTACATTATAAGTACCAAACTTATAAATGCTTTGCGGTGTTAATCCTAAATGACCCATTACCGGAATACCTGCAGAAAGAATACGTTTTACACTTTCCATTACTTCTTCCCCTCCTTCTAATTTTATTGCATGCGCACCCGTTTCTTTCATTATGCGAATAGCAGAAGCTAATGCTATTTCTGAGTTTGACTGATATGAGCCAAAGGGCAAATCAACAACAACCAAACAACGGTTAACAGCGCGCATAACAGATGATGCATGATATATCATTTGCTCTAATGTTATTGGCAATGTTGTTTCATGACCTGCCATTACATTACTGGCGCTGTCACCAACCAGTATTACATCGATGTTTGCTGAATCAATAATTTTTGCAAAGGAAAAATCATACGCAGTAAGCATGGAAATTTTTTCTCCATTTTCTTTCATGCGTTGTAAAGTGTTGGTGGTGATCTTTTTTATTTCTTTATTAACGGACATCTGAATAAAATTGAATGGTGAATAAAACTGAATATGGTCCTGCATTAGAATAAAACATATTCAGATGTCGAATGCAAATATGATGATTGTATTATGATTTCAAATCATCTTCCTTTATTTTCTTAATATAAGCTTTAAATAAGCTCGTCTGCCAAACTTATTTTCAGAATATGAATTTCTTTAATTTCTGCCATCGCATAATATTTACATAAATGCGTAGCGCAGGTACAATTACATCAGTACGATCTTTTTTTGTTATAGGGTGCGAATACGTAACCAACTGTAAATTTTGATTTTTTTTATAATAGACTTTCAGCAATTTAGGCGTAGGTGGTTTGCCTTTTTTTATTAATCGAAAAACTTTATTAATGTTTGGCTGGAATCAATATCAATTGCTGCTAACTTCAACCGGTTTTATAATTTTTTTTTGCAGGTAATTATATACTTCTACCTGCGAACGAACTTTTTTATTACCTGCAGAAGATACATAGTTATTCTGCAGCGTAGTATCAAGTATGCGTGCTTTTACGTTATCCTTTAATTGTATATTTATAATATCTTTTAATTCGTTACGCAAAGATTTTTTTGTTACAGGAATAGCAGCTTCAATACGATGATCAAGATTTCGTATCATCCAATCTGCTGAAGAAATATAAATTTTTTCTTTACCGCCATGATGAAAGATCATAATACGCGAGTGCTCTAAATATTCATCTACTATACTTATTGCCGATACTTTCTTTTCCCATTTTTTAAACTTGCTGCAACAAATGCTGCGAACTATTAAATGCAGCTTTACACCCTCGTCTGCAGCATCATATAATTTCTGAATTAACTGCGGATCGCTGAGTGAATTTATTTTTAGAAATATGACCGCCTGTTTACCTGCTTTTGCATTTTTTATTTCAGTATTTATTAATTGTATTAACTGTTCGCGCATCATTACCGGGCAAAGAACTAATGTTTTGCATTCCTGCAAATTTTCGATTTTGGATTTTGGATTTTCGAGAAATTTAAATATGCGATTTATATCTGCCATAACATGCCTGTTACTGGTAAGCAAACATTCATCCACATAAAGCTTTGCTGTTTTCTCATTCAGGTTTCCCGTGCTTATAAAACCATACTGCATCATTTTTTTATTACTCTTCTTTTTAATAATGCATAGCTTGGCATGTACTTTCATATTAGAAATTCCAATCAAAACTTTCACCCCTTCTTCTTCAAGCCTCTCTTTCCACATAAGATTTGCTTCTTCATCAAACCTTGCTCTTAATTCAAGCATAACAACAACTGTTTTTCCGTTGCGAACAGCATTGATTAATGCATTTACAACTTTTGAGTTTGATGCCAATCTGTAAGCTGTTATTTTGATGGTGGTTACTTCAGGATCCATTGCTGCTTCGCGTAAAAGATCAATCACCGAATCAAAAGAATGATATGGAAAATGAAGCAAAATATCTTCCTTTAAAATAACATCTGTAACACGCATTGCATTTTTAAGCAATGGATGAATTAAAGGTTGTCGTTTTATATTTTTTTGATTGAAGACATCAGGAAAATCCATAAAATGCCTGAAGTTGTGAATGCGGCCGCCGGGAATAATATTATCTTTTCTTGACAGATTTAGTTTGCGCATAAGATATTCAAGCAAGCCGGCATCCATTTCTTTATCATAAACAAAACGGGTTGGTTTTCCTATGCGGCGGTTTTTTAAACCTTTCTGAATTTTTTGTACGAATGATGTGCTTAAATCATTATCAATATCTAGTTCTGCATCTTTGGTTACTTTAAAAATATAAGAATCGAACCTGGTATAATTGAAGTAAGAAAAAATATATTTCAGGTTAAACCGAATTACATCTTCTAATAAAATTATATGCTGCTGCCCTTCAGGCGCAGGTAATTGCACAAAGCGGCCAACACTTCTGCTGGGCACTTCTATCAAAGCATATTTTTGCTGATACGCCGTATCTTCTTTGCGCATAACAACACCGAGATAAATACTTTTCTCGCGCAAATACGGCAACTGCGTAAGACTTTCAATCATTAAAGGAATTATGTTTGAACGCACTTCTTCTTCAAAAAAAGTTTGCACAAACTGCTGCTGCTGCTTGTTTAGTTTTTTTTCATTAACTAAAAAAACATTTTGCTGTTCCATCTCTTTTATAATGCCTTGCCAGATGCGGTAAAATTCGTTTTGCTGATCTAATACAATCGTTTGAATATGCTCAACAATTTGCTCCGGGTTTTCTTCAAGATGCATATTGCCTTTCTTGCCACCGAGTTCCATCATGCGTTTTAAAGTGGCAACACGCACACGAAAAAACTCATCCATATTGTTTGAATGAATGCCTAAAAAACGAATTCGTTCACGTAAGGGAACGGATGCATCACTTGCTTCCTGTAAAACCCTTGCGTTAAAACTAAGCCAGCTTATATCTCGCGCAATTAAATTTTTCATAAGTAAACTAAGCACTCAAATATAATGTTCAGTAAGAATTAGCAATATTAAATTTTGTGCAATTGCAGAGATAATTACAGGCGTTTTATTTTTTCAATCAAGCCTGTTGTTGAAAAATTTTCAACTAATTTATTTATTACAACGCGGCCGCCGTTGGCTATTACTTCTTTTGAACCCACAACGGTTTCAATAGTATAATCGCCGCCTTTTATTAAAACATTGGGCATAATTTTTTTAATTAATTCAAGCGGCGTGTCTTCTTCAAAAATTACAACGGCATCAACAATTAATAAAGAAGCAAGAATTAAAGAGCGGCTATGCTGATTATTTATTGGGCGATGTTCACCTTTAATTTTTCTAACGCTGGCATCAGCATTTACACCAACAATTAAAAAATCTGCCTGGCTTGCAGC
Organism: uncultured Parafilimonas sp.; assembly: GCA_964236165.1. GTDB lineage: Bacteria > Bacteroidota > Bacteroidia > Chitinophagales > Chitinophagaceae > Parafilimonas. Next base: position 13,588 of record CAXSDU010000059.1, on the reverse strand, counting down.
TTGTGATATAGAATAGATATGTCCTTCATGCAAAATATCAAAACAACCATTGGTAAAAGCAATTGTTTTAGCAATAATTTTTTTTGCGCTTACCCAATTCTCAATTCCATTAAATGAAATTATTTTTTGTTCAATTGCATTGATATTTTTCATGCATAGTTTTTATTGTTTGCACTTTTAGTTTGTATTTCGTACCTCGTACTTATAATTTATTTTCTTCTTTTGGAAACACGAGCCAGGGCTTAAATTTTTTTGCTTCTTCAAAATCCATTGTTGCATACGAAATAACAATCACTACATCACCAACAGCACCTTGCCTTGCCGCGGGACCATTTAAGCAAACAGTACCGCTGCCGCGTTTACCTTTTATAATATATGTTTCTAATCGTGAGCCATTGTTCACATTCACTACCTGCACTTTCTCGTTTTCAATAAAATTGCCGGCATCCATTAAATCTTCATCGAGTGTTAAACTGCCAACATATTGCAAATTTGCTTCAGTGATAACTGCGCGGTGAATTTTCGATTTTAATATTTCTATTTCCATTGCGGCGCAAAATTAATGAACTTAGTTTATTCGCATCAAATTGATGAAGTATTATGCTTTTTGTTTGATAGGTATTTTGAATGCAAATAATTTATTCCTATGTATTCGCACGCGTTATACCCAACATTAAGCCACGCAATTCAGCAAGTCCGCGCATTCTGCCAATACAAGAATAACCAGGATTTGTTTTTTTATTTGTATCATCAAGCATAATATGACCATGATCCGGACGAAAAGGAATTGACTCATTTTGCTTTTGTTGAACAGATAAAATTGCTTTCATCACGGCATACATATCTGTGTCTCCGTTAAGATGATCGGCTTCATAAAAGTTTCCATATTCATCCCTGCGTGTATTACGTAAATGAACAAAATGTATACGATCATCAATCATATTGATCATTTCAATTAAATTATTTTTTGCAGAAGCGCCAAACGAACCGGTACAAAAACAAAAACCATTTGTTTTACTGTTGTTTGATGATAAAATGTATTTCACATCTTCTATGTTAGAAACAATTCTGGGTAGACCAAAAATATCAAATGGCGGATCATCAGGATGCAGTGCCAATTTTATATTAAGCTCTTCGCAAACTGGAATTATTTGTTCTAGAAAATATTTAAGGTGTTCTTTTAAAGTTGAGTGATCAATACTCTTGTATATGCTGATGCTTTCTTTCATCTCATCAACACTTAATTTTTTTTCACCGGGAATTCCAAATCTTATTGTTGATGAAAGCGTATCTATTTCATGTGAAGAATATGTTTTAAATCTTTTTTCTGCTTTGCTTAAAATATCATCGCTATAGCAATCAAAAGCATTTTTTCTTTTTAATATATATATATCAAATACTGCAAGATCGAACCAGTTAAAATATAAAGCACTTGAACCATCAGGCATTATATAGTTGAGATTGGTGCGCGTCCAGTCGGCAACAGGCATAAAATTATACGTAACAATTTTTATATCACATGCGGCAAGGTTGCGCAACGTTTGTTTGTATTGTTCAATATATATTTTATAATTGCCGGTTTGCGTTTTTATAGATTCATGCACGGGAACGCTTTCCACAACATCCCATTTTAATCCTGCAGCTTCAATAATATTTTTTTGCTTTTTTATTTCATCAATCATCCATACATCACCATGCAGAACATGATGCAAAGCAGTAACAATACCTGATGCACCTGTTTGCAAAACATCGCTTAATGTAACAGGGTCATCAGCACCAAACCATCGCCATGTTTGTTTAAGTTGCATAGATAATTTTATTATTTATTTTGAATTATACGCCCGAATTAATATGAAAACCACCATCAATGCAAATAACTTCGCCGGTAACAAATTTTGATGCATCGCTCAATAACCAAATTAGCGCACCACATAATTCTTCCGGTTTGCCAAATCTTTTATAAGGGGTATTTCTAATTATATTTTCTCCGCGTTCTGTATAACTGCCATCTTTATTCGTTAATAAAGTTCTGTTTTGATTTGTGAGAAAAAAGCCCGGCGCAATTGCATTTACCCGAATTGTATCGCCATAACGGTTTGCTGCTTCAACGCTCATCCATCTTGTATAATTATCTATTGCTGCTTTTGCCATTGAATAACCTAAAACTCTTGTGAGTGTGGTTTGTGCTGTCATTGAAGAAATGTTTACGATGCTTGCATTACCAGATTGTTTTAAAGCTTCGCCAAAAACAGTAACGGGCAACATGGTTCCGAATAAATTCAGGTCAAATGCTTTTTTCATTCCTTCAATATTTATATCAAATATTTCTTCGCCGGGCATTATTACACTTTCAGGTACAACACCGCCAGCTGCATTTACCAGTCCATCAATGCGATTAAATTTTTTTAAAATAATTTCTTTTGCATTCAGCAGATCATCTTTATTTAAAACATCAGTCTTAATAAAAATGGCTTCTTTATTATTTTGCTGAAGTTGATTTGCTCTTTCATTACCAATACTTTCATTTCTGCCAATCAAAGCAACGGCTGCATCCATATCTGCTACCGCATTTACAAATGATTCTCCCAAAATACCCGTTGCTCCGGTTATTATTATGACTTTATTTTTAAGACTAAATAGTTGTTGCATGCTACTTTTGAATTGTATTGATTAAAGTTGCAAAAGTATTTACAATGGTTTTATGTTTTGGTGAATTATTATTAAGATTTGCGCCCGATGAACAAAGTGAATGGCTTACAAAAAATGCTGTGGATGTTTATTTGGGTGGCGCTGAAATGAATGTTGCTTCTGCATTAGCACAATGGCGCGTGCCTGTTAGTTATTGTACAACTGTTCCTAGAAATTTTTTGTCATATCAACTTATTAAAAAAATTGAAGAACAAAAAATTGATATATCAACAATCTTTTTTAGTGGGAATAAAATTGGTACATATTATTTATTGAAAGGAACAGAGATTCAACATGCGGAAGTAATTTATGACAGGGCAAATTCTTCTTTTTCAGAATTAAAGCCGGGAATGATAAACTGGGATAAAGTTTTAAACGGAGTACGCTGGTTTCATTTCAGCGCTATTTCACCTGCATTAAGTGAAAGCGCTGCATTTGTTTGTGAAGAAGCTCTGGAAGCTTGTGCAAAGAAAAATATTTTTGTGTCTATTGATCTTAATCATCGGCCGAAACTTTGGCAATATGGAAAACAGGCAAATGAAGTGATGCCTAAACTTGTACAACATTGCGACTTGATAATGGGTAATATTTGGTCTGCAGAAACGATGCTGAATATTAAAATGTGTGAAAATATTCATGCCATAAATACAAAAGAAAATTATGTACAGCAGGCAAAAAAAACATCCAAAAAAATAATTGAACAGTTTCCAAAATGTAAAGTGGTTGCCAATACTTTTCGTTTTGATAAAACAGGAATAGAATATTATGCAACTTTTTTCAGCAATAATAATTTCTATACTTCATCAACATACAAAACAAATGCGGCGATTGATAAAGTTGGCAGTGGTGATTGTTTTATGGCAGGTTTAATTTATGGTTTGAATAATCATTTGCCTTTTCAGCAAGTAATTAATTTTGCAACGGCTGCAGCTTTTCAAAAATTATTTGTAAAAGGTGATTGCATAAACAAAACAGTTGAGGAAATAAAATCATTCATTCAACAATATGCATAAAAAAGATTTTATACAACAACTCATTTGCAAAGAAAAAATTATGTCTTTGTATTACAATGATGACGCGGAAACAAGTGTTGCTGTTTTAAAAACTTTGTACGAAGCAGGAGTCAGAATTGTTGAATACACTAATCGCGGCGCACATGCGCTGAATAATTTTATTGTATTACGAAAAATTGTGAATGAAGAAATGCAGAACCTGCAGCTTGGTGCAGGCACAATTAAAACTACTGTTGATGCACAACTTTTTATTACGGCGGGCGCAGATTTTATTGTGTGTCTAATTGTAAATCCTGATGTTGCAGCCATTGTTCATAAAGCAGAATTATTATGGATTCCGGGTTGTTTTACGCCGACTGAAATTTTTACTGCAGAAAACAATGGCGCAACAATTATAAAAATTTTCCCTGGAAATATTTTAGGCGCTTCTTATATAACAGCGATAAAAGAGTTATTTCCAAATCTCTTATTTATGCCAACTGGTGGTGTTGATGTTACCAAAGAAAATTTAAGTGCATGGTTTAATGCTGGTGCTTGCGCTGTTGGAATGGGAAGTAAACTCGTAAGCAAATCAATTTTAGAAAATAAAGATTATAAAAAATTAAGTGCGTTTACAAAAGAAGCTTTGCAAATAATTCAATCATTATAAGAAAAATTTTGCTTAACTCAACAAATTAAAAGTTCGCTTGCACCAATAGTTACAAACTCATCAAATAAGGATCTTTCGAACAACCATTTTCAATAAGGTTCTCTTCTATTAAAAAAAGCGAAAAGTTTAAAATCTTTTATTTCTTCTTTATTTTTTATGCGAAGTGTTTTGTATAAATTATTAGCAGCATTTATGCAATGTGAAATGCAAATAAGAATTAAACTTTTGATGTAGTAAGATTATCTTTTACCAAATATTGACGATTGATTTTTTTCAGCAACCATAAAGAAATAATCACCCAAACAATGCCTAAACAAAACGATGCAATTACATCTGTTGGATAGTGTGCTCTTAAAATAATTCTGCTTATGCCAATCATTATTGAAAAAACTAAAAGCAAAATTGTTGAAATCCATTTATAATTACTTTTCCAATTACCGTTTTTTATTATAAATATTAATATGCTGCAAAAAATGAATGATGAAAGTGCATGACCACTGGGAAAACTGTATGTATAAATTCCTTTAATAATTGGCAGGTCAGGTCTTTGCCGGTGAAATATTGTTTTCAATGTAAACATTAAAGCAGAACTCGTTACAGCAATAATAGCAATATCAACTGCATTTCTATATTTTTTTCTTATAATAAAATAGCCGATCAAAATAATATAGGCTGGAATTAGAAATTGTATAGAACCAAAAAAGCTTATAAATTCCATTGTACTTATAACGCGTGGCGTTGAAAACTGGTTAAAAAATGAAAAAATACTATCGTCAATATGTTGTTCTTTTCCTTCAACAACACCTTTCGCCAAAAAAGCAAATGCAAAAACCGATATAATAAAAAGCGCAGCAACTATCAGCAGCTTTAATGAAATCAGTTTTATTATTTTTTCTTTCTTACTAATCATTCAAAACAATTATACTGCTTTAAAATATAAAATTGGTGCAACTATTGCATACTGTAAACTTAATACTCAAAATTTTTTGCCATGACTTTTGTAATGATAATTTATGATCTTAAAGTTATTGAAACAACAACTACATCAAATGTGAGCGAATATACCGGCGCGCCTGAAGTTGCATATAATTATAACACAGAGTTGCACAATAAAATTAGATCTGCTATGCATGCAAAAGGTTATACCAGCACAGCGCACACAACAAAAACGCATTTACCACATAATTGTCTTGTAAAAGATAATACTAATCAGCAGCAGGCAATTACAGATTTAATTGATGTTGCAAAAAAGAACAATGTTGCTTTAGAAAGTTTTGTTGCGGTTACAGTTACGGGTTCTTATCAGGCAGATGCAAGCTTGCTATAAATTAGCGAAACTGTTTTTTGTTTCAACAATATATGATGAGGTTATTTTTCATCGTCATCTTTATTTTTGTTTTTACGGAATTTTCTAAAAACATCTAACCCGATTTTAACTTGGCCATCTTTATCTTTTGCCCGTAAATAAATGCTTGCGCCGGGTTTTGCAGCTTTTGCTTTATCTATCTTTTTAAAATCTCCGTCTGAATTATTTTTAAGATTTGATAAAGGCACCTGTATAGAAATATCTGTCTTATCTGTAAAGCTGTAAATACCTTCAATGTACATTGAAATTGCAGAAGACTGAATTGGCATGCGATGAATATAAATATCACCGCCGTTTTGTATGTCAAATGTGTCTTTTAATTCAGCAAACTGCACATCATCAAGATTTCGGTTTTTAAGTACAATTTTTTGTATGTTTAAGAAAGGTTCAAAATTTTTAAGTGCTGCATTTTTTAAAGAGAAATACATTTTTCCGTTCATGGTAGAAGGCACAAGTTTTCCCGTAGTATTTATGTTGGCAACAATGTTTGCCTTAGAATCCATAACACCTGAAATATTTTTTGATGAGAGGTTTGTTTGACCAAAATTATCAAAGCCATAAAATAATTTTTTTACATTAATATGCTGCAAATCGGTTTGCACACTAAGCTGGTGTGCAGTGTTGTTTAACTGGTGCACTTTTGCAGTAAGATTAAAACTTCCGTCTGCAAATTGGAGAAACGCTTTTTGAACTTCCCAATCATTATTTGTAAATAATAAAATGGCTGTTGCATTACTCGCTTTAAAATTATTCAACAACAACTGCTGCGCTTTAAGATTAATATATATATCTCCATTTTCAACTGCATTATCTATTGAATTTGCAGCACTCGCTAAACCTTTACTGCTGCGTTTTGCGGAAGCACTTGGCTGTGTATTGAAAAGCGTTGTGAAATCTGAAAGGTTAATTTCCGGTGTAAAAACATTACAATTCAAAGTTGCTTTACCAGTTTCTTTATCTGAAATGCGATTGAGATTATAACCGTTAATATTAACCTCAAAATGATTAGTATTTAGATTGCATTGCAGATTATTTACAGTTAAATTATTACCGGTAAGATTAATAGCGCCGCTGCATTCTGAAAACATAAGATTTCGCGGAACATAAATAACTTTTCCATTTTGTATTTGGATTTTTGCATTCAGTTGATTAAGCAAAGATGGATCAGCGATTAACGGACCATTATATGCCAGATAAAGTTTTGCATTGCCTTCAACAAATTGCAAAACAGATGATGAAAGTGCTTCATCAAGTTGAGGAAATGTACACTGAGAAAAAAATTCAAACTGCATAACGGGCTTATCAAGATTTGTTACAACTATATTTTTAGCTTTTAAATTTATAGTTCCCCAATAACTTACAAAAGAATTTATTTCTACTCTTGAATTTGAATCATCAGGCAGAATTGATGCATTATACTGGTTTGTAAAGCTGCCGGAAAAATTGCAATTATTTAGATTGAGAACAGGTGTGTTAATGTCATTCTTTTCTGTTAAAAAATCAGCCTTTACTATAGGATCTCCTTTCTTTGATAATGAACCGGCAAGCGCTACAGTAACATTTATTGATTTAGTAAGACTAAGCTTTTGCAAAGTGGCTCTTGTTTTCGGTTTTAGTATGGTTAATGCTGCGCCATAATTTATATTTTTTGTAGCAGCATTAATATGAAATTCTGATTTACGAAAATCAAAAACTCCATCAATATCAAATGGATGATTTTGTATTTTAACAGATGTTTTATTTATTGTAAGTACACTGCCGCTTGTATCAAATACTAATTTCCATTTTGCCTGCATACGCTGATTTTCCAGCCAATATCCTTGCGGAAGATTAAACCCGAGACCGCGCAAAAAAAGATCTTCCTTAAAAGTGATGTGATACTTTGAGCCTGTTAGATTCATATCAACATCAGCAGTATTAATTTTTCCCTGGAAACGTTTATGCATTGGAACATCTTCAATTAAAACAGACACATTTTTTAATTCAAGGTTTTCTAAAACAAACGGCTTTTTACTTTGTCTTTTTTCTTTTTGTGAAGATTGCGAACGCAATACATAAGAATTAGTATATCCTTTTGCATCAGTAAAAGTGTGGATATAAGCATTCTTTATTATAACTGAGCTTACTGTAACCTTATTACCCATAAGATCAAAAATGCCTGCTTTAGCAGTAATTGTTTCTGCGCTTAAAAAAGGTGAATGATAAAATGAATCGCTTATACTTACATTATGTAACGTAATGCCAAATTTTGGAAAGGTTTGCCAAACAGTAATATCAGCTTTGTTTATCTTTAATTCACCTAAAATAGTTTGTTTAAGATTAGCATTTAGAAAACCTAATAATCTTTCTTTAGAGGAACTGATATAAATACTTAAGCCAGCGAGCAATAAAATATATAACGCAAAAACGGCGACAATAACGCGTACAATACGCCGTAATATTTTTTTCTTTATAAAACTTAAGCTTATGATTTTTTTAAAACTCATTATTAATTTATTGGGAAATGTACAACGAAAGCTAATCAGTTTAAATTTTACGTTAACTAAAATAATTTATGATTTTTTATATGATAGTTTTTTGCAGGTGGTTATTAATATTTCTTCTAAAGATTTTATCAAAGTGTCTTCAAATATTCAGCGGGTATTTTTTTCAATTCCATATTTGTTCACTGGAATTTATCAACCTAAGGATAAAAAACTTTGAATAAAAAATAATAATGCAGATTAAGAAATTGTACCTGGCAAACCTGAAAGTATTTTTATTCACCTGTAGTGAATGTAATTGTATTTATGATAGTATTCTTGTGATTTTATTTTCAAGCATCATCAGATCAACTAAAACCATTGCAGTAATGGCTTCCAGCACAACAGGCACGCGCAAAGCAATACAAAGATCGTGTCTGCCTTTTACAGAAAAAGATTCAATATTATTTGTTTGCCAATTTAATGTTTGCTGTTCTTTTGGTGTGGAAGAAGTAGGTTTTACTGCGATACGAAAAACCAGTTCGTTGCCATTTGTTATGCCGCCAACAATGCCGCCGGCGTGATTTGTTTTTGTTTTGCCTGACACATCTTCAATCGCATCATTATGTTGGCTACCGAACATTTTTACAGCCATGAAACCTGCACCAAATTCCACTCCTTTTACAGCAGGAATAGCCATTACTGCATGTGCTAATAAACTTTCAACACTATCAAAAAAAGGTTCACCTAAACCAAGCGGTAAATTATTTACGCGACATTCAACAATGCCACCAATAGAATCTTTTGCATCAATAGCTTTTTGCAAACCCTTTTCCAAATCAGTTTCGCCACCAATTTCAAGTATTGTTGCTTTTACCGAAATATATTTCAACAACTTTTTTGCAACAACACCAATAGCAACCAAGCATACAGTTAATCTTCCGCTGAAATGGCCACCGCCGCGATAATCTTCAAAGCCGCCAAATTTTTTACTCGCTACAAAATCTGCATGACCAGGGCGTGGCACTGCACGTTGCTTTGCATAATCAGTAGCACGCGTGTTATTATTTTCGAACAGGATAGTTAGCGGAGCGCCTGTTGTTTTATCATTAAAAACACCACTTTTAAAAATAGGAAGATCACTTTCCTGCCGTGGTGTTGTTCCTTTTTGTGTTCCACCTTTTCTGCGTTCAATATCTTCTAAAAAATCATCAACAGTTAATGGTAAACCTGCGGGAATTCCATCAATACAAACACCAACGCTTTCGCCATGCGATTCACCAAAAATATGTACACGAAATATGCGACCGAAACTGTTCATTATTGTAAAGATACAAATGCGCCTAATTGCTGAAGATGAATATAAAAATCAGGATAAGATTTATTTACAGCCTCGGCATCTTCAAGTATGGTTTCACCGTTTGCTTTTAATGCAAGTACAGCACACATCATAGCAATTCGATGATCATGATGCGAATGAACTTTTGCAGCTTGTATATTTTCAGTTCCCTCAATCAGCATAATATTATTTTTCAACTCAGCTTTTATATTCATCTTGCCTAACTCTTTCTGAATACTTAATCCGCGGTTACTTTCTTTATGTGTTAAGCGATGAACGCCTGTAATTTCAGTTATGCCTTTACAACATGCTGCTAATGCTGCTAATGGCGGAAATAAATCAGGGCAATCAGTTGCGTCAAAAGAAAAAGCTTTGAGCGAATTTGAAGAAGAAATTTTTATTTTATTTTTCTCGATTGAAATGTCAGCGCCGCAATCTTTCAACGCATCAATAATTTTTTTATCTGCCTGTGTTGAAGCAATATCTAAACCGTTTACATTAATGCTTCCTGCAACTGCACCTGCAACAAATAAGAATGCACCACCGCTCCAATCACCTTCAACAGTATAATCAACAAAATCATCTCTATCTATAACAGGCGTTTCATCAAAGTAAAATGCTTCATAGTTTCTATTCTCAGGCACTTTTAAAAGAAAAGATTCCATCACACTTAAAGTCAAATCAACATAAGGTTTGCTTTTAAGATTTTTTACTTTAATGGTTACATCTTTTGCATCAAGCGCAGCATAAGCCAGCAATAAACCTGTTAAAAATTGCGAACTCAACGAGCCATCAATTTCAATATTTTTCGGTTGTAACGGACCTTTAATTTTTAATGGTAGTTTTCCGTAGTTTGAACTTATTTCAACATTTAATTGCGGCAACACTTCATCAAAAAAATCCATCGGTCTTGTAAGCAAACTTCCTTCACCGTTTATTGTTATTTCATTTTCGCTCAATGCAACTATTGGTGTAAACATTCGAATGCCCAAACCTGCTTCACCATTGTTAACAGAATTCGAAACTGGTTTAACACCTTCACTATTAATTATTAATTCTTCATTATTAATTTTTACCTGTGCGCCTAAAGCTTTAATTACTTCAATGGCGGCTTTATCATCATTGCTTTTCCCCGGATTGTGAATAATGGTTTTACCTTTTCTTACCAATGCCGCAGCACATGCACGTTGCATAGAACTTTTTGATGCAGGTGCATAAACACTGCCTGAAATCTTTGATGGCTGAACTTTTACAATCATGCTTTAATCTAAAAGGAGTTTTTATTTTCTAATTGCTTAATAATATTTTCAACATCACTCATTGCAATTGGCTGTACAGCAGCTTTACCAATTTTCTGCAACAACACATAATTAATTACATCTTTTACTTTCTTTTTATCAGCCTTCATAACATTAATTACTTTTTTTGCATTGTATGATTGATGAACCGGCAAACCATATTTTTTTATCAACTCAACAACACGATTTGTGTCTTTAAAATTTTTATATGATGCTGAAATCATGCACGCAATTACCATTCCTGTTGCAACAGCATAACCATGTGAAAGTTTGTATGTGTTTTCAATTGCATGACCGAAAGTGTGACCAAAGTTGAGCAGTTTTCTGTCACCGGTTTCAAATTCATCTTGTTGTACAACTTTAGTTTTTAATAAAGCATTACGCTGAATAAGATTGCATAACAATATTTTTTTCTGCTGATATTTTTTTAAACTATTTGATTCAAGTTCATTAAACATTGATACATCTTTTATACATGCATGTTTAATAATTTCTGCAAAACCATTTTGCCATTCAATTTCAGGAAGTGTATTTAGAAAAATTAAATCATGAAGAATAAATGAAGGTTGATTGATTGTGCCAACCATATTTTTATAAACGCCAACATCAATTCCGTTTTTACCACCAATAGATGCATCAACCATTGCAAGCATTGTTGTAGGAATGAAACCGAATTTTATTCCGCGTATAAATACTGAAGCAACATAACCTGTAATATCTGTAACAACACCGCCGCCAACACCAATTAAAACTGTTTTTCGGTCAGTATTTAATTCAATCAATTGTTTAATGATTGAATCAACCGTTGCCTGCGTTTTAAATTTTTCTCCGGCATTTATTACAATTATTTTCCAGCCCTTAAATCTTTTTTCATGCTGATTAAAAACATTTTTATCTGTAATTATTACAGAATGTTTCGCATCAACAAAATCTTTTAAATAAGAGATGCCTGCAGCGAAATAAAATGTTGTGGATGTTTTGCTAAACTGAACTGTTTTTTTATTCATTGCAAATAGCTAAAGTTTGCAAAGAAGGAAAGTTTATCGCAAACTCATTTTCAAATTTTCAAATTTTCTAATTGCCAAATTGATTAATCATTCATTATTTTATTCTGATGATTGATACTTTCCATGTGTATTGCATCAAAATATTTAGTAATGAATTCTTCACTTAAACCAAGCTTCTCTCCTTTTGCAATCGCTCTTTCTAAAATTGAATTCCAGCGATTGGTTTGAAGAATAGTTATGTTATTTGCTTTTTTATATTTTCCAATCTCATCTGCTACTTTCATACGTTGCCCTAATATCTGTAACAATTCATCATCCAAATGATTTATCTGCTGGCGCAATTTTTCCATCAGCGCATGAAATTCTTCACTTGCACCATCTTCTTTTCTCCAACGTATGCTGCTTAGCATCTCAGATAATTTTTCAGGTGTTACCTGCTGCTTTGCATCGCTCCATGCATGATCAGGATCAATATGACTTTCAATCATCAAACCATCATAATCAAGATCAATTGCTTTTTGTGCAACATCCAACAAAATATCTCTGCGCCCGCAAATATGTGAAGGATCATTAATGATCATCATGCCGGGATTACGCCGCTTCATCTCAATTGCCAGATGCCACATAGGTGCATTGCGATATTCAGTATTGCCGTAAGAACTAAACCCGCGATGTATTAAACCAATTTGTTTTATACCGGCTTTTGCCACGCGTTCAACAGCGCCTGTCCATAATTCAAGATCGGGGTTAATCGGATTTTTTATCAGCACAGGCACATCAACACCACGCAACGCATCTGCAACTTCCTGCACGCTAAAAGGATTTACTGTTGTACGTGCACCAATCCATAGAACATCTATTTCAAAATGCAAAGCATCTTCAACCTGTTTGCCTGTTGCAACTTCAATAGCAACCGGCAAACCTGTAACCTGTCTTGCTTTCTGCAACCACGGCAAACCTTTTGTACCAATGCCTTCAAAACTTCCCGGTCTTGTACGCGGCTTCCAAATGCCGGCACGCAGCATATCAATTTTTCCTGTTTTATGTAAACGTATAGCAGTTTCTAAAACCTGCTCTTCTGTTTCAGCGCTGCATGGTCCTGAAATTATTAATGGTCTTTTTTCCCAGGCAGATTGTGTAGCGCTTTTTGTATTTGCTTCGGCAGCTTGCATGTTGATGAAGTTTTGTTATGTCGGTTATAAAATCATCAAAAATAATTACAAATGATCATTTTTAATTTTATAAGTAAATATTTTATAGCAATACTAACTAAACAGGTGTTAGTTAAATCAGAAATTATAATAGTTGTTTTGCAATTTGTTTTAGCTGCACGTCATATAATTGTGAAGGCTAATTCTTTTACGATGTACAAAAATGCTTTTACTAAATCAACCAAAGTAATTACAATGTGGTGTGCTATGATGGGTTCATTGTACAATACACACATCTTATTTACAAACTTGTATCAATGATTGTTAATCATTCAAAAAATATTCTTTCAAACAAAATTCATTTCTATATTTGTCACTCAAAGCAAATAATGTATAATCTTTCTTCATTTTGTTGTTGTATGTGTAATGATCTTTTAGCGAAGGAAATTCTATTGTAACAACTAAATAAATAATCAATAAAATATAACCTTCTTAAAAGAAGGTTTTTTTATTTTATGACTATCAATAATAAATAAAAGCAGCAAGCATGACCGCAGAACAAATTACTGACAAGATAAAGCTGTACAAACAACTTGGCTTAAAACTTTTTACTAC
>CAXSDU010000058.1:10200-23908 GCA_964236165.1 uncultured Parafilimonas sp. | reverse complement strand
GAAAGACAGGATCTTTTTTTAAATGAAGATGTACAGGTAATTGTTGCCACAATTGCATTTGGAATGGGCATTGATAAACCCGATATACGGTTCGTAATTCATTATAATATTCCAAAATCTATAGAAAATTATTATCAGGAAACCGGTAGAGCAGGGCGAGATGGTTTAGAAGGAAAGTGTATTTTATATTATTCGCATAAAGATGTTAGCAAGCTGGAACATTTAATGCGTGATAAACCTTTAAGCGAACGAGAGGTAGGCGCTCAGCTTATTAATGAGTCCGTTGCTTATGCGGAAAGTTCAGTATGCAGAAGAAAAATTTTGTTGCATTATTTTGGTGAAGAAAGAAAAGAAGAAAAATGCGGAAGCTGTGATAATTGCCTTCATCCTAAAGAAAAAATAGAAACAAAAGATGAAGTTGTACAGGCACTTAAAGTAATTAAAGCGCTTGATGAAAAATTTCCGGCAGAGTATGTTGTAACAATTATCATCGGAAAAATGACACCGCAAACAACAATGTTTCGGCATGAAGGATTTCCTGAATTTGGTATTGGAAAAGAAAAGGATGAGCATTTCTGGAATAGCTTAATACGGCAGATGTTGTTGGGAAATTTAATAAGAAAAGATATTGAGGAATATGGATTGCTGAAGTTCACCGAAGCGGGTGTAAAGTTTATGAAGAAACCAACTTCATTTAAAATAGTTTTAAATAATTTGTTTGAAGAAGCTAATGCAGATGATGATGAAGGTGAAAATGGTGGAACTAGTGCAGCAGCAGATGAAAAGCTTTTTGAAATGTTGAAAGAACTTCGCCACCAGGAAGGCAAAAAGAAAAAATTACCACCGTTTGTTATCTTTCTTGAAACATCGCTGCAGGATATGGCAACAATGTATCCTACAACACTTGCAGAACTTGAAAAATGCCAGGGCGTAAGCAAAGGAAAGGCATTAAAATTCGGAAGACCTTTTGTTGATCTTATTTCGAAATATGTAGAAGAAAATGATGTGGAAAGACCTGATGATTTTATAATGAAATCTGTTGCAAACAGAAGTAACAACAAAATTTATATTATTCAGAATATTGATAAAAAAATTCCACTTTCTACTATTGCCCGTAACAAAGATTTACGGCTAGATGGCTTGCTGGAGGAAATGGAAACTATTGTTGCCAGTGGCACACGGCTTAATCTTGATTATGCTATTGACGATATGAATCTTGATAATAATGATAAGGATGAAATAATTGATTACTTCAAAAACTGTGAAGATTCTTCATTACAAGTTGCGCAGGAAGAATTATCAGATAGCGGTTATAATTGGGAACAGCTTAAAATTATGCGTATAAAATTTTTAAGCGAGTACGGTAATTAAATCATCGCTAGAACTTATTGAAAAACTTACAGAAGTGCCTTCGCGCAAAATGCTTTTTATTTCAATATTATTTTCTGTTTTATTTAAATAGCTTTTTATAAGCGAAAGGCCAAGCCCGCTACCTTTTTCATTTTGGGTACCGATTGTGTGAAACATGCCTGTGTTTTTAAGTAACACATTTACTTTATCCATTTCTATACCAACGCCGGAATCTTTTACACTTATAAAACATTTACCGTTTTTAATAGCAGACGAAATTTTAATTGTTCCATTTTCTGTGAATTTGTTTGCATTAGATATTAGGTTGCGTAAAATAAATTGTATGCCTTGTTTATCTGCATTAATTAAGGAATTATTTACATCGTTTATAATTTTATTTTGTTTTATGATTATATTTAATTCAGCCTGCTCTACGCATTCTTGTACAACATCTTTTAGGTTTAAGACTTCATTTCTTTCTAAATTATGAAGCTGAATTTTGCCCCATTCTACAAGGTTATCCAACAAGTGTAAAGTGCGGTTTACGCTGGTGTTTAATGCAGAAAACATTTTTTCCTGTTCTTCTTTATTTAAAGATTTTTCTGAAAGTAAATCAAGAAAACTTTTTATTGAATGTAATGGGCTTCTTATATCATGAGATATAACAGAAATAATTTGTTGTTGCGTTTCCGCTATATAATCTACTTTTTTATTAAGCATCCTTAATTCCAATAATTGTATAATTTGTTTGCTTAACATTTTTAATGAAAAAGATTGTTGTTTAGAAAGTTTTCTGGCTTTCGTATCTGCAACACACAAAACACCAATCTTATAACCTTTTAATGTAATTAAAGGGAAGCATGCAAAAAAGCGAATCTTAGGGTTTTGTTTTACAAGTGGATTTTTACAAAAGTCTTTATCACGCAACGCATTTTTAATTTCAAGCAGATCATCATTTATAGTAGCATGGGAAAAAAAAGACAAATTGCGGTCAAGCAGGTTTTTTTTAATTCCTACAACCGCTTTCACCCAATGACGCGTGCCATCAATGAAAGAAATAGCAGAGATGGGCGTTTTGCATATATGCGAAGCCAGTAAAGCCAACTTGTTAAAGGCCTCCTCAGGTGGCGTATCTATAATATTGTACCGGTATAATTCAGAGGACCGTTGTTTTTCATCAATAGATATTTGTGCTGCTAACATTTGTAATTGGACAAAGCTATTTAAGTGCCAATTCCATAACGTTTAAATCAGACAAAAGGAAATAAAATTCAGACATAAAAAATTCATAATGTTTTTAACCAGTTTATTTTTTATCCCGAAAGATAACAGTTATTGTTATGATACATTTGCGATATGAAGAACACGCCGTTTATACAAAAACATATTGAGCTTAAAGCAAAAATGGCTGAATTTGCAGGCTATAATATGCCGATAAGTTATTCGGGTATTAATGATGAACATGCAGCTGTGCGTAATAATGCCGGTGTGTTTGATGTAAGCCACATGGGAGAATTTATTTTAAAGGGCGGCCATGCATTAGATTTAATTCAGCGCGTAACAACAAATGATGCTTCTAAACTATCAAAAGGGAGAGCACAATACAGTTCGCTTACAAATAATGAAGGCGGAGTTATAGATGATTTGATTGTGTACTGTATCGAAGAGAATAAAACGTACATGCTTGTTGTTAATGCAAGTAATATTGAGAAAGACTGGAACTGGATTAAACAACACAATACACAACAGGCAGAAATGCATAACATTAGCGACAAAACATGTTTACTTGCAATTCAAGGACCGAATGCTACAAAAATATTACAATCATTAACAGACATTGATATTCTCAACTTAAAGTATTACACGTTTATAAAAGGAAAATTTGCAGGTGTTGATAATGTGCTTATTAGCGCAACCGGGTATACCGGTGCAGGTGGCGTAGAGATTTATTTTGAAGATAAAGATGATGATGCAGAAAAAATATGGAATGCAATTTTTAATGCAGGTAAATTATCAAACATAAAACCGATAGGTCTTGGCGCCAGAGATACATTACGTTTGGAAATGGGTTTTTGTTTGTACGGAAATGATATTGATGATAAAACGTCTCCTCTTGAAGCAGGATTGGGCTGGATAACAAAATTGAACAAAGATTCTTCTTTCACAGCAAAAAAAATTTTGGAAACGCAGAAAGCAGCAGGCATTAAAAGAAAGCTCGTTGGTTTTGAAATGATTGATCGTGGTATTCCGCGCCATGATTATCTTATTAAAGATGGAGAAGGAAAATTAATTGGTAAAGTAACAAGTGGCACACAATCACCAACATTAAACAAAGCAATTGGTATGGGTTATATTGATATTGATAAAGCTGTTTTGGATAATGAAATTTTCATAGATATCCGAAGTAATCCGATAAAAGCAAAAATTGTTAAGATGCCGTTTAGTTAATTTCAATTTTAATGGTTACTCGTATTCCATTCGCCAGCACCCATTCTTATTACCTCATAATTATCTCTTGTACAATCTATAACAGTTGATGGAATCATTCCTCCAATACCACCATCAATAATTATATCAACAAGATTTTTAAAATTTTCATATATTAATTCAGGATCGGTATATTCTTCAACCATTTCTCCAGGTAATGATGCAGATAATATCGGGTGTTGTAAATGCATTACGATTTCTCTTGCAATTTTATGATTTGGAATGCGCAAACCAATTGTGCTTTTTTTGCTCTGCAGAATTTTTGGAACCTCTTTACTTGCGGGCAAAATAAAAGTATAAGGTCCAGGTAAATATTCTTTTAAAATGCGATAAAGCGGTGTAGAAATTCCCTTTGTGTATTTGCTTAAGTCGCTTAAATCAGAACAAACAAAACTTAATTGCGCTTTTTGCGGCGCAATATTTTTTATACGACAGATTTTTTCAATTGCTTTTGGTTTAAATATATCGCAGCCTAGTCCATAAATTGTATCGGTTGGGTAAATGATAATGCCACCATCAAGTAGACACGTTGTGACCGTTTTAATGTGGTGGGGATTAGGATTTTCTGCATTGATATGTAAAAGCATATAACTATTTTATCAAAAGTCATGATAAAAAATTATATGAATGCTTTGGGCTTATTTTAAATTCATTTCATACTTATTTTTACTAATGGCAACGAAAGAAGCGAATCGTATTATTCCTGCAAAAGAGCAGGTTTATTTAGAGGGTCCAAAAAGCCGAGGATATGAATTTCTGTTTGCAATAAAAGTTTTATTTCAATTTATAAAAGGTTTTCGTAATCTTCATTTTGTAGGTCCATGCATAACTATTTTTGGCTCGGCAAGATTTAAAGAAAATCATATTTATTATAAAATGGCTCAGGAACTTGGTAAACGAATTGCAGAAACCGGATTTACGACTATGACGGGCGGAGGACCGGGAATAATGGAGGCTGCAAATCGTGGTGCTTACGAGAACGATGGCATGTCTGTCGGTTGTAACATTAAGCTGCCTTTCGAACAAAAGGCAAATAAATACTTGCACAAATGTGTTGTATTTGATCATTTTTTTGTGCGTAAGGCTTTGCTTATAAAATATTCTTATGCCTTTATATGCATGCCCGGCGGTTTTGGAACTATGGATGAGTATTTTGATGTGCTTACATTAATTCAAACAAAGAGTCTTATACAATTTCCTATTATTTTGTTTGGAAAAGAATTTTATAAAGACCTTGCGGAATTAATGGGTGATATGGTAAAGGAAAAAACAATTAATCTGGAAGATCTGCAACTTGTTTTAATAACGGATAGTGTAGATGAAGCAATGGATCATATTAAAAAATATATAACTGGAAATTATAAAATTAAACTGCGTAAAAGATTATGGTGGCTGGTCGAAAAGCGATAATAATAATCAGAATATGTCACAATGCAACCTCAATTGACTTTTTAAATACAAAAATGCTTATAAGAATTTTATTTTTGTTGGAATACTGTTAATTTTTTTAAAGGATACCTAAACTTAATTGTTCTTACTAATATTTCGATAAAAACTATTCTTTTTAATCATACTTATTACTTTATCTGGTACTAAATAACGAATACTAATATTTTCTTTAATTAAATTTCTTATTTGAGTAGAAGATATATTTATTAAAGGACCATTTAAAAGCTTAACATTATTTGGTATCTTATTATTTGTCATCTGAAAAGAAGGTCTTTGATAAATAAGAAATTTATAATTATTTAATAAAATTTTATAAGATTTCCATTTATTAATGTTCAAAAAATTATCAGAACCCATTATTAAAAAAAAATCATGCTGAGGATGAATCTTCTTTAACTCATAAAGTGTATCAATTGTATAGGAAGGTTTTGGAAGATCTAGTTCTACGGTTGAAAGTTGAAAATTTAAGTTTTTTTCAAGAATAGAATCGATTAATGAAATACGATCTTTAATACCCAGTAATTCTTCAGTTTCTTTTAGAGGATTTTGAGGCGAAACAACAAACCAAACCTTATCTGTAAAAAAACTTACAATGTGTTCAGCGATTATTAAATGCCCTATATGGATTGGATTAAAAGAGCCAAAAAAAAGCGCAATTTTCATGTAAGTGCCTGATAATTAATAATTTATGAAATTTCAACATTTATATATTTAGCTTCATCTATTCTTAAACTTAACTTATAACCAGCAACAAAAATCGAAATTGGATCACCGAGAGGTGCAAACTTTTCAATGTGAATTTTTTCTCCAGGAATTAATCCCATTTCCATTAGCTTAATAGCAATTTCATCTTTCTCGAAACTAGAAATCGTTGCAAGTTGTCCAACGCGTAATTCTGATAATTTCATAATAACAAAGCTATGCTATGATTTTTTTTTAGTTTTACGACTTTCGTAAGAATGGGAAAGATTAAATTTTATTCTTTAGGCAAGCCTAATATAAAAAACAAGAAAATTTATGAAACTTTTTTCCAAACAATAATTAAAAACGAAGAAAAAGTATTAAAAGGAATTTCATTTATTTTTTGTTCAGATAGGTTTTTACTTAGTTTAAACAGCAAATATTTAAATCATAATTTTTTTACTGATATACTTACGTTTCCGGTTTCTGATGATAAGTTTATCGAGAGCTATATATACATAAGTACTGATAGAGTAAAAGAAAATGCGAAAACTTATAATGTGTTGTACCAAAATGAATTATTAAGAGTTATGATTCATGGAGTTCTGCATTTATGTGGTTACAATGATAAATTTAAGAAAGAGATAGCAGTAATGCGACGAACTGAGGACTTTTACATTCAAGTATTTTATTCAGATTTCACGTGAAACTTACAATATTAATATTATTATTAATTTTTACAATTGGTTGTTATTCCCAAGAGTTTATGACTTTTGAAGTCAAACCACTTCCTAAATTCAATTTTATTAATGAAAATGTAAATAAGTTTTGCTCTAATCAGTCTGAGTATGCTGCTTTGTCAAAGAGCGCGCAAGTGTTTTATTATTGGGTAAATTATAGTAGAGCTTACCCTCGTCAGTTTTTTGATAGTGTAATAATACCAGTTGTTAAAGTATATCCGCAATTAACTGGGGGCAACCTAAGTAGTTTAAAAAAGGTATTATATGTTAATTCGTCGTTACCTATGCTTAAACTAAGTCCTAAATTAAATGAAATGGCGCAAGAATTTTCTAAAGACATAACAGATCATAATGTTAACCCATCGCATAATTCAACAAATGGGGATTCTTTTGTCGATCGATTCAAAAAAAACAAAGTAGCAAAGTGTGGAGCTGAAAATATTAGTTATGGGCAAGATGAACCTATTATTTTGCTCGTTCTCTTATATTTAGATATTAATATCCCAAATTTAGGACATAGGACGGCACTTCTGAATCGTGATTTTTTGGAAACTGGCATCGGAAGTTCTTTTTATGAAAATGGTTCTATTTTTTTAGTTGAAGATTTTGCTTGTTCTCAAAATTAGTTCCACGTGAAAGGTCACTAAATATTTTAATCAATGTCTGCAGAATATGATGTAATTGTTGTTGGAGCAGGTCACGCCGGCTGTGAGGCAGCAGCAGCCGCGGCAAACTTAGGTAGTAAAGTTTTGCTTATTACAATGAATATGCAAACTACAGCTCAAATGAGTTGTAATCCCGCCATGGGAGGAATCGCAAAAGGACAAATTATTAGAGAAATAGATGCATTGGGTGGATACAGCGGAATTGTTACTGATAAAAGCATGATTCAATTTCGTATGCTTAATACAAGTAAGGGTCCGGCAATGTGGAGTCCAAGGTCACAAAACGATCGAATGTTGTTTAGTGCTACATGGCGTCAACTTTTAGAAAAAACTAAGAATATTGATTTTTATCAGGATTCTGTAAAAGGGTTTCTTATTACAACAGGTAAGATAAAAGGCGTTATAACAAATCTTGGCCATTCAATAAATTCAAAATCTGTAATAATAACCAGTGGTACATTTTTAAATGGAGTAATACATATAGGAGAAAAGCATTTTGGTGGTGGAAGAATTGGCGAAAAAAGTTCTACCGGTGTTACTGAACAATTAGTAGAAGCTTGTTTTGAAAGTAAAAGATTAAAAACTGGAACACCTCCCAGGATTGACGGAAGAAGTCTGGATTATAGTAAAATGGAAATTCAGCATGGAGATGAATTAATTACAGGCTTTTCATACTTAGATATACAAAAAATAGTGCCTGAAAAACAACTTCCTTGTCATATAACATATACAAACGAAAGAGTTCATGCTGTTTTAAAGAAAGGATTTGATAAAAGTCCAATGTATTGTGGCAGAATAGAAGGTATTGGACCAAGGTATTGCCCAAGTATTGAAGATAAAATTAATCGTTTTGCAGAAAGAGATAGACATCAACTTTTTGTTGAGCCTGAAGGATTTAATACAGTTGAAATCTATTTAAATGGATTTTCTACATCGCTACCAGAAGAAATACAGTACGAAGCTATTCGTATTATTCCAGGGTTTCATTCTGCAAAATTGTTTCGCCCTGGATATGCGATTGAATATGATTATTTTCCACCTACCCAATTAAAACATACTCTTGAAACAAGATTAATTGAAAACTTATTTTTTGCAGGACAAATTAATGGTACTACTGGTTATGAAGAAGCTGCCTGCCAGGGAATTATGGCAGGAATAAATGCTCATCAAAAAGTACACAATCTAGAACCATTTATACTTAATAGAAATGAAGCTTATATCGGTGTATTAATAGATGATCTTATTACAAAAGGAACTGATGAACCTTATCGTATGTTTACAAGCAGAGCAGAGTTTAGAACGTTGTTACGACAAGACAATGCAGATCTGCGCTTAACGGAAAAAAGCTATCGATTAGGACTAGCTTCTCAGGATAGAATGGAAAAAGTGCTTGCGAAAAAAGAAGGAGTTGCTAACCTTATTAGTTTGTTACAACATATTAGCCTTGAACCACAAGATGTTAATACTTATTTTGAAACAATAAATTCTGCAAAAATTGAAGAAAAGCAAAAAACATTAAAACTTTTATTAAGACCTGATGTAAGTTTAATTCCATTTATAAATGCAGTTTCAACCTTGCAACAAAAGCTTAAAGGTTTTAGTAAAGATGTATTAGAACAAGCAGAAATACAAGTTAAGTACGAACGATATATTGAAAAAGAAATGGATCTTGTAAAAAAAATGAGCCATATGGAAAATATAGTAATACCCGATACTTTTGAATATGATCACATTTCTTCTTTAAGTTCAGAAGCACTGCAAAAATTCAAAAAAATAAAACCTAGAACTTTAGGACAGGCTAGCCGAATATCAGGTGTAAATCCAAGTGATGTACAAATTTTAATGGTATATATGGGCAGATAACTTTCCTTACATTAACTTTTCCATTCAATTAAAATAAAAGCTTGATTGTAATATTACATCTTAAAGCAATTACCTGAAACCAGTCTTTATTCTAATACTATTAATTTCAATTTCAAAAATTGCATTTGGCCAAACTATCAGCGGAAAAGTTTCTGATTATTTTAGTAAAAAACCTTTGGAGGCAGTTTCTGTACAAACAAGCTCAGGACATTTTACTATAAGTGATTCTATAGGTAATTATACTATAAGCGTAAGAAAAAATGATTCGTTATGGTTTAGCTATCTCAACAAACAAACGATGAGATATCCGATTGACACGATTGCGCACCCGGAAAGTTTTGATATTGCTCTGTATGTAGATGCGCGATGGTTGCCTGAAGTAACAGTGGCTACTAAAAATTATAAGCTCGATTCATTACAAAACAGGCAGGAATATGCAAAAGCTTTTAATTTTCATAAACCTGGTTTAAAAATTAGTCAATCAAATCCTTCAACATATACTCCCGGTGGTTTAACTGTTGGGTTTGATTTGGACCAGATAATTGATGCATTTAGATTTAAGCGGAATCGCGAAATGCTTTCTTTTCAACAAAGACTTATACAAGAAGAACATGATAAATATATTGACCACCGGTATACCAAATATCTTGTAAAAAAACTAACAGGTTTTGATGGTAAGCAATTAGATGATTTTATGAATTATTATCGTCCATCTTATGAAGAAGTGCTGCTTATGAATGATCTTGAATTAGGATATTTTATTGAACAATGTTATAAAGATTATCAAGCAAATAAAAACCAGTTACATTAATTAATCACTTTTATTCAACAGTTGAAAAGTAATTCAAACTATTTATTTTATCTTTTTGCATTTGCACTTTTAATTCATCAAGCGAATTAAACTTCTCTTCATTGCGCAAATATTTACGTATGAATATTTTTAATGTTTTACCATAAATATCTTTTTCAAAATTAAAAATATTAATTTCTATGGTGCGGTCTTGCCCATTAATTGTTGGTCGAACACCAATACTCATCATTCCCTGCATTTTTGTAAAATGATCATTACTTTTTACAAGCATTTCACTTACTATTTCCGCTTCAACTATGTAAATTCCATTTGCAGGAACCAGCTTCATTTCGTCTCTTATAGTAATATTTGCGGTAGGATAATCAAGTGTTCTTCCAAGTTTATTGCCATCAACCACCACACCTTCAAAAAAATAATTATAACCCAAATACTTATTCGCTTCTTCAATGTTATGATTCAACAAAGCTTTTCTTATTAAAGTAGAACTTATCACAGATTCATTTATGATCTCTTCAGGAATTTCTTTAACAATAAAACCGAGTTCTTTTCCATACTCTTCGAGTAACTGATAATTGCCCGCACGATGTTTACCAAACTTATGATCGTAACCAATAATAATTGTATGTGGATTAAATTTTTCAAACAAAAAATTTTTTACATATTCATCAGGTGTCTGATTAGAAAAGGTTTTATCGAAAGGAACTATTACTAAATGATTTATACCTAAAGTTTCAATTAAAAGAATCTTTTCATGTAAAGTATTTAAAAGTGCGACAGGTTTTTTATCAACTACCGTACGCGGATGCGGGTGAAAAGTAATAATTAATGTTTCGCCATTTACAGAAGCAGCTTCTTCTTTAAGCTGTTTAATTATTTGCCTGTGCCCCAGATGCACTCCATCAAATGTTCCAACAGTTACAACTGTATTTTTAAAGGCTGGTAAATTATTTACCGAATAGTGTACCTGCATGTAGCAAAACTAAAGTCCTTTGTTCATTACTCAATAGTAAAAGATAGCGTTTGATATTTACATTTGTTGCTTAATCTTTTTAATGTCACTGTATTCAAAACGTGGTGTATCTGCACAAAAAGAAGAAGTTCACGCTGCTATAAAAAAATTAGATAAGGGATTGTATGAATTTGCTTTTTGTAAAATTTACCCTGATTATTTAAATAATGATGACGCATTTGTAAATATTATGCATGCAGATGGTGCCGGCACAAAAAGTATTTTAGCTTATTTGTATTGGAAAGAAACCGGAGATATTTCTGTTTGGAAAGGTATTGCACAGGATGCAATTGTTATGAATCTTGATGATCTTTTATGTACTGGTATTTATAATAATATTTTATTTTCTTCAACCATTGACAGGAACAAATTAGTAATACCGGGTGAAGTGCTTGAAGAAATAATCAATGGTACGCAAAGTTTTTTTGATTCGCTAAAATCATTCGGTATAAATATTCATTATCTCGGCGGAGAAACTGCAGATGTTGGAGATGTGGTAAGAACAATTTCAGTAAACGGAACAATGATGGCAAGATGGCAAAAAAATAAACTTATTACGAATGAAAAAATTAAAGCCGGTGATGTAATTGTTGGCTTTTCCAGTTATGGACAAGCTACTTACGAAAACAAATATAACAGCGGAATTGGAAGTAATGGATTAACAAGCGCAAGGCACGATGTGTTGCATAAAAATTATGCTGAAAAATATCCTGAAACATTCGAACCATCATTAGCAGATGAAGTTGTTTATATTGGAAAAGATAAAATAGATGAAGAAATAATAAGTACGAAACAGAACGAAAATAATACTACTGTAGGAAAGCTTTTATTGTCTCCAACACGTACTTACGCACCATTAATGAAAATTTTAGTTGAGAATTATTTTGCTGAAATTAATGGTGTAATTCATTGCAGTGGTGGCGGACAAACAAAGTGTATGAAGTACTTGCCTAAGCCATTAAAAATTATAAAAGATAATTTATTTACACCGCCGGAAATTTTCCAGATCATACAACAAAACTCCGGCGCCGATGATAGAGAAATGTACCAGGTTTTTAATATGGGTCACCGCCTTGAAATATTTACAAATGAATCCGCAGCGGAAGAAATGATATCAACAGCAGCAGGTTTTAATATTGAAGCAAAAATTATTGGGTATGCTGAAGACAGTGATAAAAAAGAGCTTCAGCTTAAAGTGAATAATGAGATAATTATTTTTTAAAATAGTAAGCGGTAACATTTAATTTAAATGTTACCGCTTTGTGCTTTCAATTTTTAGCAACGGCTTGCCATTCGGCTGGATTCAATTTCCATTGAATCAATAACTGTTCCGTTTCCTCTGAAATAAATTTTTTTTCTTTTGCAAGCTCAAGTAACGCAGTATAGTTAGTTAATGATTTCATTGTTATGTCTGCTTTTTTAAATGCTTCTGCTGCACTATCAAAACCATAATTAAAAATAGAAAGCATACCCACAACTTCAGCATTTGAATTGCGCAAAACATCTGCTACCTGCAAACTGCTTTTACCGGTTGATATTAAATCTTCCACTATAATTATTTTTTTATTTGCTTCTAAAAAACCTTCTATCTGGTTACCTAATCCATGTTCTTTTGGTTTTGAGCGTACATAAATAAAAGGCAACTTCAGTTGGTCGGCAGCCATCGCTCCCCATGCAATACCTGCTGTCGCAACGCCTGCTATCATATCAGCTTCCTGAAATTCTTCAAATAGCACATTGCACAATTCACTCTTAATAAAATCGCGTGTAAAAGGAAACGACAAAGCTTTCCTGTTGTCACAATATATCGGGCTTTTCCATCCACTAGCCCAGGTGAATGGCTCATATGGATTTAATTTTATTGCACCAATCTCTAATAATCTTTCTGCAATAATTTTTTCATACTTCATGTTGCGAATATAAAAGCGTTATTTATTTGAATGTTTGTTTGTTAACATTATATTATTTATTTAAACCGATATTTATCTTCATTAAAAAATGATAAAGAAAATTATTGCTGCCGGCGGATTAATATTCAATCGTAAAAATGAATTATTAATGATATACCGAAGACAAAAATGGGATTTACCAAAAGGCAAATTAGATGAAGGAGAAAGTATTGAAGAATGTGCTTTGCGTGAGGTAAAAGAAGAAACAGGTTTAAAAAAAGTAGAACTTAAAAATTTTATAGGTGTTACACATCACGAATATTTTAATAACTATTCTAATGAAGAAGCTATAAAAGAAACACATTGGTTTAAAATGTACGCAACAAGTAACCAGCAATTAACACCACAAAGAGAAGAAGGAATTGAAGAAGTAGAGTGGGTTGATGTAAAAAATTTAAATGAAAAACTTCAAAACAGTTATATCAATATTGTTGAAATAATAAAAAAATTAAATGGCTGAAAATTCAAATAAATTAATTCTATACTTAATAAAAAAGATTATAAATGACAAAGCTTTTGCATAATGCAAAAGCTTTGTCATTACGATCAATAAAGCCCCCGAACGAATATTAAAATTTTATTAACGTAGAATCTGAAGGCTTTGTAGTATCACTTGGTACTGTGTCTTTCATAATATAATTATGATTATTTGCAGGAACTTGTGCATTTGTAGTTCCTGAATTTGCTACTGAAATACCAACTAT
>CAXSDU010000058.1:0-10190 GCA_964236165.1 uncultured Parafilimonas sp. | reverse complement strand
GCCTAATATTACGGCTACAGAAAATAGTATCTTTTTCATGGTTAAACTTTTACGTGATTAAATAATTTCTGCTATATAAGCAACAACTTTGCCACTTTTATAATTCAAAAGAATAAAAACCTTTTTAAGAAATTAAAATATACAATCAGGCATTTTTTATTTTCATATTTAAATTATAAACAATTGAAAATTTGTTATTAATACATAGCGGCTTTTAGCACTTTGTTAAACGAATGCAATAAAAATTACTAATTATCTTGCACAATGCCTTTTAAATTATTTGCTCCCTATAGTCCAAGTGGCGATCAGCCGCAGGCAATACAACAATTAACAGATGGAATTTTAAGTGGTGAAAACTATCAAACATTGTTGGGCGTTACCGGCAGTGGTAAAACATTTACCATGGCAAATGTTATTCAAAATGTACAGCGCCCAACACTTGTGTTAACACATAATAAAACTTTGGTTGCGCAATTATATGGAGAGTTTAAACAGTTTTTTCCTGAAAATGCGGTTGGTTATTTTGTTTCTTATTATGATTATTATCAACCCGAAGCATACATGCCTGTTAGCGATGTGTATATAGAAAAAGATTTAAGTATTAATGAAGAGCTTGATAAACTTCGCCTGCAGGCAACAAGCGAATTGCTAACAGGCAGGCGGGATATAATTGTTGTAGCAAGTGTAAGTTGTATTTATGGTATTGGCAATCCTACTGATTTTGAAAATGGAATTGTACGCATTGCAAAAAAGCAAACCATTTCACGTCAGGGATTTTTACATGCGCTTGTTAATAGTTTATATAATAGAACACAGCTTGAATTTAAACGCGGAACATTTCGCGTAAAAGGCGATACCATAGATATTAATCTACCTTATGCTGATTATGGTTATCGCATCACTTTTTTTGGCGACGAGATTGAAGACATCGAAACAATAGATATACATAGCAACAAACGAATAATGAAAGTTGATAATGCAGCTATTTTTCCTGCTAATTTATATCTAGCTCCAAAAGATATGATGCAAACAATATTGTATGAGGTACAAGATGAAATGCGCTTACAAGTGGAATATTTTAAAAATACCGGAAAAGTTATTGAAGCCCAACGCCTGAAAGAAAGAGTAGAATACGATTTGGAAATGATACGTGAACTTGGTTTTTGTAATGGCATTGAAAATTATTCAAGATTTTTTGATCGAAGACAACCCGGCACAAGACCATTTTGTTTGCTTGATTATTTTCCAAAAGATTTTTTATGTGTTATTGATGAAAGCCATCAAACTATTCCGCAGGTTGCCGGTATGTATGGCGGTGATAGAAGCCGCAAATTAGTTTTAGTTGAATATGGATTTCGTTTGCCAAGCGCTTTGGATAATCGTCCATTGAATTTTCATGAATTCGAAAACATGACAGACCAAACTATTTATGTAAGTGCAACCCCCGGCGATTTCGAACTTGAAAAAAGCGGCGGCATCGTTGTTGAACAAGTTGTTCGTCCAACAGGATTATTAGAACCACCGATAGAAATTCGTCCATCAGTAAATCAAATAGATGATTTATTAGATGAAATAGATAAGCGTGTTACAAAAGGTGATCGCGTATTGGTTACAACATTAACCAAACGCATGGCAGAAGAAATGGATAAATATTTACAACGTATCAGCATAAAATCAAAATACATACACAGCGATGTTGATACACTTGAGCGTATTGAAATATTAAGACAATTACGTTTAGGTGAAATTGATGTTTTGGTTGGTGTAAACCTTTTGCGTGAAGGATTGGATTTGCCTGAAGTTTCTCTCGTTGCAATTCTTGATGCAGATAAGGAAGGATTTTTAAGAAATGAAAGATCACTTACTCAAACTGCAGGTCGTGCTGCGCGTAACGTAGATGGACTTGTAATTTT
This sequence comes from uncultured Parafilimonas sp., assembly GCA_964236165.1. GTDB lineage: Bacteria > Bacteroidota > Bacteroidia > Chitinophagales > Chitinophagaceae > Parafilimonas. The sequence goes on along the minus strand of CAXSDU010000058.1, from coordinate 8,277 downwards.
TTATGCTGATAAAATGACGGAAAGCATGCAAAAAACAATTGATGAAACCGATCGCAGAAGAGAAAAACAGGTTGCATATAACATTGAACACAGCATTACACCAACAACAATAAAGAAAACAAAAGAAAATGTTTTTGCACAAACATCTGTGCTTGATATAAAAGGGTTTGATCCTAAAAATCCATATGCTATTCAAGGCGATGAAGATATTGTTACTAATCGTGCTGCAGAAGAACAGGTTCAATACAAAACAATTCCGCAAATGGAAAAAGCAATTAATAAAACAAAAAAAGAAATGGAAAAAGCTGCAAGAGATTTAGATTTTATTGAAGCTGCAAGACTAAGAGATGAAATGTTTCTTTTGCAAAAAGAATTAGAAGCAATGAAATAAATTCTTATCGATCCAACATTATCAATGCTGCAACAAATAGTGGTGTCAAGCAATTTATTATAGTCAAAGCATAAAAATAAGAAATGCAATTTGCTGATAACACTTTCCTTAAATTTATATTGCCCGTCAGTTTATAAGTATAAGCTCATGAAACAATTTTATTCAGTAATTATTTGCGGTGCAGGGCCAACCGGCTTAATGTTAGCTGCACAATTAACACGTTTTACGATTGATTTTCTAATTATTGATAAAAAAGCTGCACCCACAACTGAATCAAGAGCAGTAGTTGTACAGGGAAGAAGTATGGAAATTTATGAGCAGATGAGGTTGAGTGATGAAATACTTGCAAACAGTGAAAAAGCAAACGGGCTTTGCTTTTGGCGGAAAGGTAAAAAAGTTGGCGAAGCAAAATTTGAAAACTTAGGAACTGATGTAACACCATTCGATTTTGTAATAATGTATGAGCAAAGTAAAAATGAAACATTGCTATATAATTATTTGAAAAAGTATTCTTACGATGTTGAATGGAATGCAGAGCTGATTGCATATGAAGAAAAACAGGATGATTTTATAATTACAATAAAACAAAATAATAGGCAGGATAAAGTTGCTGCAAAATATATAATTGCATGTGATGGTGGAAAAAGCACAGTAAGAGAAATAGCAGCAATAGAATTTACAGGCAGCGCTTATGACAATATTTTTTATGTTGCCGATACACATATTAAAGCTGCAATCTGTGATAATAGTATTAATTTTTTTGTAGCGGATGATACATTTAATTTATTATTTCCAATGATTGGTGAAAAGCGCTTTCGTGCCATTGGCATTTTACCAAAGCAATTTTATCATCATAACGAAATAAGTTTTGATGAAGTAAGTGATCAGGTTGAAAAAGATGCAGAGATGAATCTTGGTTTCAACAATACGCAATGGTATTCTACCTATAGATTGCACCATAAAAAAATTAAATCATTCAATAAAGGCAACATCTTTTTTTGCGGAGATGCGGCGCATGTGCATAGCCCAGCCGGCGGTCAGGGAATGAATACTGGTTTGCAGGATGCTTATAATCTTTCATGGAAATTAGCACTGGTAATTCAACAAAAAGCAAATAAAAGTCTATTAAATACGTATCACGAAGAAAGAAATCCTGTGGCAGAAAGTTTATTAAAAACAACAGACAAAATGTTCAACATAATGTCTAAAAATAATAAGCTGCATGTTTTTTTAAGAATGTATATTATACCTGCCATTGTTCCTTCTTTAATGAAAGTTCATGTGATAAGAAAAGCATTTTTTGAAATGATTTCGCAAACAGAAATTAGTTATAAAGATTCATTTTTATCGCAGGGAAAATCAGGAAAAATAAAAGCAGGTATGCGTTTTCCGTATTTAAAAATTTCAGTTAATAATAAAGATATTTCAGTTTTTCATTTGATTCGTGATAACGCAAACAAGCCTTTTATTTTATTATGTTATGACGTTGAAATGAAAGATGCAATTGCAAATAATTTGTTCAACATTATTCAAATAGAAAAAAATAATGCGAACGATAACGCATTAAGTAAAGCAGGATTTTCATCTTCATTCATTTGTTTATTAAGACCGGATAATTATATCGGTTATATTGCTGAAGCATTTAACAAGGCATCATTCAACCAATATATGAACGCTTTTACAAGCTGATTACTCAAATAAACTTTGCTGTGCATTTTCATTACCATTTACCCAATGCATTTTTACAGATTTACTATAATCTTCAAATCTTGTTCCTACAGACTTCCAGCCGGTAACTTCAATGTTCTTTCCAATCTTATATTTTATTTTTTTAACCTGTGTGCCTTTTCCTTTTTCAAAATATAAAACAGGATCCTGGTTTGTTGTTATTGTTTCTAATATTGTATTACCATCTTCTTTTATAAAGAAAAATTTGTTGTGCAGGCTTGTTGTTTCAATATTAAAACGCTTTACATAATATTGTTTCTTATCAGTATCAGCATATACAGCGGTAATAATTTTTTCAGCATTAAATTTTTCTATGGTAAGGATTTTATCTGCATCAAATCGTTGCGTTAATTCGAGATCGGTTAACTCATAACTGCCATCTTTATAAATACTAATGATTTTATCTTCTGCTTCAAAGCTGCCTAATAAAACTCCCTTTTCATCACCGTTCAATCTTCCATAAATATTATCATACCAAAGTTTTCTGCCTGCTAATGTTGCTGTACCTTTTTCTTTAAACTTAACAGTGCGCACAGTATATTTTGTAACCTGGTTACCCATGCTGCTTCTCCCTTTTATATCAAGTGTTTCAAAATAAAAATCAAATTCTTTTATACGCGCAGAACAGGTAGGGCTTAAATTAATTTTTACAACTTCCGCTTCACCATTTGGATTAACAGAAAAATAATGCACTTTACTTTTATCACTGCCTTTAGTAAGATCATATTCTTTATCGCGCGTTATACCTGTAACATTAAAACGCTTTGCATAACTCACACCGGATTTTCCATCTGTATAAATCATGTTATACGTTGTGCGCTCATCATTTTTCTGAAACACAGCTGCATGCAAAATATCTTTACCAATAAAGATTTTATCAGAAACTTTTACCACTTTCATTGTGCCTTGTTTGGTAAAAGCAATAATGTCATCAAACTCAGAACAATCACATAAAAATTCATCTTTTTTTAAAACCGTTCCAATAAAACCTTCTGCTTTATTAATATATAATTTTGTGTTGGCAATGGCAACCTGCTTTGCCCGTATTGTATCAAATAATTTTATTTCGGTTTTACGTTCTCTTCCTTTACCATATTTTTTTAAAAGATTTTCAAACCAGGCAACAGAAAAATCAATAAGATTATTTAAATCATGTTTTACCTGTTTAATATCTGCTTCAATATTTTTTATCTGTTCGTTTAGCTCATCAATATCAAGTTTATAAATTCTGCGAACCGGTTTTTCTGTTAGCTTTAAAATATCTTCTCTTGTTACTGCACGTTTTAATTTCTTTTTAAAAGGATCAAATGCTTTGTCAATTGCAGCAATCACTTTCTCCCATGTTTCATGTTTTTTCTCGAGCTCTTTATAAATTTTTTCTTCAAAGAATATTTTTTCGAGTGATGTATAATGCCATTTTTCTTCCAGCTCAATAAGCTTTATTTCCAGTTCACGTTTTAATAAATCCTTTGTTTTATCAACAGAAATTTTTAGTAATTCCTGTACACCCAGAAAGCGCGGTTTGTGATCAACAATAATACAGGCGTTAGGTGAAATACTTAACTCGCAATCTGTAAAAGCATATAAAGCATCAATGGTTATATCGGGCGAAATACCTGCAGCAAGTTCAATAATAATTTCTACATTTTTTGCAGTTGCATCGGTAACTTTTTTTATTTTTATTTTTCCATGATCATTCGCTTTCACGATTGAATCCATTAGCGTGGAAGTAGTAATGCCGTAAGGAATATTTTTTATAATGAGTGTTTTTTTATCACGCTCTTCAACGGCAGCACGTACTTTAATTTTTCCGCCGCGTTTGCCTTCAGTATAATTCGTTGCATCCATCATGCCACCGGTTATAAAATCTGGAAGCAGTTCAAATTTTTTACTACGCAGATATTTTATACTGGCTTCGCATACTTCAATAAAATTATGCGGAAGAATTTTGGTTGATAAGCCTACTGCAATACCATCTGCACCTTGCGCTAACAATAATGGAAATTTCATCGGCAATGTAACAGGCTCCTGCTTTCTTCCATCATAACTTAATTGCCATTCTGTTGTTTTTGCGTTGAATGCAACATCCAGAGCAAATTTAGATAAACGTGCTTCTATATATCTTGGTGCAGCTGCATCATCACCAGTTCTTACATCACCCCAATTTCCCTGCGTTTCTATCATTAATTCTTTTTGACCCATATGAACTAATGCATCACCAATGCTTGCATCGCCATGCGGATGATATTGCATGCTTTGCCCGATAATATTGGCCACTTTATTAAAACGCCCGTCATCCATTTCTTTCATCGCATGTAAAATGCGGCGTTGAACAGGTTTTAATCCATCTTCAATTGCGGGCACTGCACGTTCAAGAATTACATAGGATGCATACTCAAGAAACCAGTTTTTATATTGACCCTGAACGCCGGTTTCGTTGGTTATTATATTTTTTTGTTCTGCCATTTATCTAACTAAAATCTCATTTGTGTGATTACGTAAAATTATTTATTCAAACAGATTGTAAGCATAAATATAATATTGATAAAAATTAAATCTTTATTGTGAAATCTCTTAAATTAATTATCAGTAAAAAAATTTTAATCTAAGCAACCGTTGTTTTTACCGTTTATAACATCATAGTTAAAATTCTACTGTTCTGTACTATTTTCATACTCCAATCTTACCAAAAAATTTCCCGCACCTTAACCGGTTTATAATATTCAATCAGGCATTTGCCGTAAATAATAGTTTTATGAAAAAAATTTCACTGGTAATTCTATGCAATCTTTTTGTGTTGTGCTTTTCGCTTTCCTGCAAACAGGATAATCATCACAATGTTAGCATTCATATAAGTGATTCTGAGCAATACTATAAAATATATGCTTATTACAATGAAGATAAAACGAGAGGCGTGGAAAAATATATGAATGATAAAATCGGTACCAGAAACAATATGTCATTTATAAATACAAAAATTAACGGGCAGCTTGCACTGGATGATCATACAACGTTTTATATAAAAAAGTATCCCGGTTATCTTCAAATAAAATTTGAGAAAGAAAAAAATTCGGGCGCATCTTACAAAGAAATAAAAGATCTCGATGAAGGCTTAAAGCGTGTAATGCAATAAGATAATAAACTTGAAAAATGTGAGAAATAACAACTTTATTTTTTCTTTAAATCTAAAAGACTATAACGTATTTGCAATTGAATATTGCCAACCGGTTTAGCAGAATTATCTTTCATCCATCCTTTTGTGTTTTGATAATAACCAACACCGAGCTGCCATTGATTAATGCTATAAAACGCGTTAAAATGATAAAAAAGGTTGGTTTTATTTACATAATAAAAAGGAGCATCATTCCTGTGGTAATACATTTTGGTATCTGATTGAGTAACCTTGATTGTATCTATATAATATGACGTAACGATTTTTCCGTTACCGTTTAGTGCCGATTGAATACCCAAACCTGCTTCAAAAGATAAATTTTTTTGTTTATACAGCAGTGATAATTCTGCATTAAAAGTATGAAGCTTACTTAAATAATTTATTGTAGTTACAGAAGAAGTGTCATTATTACTGGAGCTGATAGTTGAAAGAATATTGCTATTCAGATTATTTGATTGGTATGGAAAAATACCAAGATGTAAACCCAGATTTTTAGTAAATAAATATTCGCCTAATAAACCAGGAATAAAACCCACACTTATTTTACTATCTGCAGGTGATGTATAAAATTGAAGTGGCGAAAGTTGTAAGCCATAATTGAAACCGGCAGCATAATTATTAGACTTTATTTTTTTATTTGTTGCTGTTTTATTTTTTTGAGGGGAAGGTTTTTTTATAAAATCGTTTGTTGTTGCTGATAATTTTATTGCTGTTGTATCATATAAATTCGGAATTAATTTTTTGGCAGTATTGTTTTTTGTAAGATCAATAATGGAATCATTTTTTATACTATTCCGGGAGTTTATATTATTGTCTAATTTATCACTAATAACAATATTATTTATTGTTTTTCCATGCTGATGAATATTATTTGAAAGTTTTTCTTCATTTGCGAAAACAGCATTGTTGTTTTGATCCTGAATCAGCTTATTTTTTTTCAGCTCTATATCTTTTTTAGTAGTTGTCTTGTTGGGTTTTTTTACAATTGCGTTAACTCTATTATTTTTTAAATCAGCAATTTTGTTTTCGTATGAAATTTTATTTGTAACTGAGGTATCATTTTTTAATGTACCTTTTTTTACGTCAACATTATTATTACTTACTGAATTATTAAATGGTGAAATTGCTTTAAACGAATCACTGCTATTTTGAACAGTTGTTTTTTGAGTTGATGCAATATTATTTTGACTAACTGATTTATTGCTACCTAAAGTCTCAGTGTGTTCATGCTTTAAAAAAAAAACAACTGCTGTTACAACTACAATTATTCCGCCAGCAAAAAATATTTTCGTTGGCTTAAACCAGTTTGTTGGGTTGGTTACCGGCAATTTTTTATCAAGTATAACCTGCATTTGCTCCCAATCTTTTTTGCGGGGGTTCAAATGCACCTTTTCCAGCAATTGCTTAATAATTTTATATGGTTCGTTTTCTTTCATTTAAACTTTATACCCGGTTTCCGTTAAAATTTTTCTTACCCGTTGCTTTGCATCATTTAAATACCATCTTGAATTACCTGGAGATATATGTAACATCTTACCAATTTCATAATGCGTGTATCCTTCAACAATAAGTAAATTAAAAATAGCAGATTGCCTGCGTGGTAATGCATGCACTACCTGTAAAATATTTTCAGTTGCGGCTATGGTTTCATCTGATATTTCGGATGATCCTGTTTCCTCATTTAACGGCAGCGTTTTATTTTCAAAAGCGCTGAGTTTTATTTTATCAAGACAAGTATGCACGGCAATCGCACGCAACCATGTAATAAACGAAGCTTTTGCCACATCGAACATCGAAATTTTTGTAAATAGTTTTAAAAAAATATCGTTAACAGTTTCTCTTGCCAGCTGCTCTTCTCTTAAATATCTTAAACAAATGCCCGATACGAAAGCATAATATTTTTGATAAAGTTCAAACTGTGCTTTCCTTTTATTGGCAATGCAGCCTTGTATAAGTTTTGTATCGTCCAGGTTGTAGATAAATAAATATGTATAAAAATAGGAAGGCTTCGTTTGCGAAACCTTCCTTACTATTTAATGTGCTGATAATTTTATGTAGCCGGTTTGTAAAGCAGAATAACTGCCATTTATGTTTCTTTTATAAGCTTTCGCCTGTATAAGATAATTGCCCCGCTTTTTTATTTGTATTATTAAGTTACGTCCATGTACCTGTATAAGATATCCTGCTCCGGAATTATGATATATTAAGCTGTCCTGCGGAGGATTGATAATGGTATCATGCGGAGGCGGAGGCGTTGTATCGTGCGGGTAAGCAGAAGAATCATATGGCGGCGGATAATAATTGCTGTCTGTAGGTGGATATGGAATCGTATCGTGCGGATATTGTGTTGTATCTGCAGGCGGTTGCGGAAAACTATCATGTGGATTTTGCACCGGACCACCCGGATTGAAAGTAGTATCATTGCCGGGATTATAAACAACAGTATCACTACCCGGATAATACGGAACACTATCGTATGGGTTTGTTAATGTATCAGAAACCCACCAGCCAATACTATCTGCAGCTACAGTAAAGTCAACACTTAACCAATCATTGGCAGTAAAGCTTGCCGCCGAAACCTGCATATTATTACTGGCATAAGTAACCATAATATCCTGCGGAGAATCTGTGTTATGAACGCTGGGGTCTTTTGTACAGCAAACCATGATGACAGCACAGGTGATAGCAGAAAATATTTTTTTCATAATCTTGTTTTACTTATTAGTTATACGGCTTGTGCAAGCTGTATGTTAGAACTGGCAAAACTTTTTTGAAAATATTATTAAAGAGTCAGGAAGTTTTATGAATATTTATCGGCGCAGCCTGATGAAAAACCTTTTTCATTAATTCAAACAGCGCAGGATGATTTTGTTTAAACATTTCAGGCGCGCCAAAAAAATATTCTGATGCCACTGCAAAAAATTCTGCCCTGCTGGTGGCGCCATAAATATTTATATCAGAGTTTCCTTCTTTTATTTTACCTATT
>CAXSDU010000057.1:7043-24675 GCA_964236165.1 uncultured Parafilimonas sp. | reverse complement strand
AATTTTTATGATAAATTAAAGCGTTTTACAGACCTTATAAATCTGAATGAAAGGGCGAAAAAAAACACACTCCATATCTCCTTAAATTTTCATAATAAGGACATGCTGACCAAAGAAAAAATAATTGAAATAGCGGATGAATACATGAATAGGATTGGTTTTGATGAACAGCCATATTTAGTATATCAACATCATGACTCTGGCCATCCGCATATCCATATTGTAACAACCAATATTAAAGCTGATGGAAAGCGGATTGATACATTCAATATTGGCCGCAATCAATCTGAAAAGGCAAGACAGGAATTAGAACTGAAATATAAATTGATACAGGCTGCCGGCAGGCGAATTACAGCAGAAGAAATAAAGCCTGTTTCACAGAAAATTCAGTATGGAAAATCGGAAACAAAAAGATCAATCACAAACGTTTTAGATTATGTTTTAAAGAACTATAAATACAGTTCATTGCCGGAATTAAATGCCGTATTGAAACTTTATAATGTTGTTGCAGACAGAGGCAGTGAAAATTCGCGTATATATCAAAACAACGGATTGGTATATCGCGTATTAGATGAAAAGGGAAATAAGGTTGGTGCGCCTATTAAATCAAGCCTTATCTATAACAAGCCTGGTTTAAAATTTCTGGAATCAAAATTTCAAGAAAACGAACCGGCTAAACAGCAATACAAACAGCGCTTAAAAAATGCTATAGATTTAACTGTAAACAGAAGAACCGGTTTGTCATTGTCATCTTTAATTGACGCTTTAAAGAAAGAAAACATTTATACTGTTTTACGGCAAAATAAGGAAGGCTTTATTTTCGGAATAACTTACATAGATCATAAAACCAAATGCGTTTTTAACGGCAGTGATTTGAGAAAAGAATACAGTGCAAAAGGTTTATTGGAAAAATGTCCTATAGAAAGTAAAAAGCCGGTAATGCAAAAAGCAGAGTTACGCCATGAAATTGCAGATGATAGATTTGATCATTCTGAAAACCTGCATCAAAGCATTTTAAAAACTTTTGATGAATTAATGAACCCTGAAATGAATCAAAATGCGAATGAACCATTTGAACAAAGGCGGCTTAAGAAAAAGAAGTTGAAGCAGCGAATATAAAATACTACGACCATTTATTGCAAGCATTAGCTGCGGTCATCGGAAGATAGGATCAAACTATGCCTCATAGCCACATTTAATCTATTTAAGCTGTATAAAAATTCCATGCCTTGGGTCATCTTCTGGTGTTAAGCTTGCCATTTAAACTAATTACAGGCACTTCTAACCAAATCCCAAAAAGGCCGTATTGTTGAAGAATATAAAAATCACCAGTTCAGGTGATTGTCTTCCGCTTTGCCTGCAATTAATTTTACTAAATAATTAATCGCATGAAACATAATCATCTTACAGAAACAATTGGTGTTGCAGTAACAATCACACTATTATTATTTATATTTTTTGTCGGCTATAACCTGCTTCATCAAATTATAAGTTTCTTAACTAGTTATCAGGGAATGGGCTTGCATCAATATAGGTAAAATAAACAATTAAGTAATGAAAACCTATATCAGATATACTTTATTTATTTGCGTTGCTCTATTATGTACACTTCAGTTAAGTGCACAACAAACTACATTATTCGATGCAGTTAAAAGCAACAATATAAAAGAAGTGAAATTGTTGCTTGATAAAGGTGCTAACCCAAATGCTTATGATGATGACAGCGATAATGTTTTAATCAATGCAACTTTATTTGCTTCGATTGATTGCATGAAATTATTGTTGCAAAACAAAGCAAACCCAAACCTGAAAAACAAATATGGAGAAACGCCATTATTGTTTTGTACAAATGATTTGGATAAAATGAAAGTATTACTTCAATATGGTGCTAACATAAATGATACTGCGCTTTCCGGTAATAATGCTTTAATGATTGCATGCATCGCCGGCTCATCTTATACAATTGTAAAATGGCTGATAGATAATGGTGCTGATCATAAAGCAAAAAGATGGGGCGGTGAAACAGCATTAATGCGTGCCGCGCAATATAGCGATACAATGATTATTCGTTTGTTGCTGAGCAAAGGGCTTGATATTAATGAACACCCATGGGGCTACACGCCTTTAATGTATGCAGCGAGAAGTGCAAACTGGCAAGCTATTTTTTGTTTGTTGAATAATGGTGCCGATGCAAATATTCCTGACCCCATGAACACGACAATACTGCTTTGGGCTGCCGAACAAAACAACCTTGAAGCTGTAAAAATATTGGTTAAAAAAACCAGCAACATTAATACTGTTGATAGCATTAAAGGTATGACGACGCTGATGTGGGCGGTTTATAATGAACATGACAACCCGCAGATTATAAAAGTGCTTTTAGATAATGGTGCGCTGGTAAATATTAAATCGAAAGACGGTTCAACCGCACTTTCTTTTGCTTTAAAAAAAGGTAATACAGAAACAGTGGCATTGCTTAGAAAGGCAGGCGCAGAATAGTTATATTACCAACAAATACATATATGAAAATCTTAAAAAATATAGTAATCATAATTTTAATTGTTGCTGATACATTCATTGCAAAAAATGTTTTCTCGCAAAGCTCAGAAGATACAACGGACCATCTTTTTCATGATGATTTGCTGAATCATCTTGTTGGCAAATGGTATGTTACCTCTTTTGCGCATGGATCCCCTTTTACGGCAAATATTGATGCAGATTGGGTTTTACATCATCAATATTTCCATATTCATTTTAAGGGTAATGAAGTGGTGCCCTGGTTTGGTATTCCAATGGAATATGAAGAGTACATTGGTTACAATCATAAACAAAACCGTTACGTGGTTAACGGTGTAAGTATTGAAGGTGCTGATGATTATGAAGGCTTTTGTTATGCTTATCGAAACGGCAACGAAATAAAGCTGATGCAAAAAATAAATGCACCTTCTGATACAATTATTGTTCAACGCATGATATGGGAACCCGATTACAATTCATGGATTATACAATCAAGGCCTGAAGTTGACGGCAAAGAAGGAAAATTATTTCTTGACATGAAGCTGACACTTGTGAAGCAGTAACGAAATTGAAATAATATTCAGAATAAAACATAAACAATGAAAAAATATTTAATTATAAGCTGCCTCTTATTAAGCATATTGGCTTTTAAAAAAAGCACTGATGATGATAAAAAAATTAAATCAGCAGGCATAAAGAATGCCGTGAATAAAAGCCTTGTTTTACTGCAAAGAAGCAGTCACGATTTTTTAGATAATGCCATTACCTGTCACTCTTGTCACAACCAGGGAATAGGTGCTGTTGCATTCGCAATGGCAAAAGAAAAAGGCTTTGATGTAAGCGATAGTATCATTAATGAAGCGCTCGACAGTACATGCAACTTTTGGAAAACCTATGCCAACGTGCAAAACGTATACGAGCAGGATGACCCTGTTGCAATTGTAATGTCGGGTAATTATGATATGTGGGCTTTGTCTGCTAATCATTTTAAAGCAAATAAAATAATTGAGATGCTTGCTATAGATATTATGCATAAGCAAACGCTGGATGGCAGTTGGATGAGTCCGGGCCAGCGGCCACCACTTGAATATTATTCATTCAGCGCAACGGCACTTACCGTGCGAAACATGCGATATTATATACCTGCAGTAATGCATAATGAAATGCAGCAGCGCATTGATAAAGCACGCAACTGGTTAATGCAAACTAAACCCGAAGCAAATGAAGAAAAAGCATTTCAATTATTAGGATTAACATGGAGTAATGGTGATAAAAAAATTATAGCTCAACAGGCAAAAAAATTATTGGCTGCGCAACATGCAGATGGCGGCTGGTCGCAATTGGATTCATTAAAAAGCGATGCGTATGCAACAGGGCAAAGTTTATATGCATTAAATCAATCAGGTCAATTAAATGTTACAGCAACAGCTTATCAAAAAGCAATTGCATTTTTATTAAGAACACAATTAGCAGATGGTTCATGGCTTGTTAAAACACGTGCTATTGCTTTTGTTCCGTACGTTACAAGTGGCTTTCCACATGGTGATGACCAGTTTATTTCTGCAGCAGGCACCAACTGGGCAATTATGGCACTTACACTTGCGGGCAATGCAAATAATTAATGAAACTAAATGCAGTGAAAAAGTTTTTAATCATTCACTCACATAAGCACACTTAAAAGAATAAACGTGTAACAAACAATTTTAGATAAATTCATAAGATGAAAGCAGCAGTGGTGATAATAGTTATATTCTTCCTGTTGTTTTTTTCAGCAACTGCATACACGCAAAACCCCTGGATTGATTCATTAAAAGAATCTTTACAAACAGAAGCTGCAGACACAAATAAAATAAATACATTACTTGCCTTAAATGATGCATACCGTTTTTCAAAACCCGACTCCGCTTTATTATATGGGCAACAAGCTTTAAGCATTGCGGAAAAATTAAAATCGGATGATAAAATATTCTGGTCAATAGCTGCTGTAAACAGCGCTTTGTATGTATTGGGCAATTATGCTTTGGAACTTGACTATGCATATAGAGCATTGCCTTATGCCAAAAAAATAAATACACCATATACAATTGGTTACTCAAACGGCATGTTGAGTGATTGTTATTTTAACCTCGGTGAATATGATACGAGCATTAAGTATTGGAAAGTTGTAGTAAAATTATGTGAACAAACCTTGCCGTCTGAGTTATGTGCCATATATGGAAATACGTGTCATATTTTTAGCAGTATGAAGCAGTATGATTCAGCATTGCTGTATGCAGGAAAAAGCGTTGCAGAACTAAACCGTAATCCCGCTTTAAATAAATATAGCAGCCAGGGAAAATTTTTGCGGAGTAATCTTTTCATCGGTTTTGGTGATGCTTTTGCCGGTAAAGCCATGTATGATTCAGCACTTTTTTATTACAAAGCAAGCCTGCTTTTCACGAACGAAATAAACATGGATGTAAACCGGGTTGATGCTTTTAGCGGTTTAGCAAGAGTATATAAAGAAACAGATCACAATGATTCAGCTATTGTATATGCAAAAAAAGCATTGTCAGAAAATTTAACTAAAACGTATCCGCAGGGCTTTCTAAAAGCTGCAAATCTTTTAGCAGCCGTGTATGAATCAGAAAAAAATGCAGACAGCAGCTTAAAATATCTTCATCTTGCCATTAACGTAAAAGATAGTTTATTCAACCGCGAAAAAACAACAGCCTTTCAAAACATTCTTTTTAAAGAGCAGGAAAAACAAAGAGACATAGAAGTTGCAAAACAAAAACTGCAAAGGCAATACCTTACTTATTTTTTAATTGCCTTATTAATGATTGCAATTATAATCGCCGGCGTTGTTATACGAAACAGAAGAATTAAGCTATTGCAAAATATGCGCAACAGTATTGCAGATGATTTGCATGATGATATTGGCTCAGCATTAAGCAGCATCAGCATCATGAGCGAGCTGGCGAAAAATCAACTGCCGAGAGCCAAATCCCTGTTGACTTCTATTGGAGAAAGCACAACCACTATACAGGAAAATATGAGTGATATTGTGTGGACGATTAAAGCAGGAAATGACCGTTTTGAAAACATATTGCAACGCATGAACCAGTTTGCTTTTGAGATACTCGATGCAAAAAATATGAACCTTGATTTTAAAAGTGATGCATCACTTGCTGCAATGCGCTTAAGTATGGAACAGCGTAAAAATTTTTATTTATTTTTTAAAGAAGTGATAAATAATGCGGCAAAACATTCGGCTGCAAAAAATGTATTTGTATGCATTTCACAAAAGGAACATCATATAGAAATGATTATTAAAGATGATGGTAATGGCTTTAATACTGCAACTGAATTTAATGGTAATGGAATGAGCAGCTTAAAAAAACGTGCTGCAGAATTAAATGCGCAGTTTAATATTACATCACAAATAAATATTGGAACAATAGTGCAGCTTACATTCAAAACGAGTAAAACATATTAATTCTTTCAGAGCCTGGAAAAATTTTTAGCCTTGCCTGCAAAAGGTAAACCTATAAAGCAGTTTATTCGAATGTTTTATTTCTATGGATACGGTAAATATTTTATTTGCATAAAGGAACATGGAAGTATTTAAAAAGAAAGCAACAAGCCTGCACCATTATTCTGGAACAAAGTGAATGATGAATACACTCACAAAAAATTTACAGAGCGGTTTGAAAATGGAAAGATGATACAGTAATTTGTAAGCGAAATTATGAAGAACGAAAAATATATTCCTGCTTTAAGTTTTGCTTTTCTTACTTCTTACTACGACCGGGTTATTAAACTTGTAATGCCAAAAAATTTCAGGGAAATATTCGTTCAACATATAAATCTTTATGCAAATGAAACACTGCTTGATTTTGGAACAGGTACTGCAGAATTAGCTATCATCATTAAAAAGCAAATACCATCAGTATCTATTACAGGTTTAGACATTGATGATAAAGTTTTATGCATAGCTGATAAAAAAATTAAAAGTAAAAACCTCGATATAAAACTGTTTGTTTATAATGGACATAATTTCCCATTCGCAAATAACTGTTTTGATAAAGTGGTAAGTTGTCTTGTGTTTCATCATTTATCACCCGGGCACAAACATATAGTGCTAACAGAAATTTTCAGAATATTAAAATCAGGCGGCAAAATTTATATCGCTGATTGGGGTTTGGAAAGAAATAAATTAAAAGCAAGGTTACTCGATCTCTTCAAATATATTAATGTGCTGAAAAATATTACAGAACAGGGAAACGGGATGTTGTCTCAATACATTTCAAATTCAGGATTTAAAAATGTAATTGAAGCAGGCTTTCTTAAAACAGCAACAGGTACATTATGCTTTTACGAAGCCGACAAATGAAGATTCAACTATGAAAAAATACTGTAGCATCTGAATGTTTTATTTCTATTGATGCTATAAGCATACTTATACTATTTGCGATAAAATCACCAGTTCAGGTGATTGACTGCTGCTAACGCCGCGACTAACTTTACACCATACGTATATTATTGTGAAACAGTTTTACTTTTTATTTATAACGGCACTTATCTCCATCGCATCATTTGCACAAAGTACAGAAGACAGCGCAGACGGAAAATTTCATGATGATTTACTCAATCATTTTGTAGGAACATGGAATGTTTCAGGCGTTGTACATGGAATGCAATTTCAAAACCTGAAACTCGAAGCAACCTGGATTATGAACCATCAATATTTGCAGATACATGAAAAAGGAACCGACACTGTTCCTTTTATAAAGATGCCGTGGGAAGCAATGTTTATTATTGGTTATAATAATAACAGCAGGCATTACGTGTTTTATGAATTTAGTGTAAGAGGTATTGATGAGCCTTGGGAAGGCTTTAGTTATGCCAGCCGCACCGGCAATGAATTAAAAGTGTCTTCTGTAATTAGTCCCGAAGAAAATATTATTCAGCGCTTCACCTGGCAACCGTCATCCAAATCATGGCATCTTGAGACAAGGCTGGAGAAAGCAGGAAAAGAGGAAGAACCTTACCTGGATTTAAAAGCGATTCCTGCAAAAACATTATCAAACTAATTTGTGATATCTATATTAAAACCACTAATGAAACAAGTTTTCTTTTTAATCACAGCAGCGCTTATTACAACCGCAACTTTTTCTCAAATAAAAGTCACATCTTACAAACCCGGTCAAACATTTCATGATTGTAAAGATTGCCCGGAGTTGATTGTAATACCTGCCGGTACCTTTATTATGGGTTCACCGGAAAATGAGCCAGGTCGTTATCCTGAAGAAAGCCCGCAACGAAAAATCACAATCAAACAATTTGCTATCGGCAAGTTTGATATAACAAAAAAAGAATGGGCTGCATTTGTAAAGGCAACCAACAGACCAGCAGCTAATGGATGTTCATGGGCGGCTATTCCCGGAGACACCAGCAAACCCTGGATGCCAAACCCTTCCGCTAATTGGAATCATCTTGGGTTTATGCAAGACAGCATTCATCCTGTGGTTTGTATTAGCTGGGAGGATGCACAGGATTATGTAAAATGGTTAAGTAGGAAAACCGGTTTTACGTATCGCTTGTTATCTGAAGAAGAATGGGAATATGCAGCAAGAGCAGGAACAAATACTATTTATTCCTGGGGCGATACAGCGAGCCACGAATATGCTAACTATGGTGCAGATTCGTGCTGCTCTTCGTTAGCGTTAGGTCGCGACAAATGGGTTTTTGGTACATCACCTGTGAATGCGTTTCCGCCCAACAAGTTTGGTGTATATGGCATGAATGGTAATGTAATGCAATGGGTGCAGGATTGCTTTAATTATCCTTACTCAGATAAATCAACAGATGGCTCTGCATATAAAGACGATATTCAATTAAACATAACAGGTGAGTTTGCTGCAATGAACGGAACAAATTCCTGTTCATATCATATTCTTCGCGGTGGTGATTTCAATGATCCGCCGCGGTATATCCGTTCTGCATCAAGAAATTTTGCTCCATCACCGGGAGTACCAATCAATCAGCCGTATCGAAATGCTGCTGTAGGTTTTCGCGTAGCAAGAACACTTTAATCATTTATAAAAAAATCATGAAGCAGTTTTACTTTTTATTTATAACGGCACTTATTGCAACCGCATCATTTGCACAAAGCACAGAAGATACTACTGATGGGCGTTTTCATGATGACTTGCTTAATCATCTTGTTGGCGAATGGAATGTTACTGCAATAGCACATGGATTCCCGACTACTTCTGTTATAAATGTTAAATGGATACTGAGTCATCAACTGCTAGAATTTCATTTAACCGGTAATGACACCATTCCATGGATAGGCATGCCAATGGAATTTGAATATTTTATCGGGTATAATCATCCGGGTAAAAGATATATTATTCATGGTGTAAGCGTATTTGGTTATGATGAGGACGAAGGCTTTTGGTATGCTTACCGTAACGGTAATGAAATTAAAATATATCAAACAGCAAACATTACTGCGCACTCAGACACTCTTAATATTCAAACATTAACATGGGAACCGGCATCCAACTCGTGGCATATTCAATCCAGACCACAGATTGCAGGAAAGGAAGGAGAAGTTTTTCTTGATATGAAATTAACGGCTGTAAAACCATCATCTAAGTAAAATTTATATGATAACAATTAAAACATCTGCAGCAACATCACATGCAAAAAATGCAACTCATTTATCATATCGCTCCGCAGGCTTGGCGGCAATTGCAAGCGGCACTACCGGCATTGCCGGAGTTGGTTTTTTAATCGCATACCTGGTTATTCGCTCAAATAACATGGGTGAAGCTATGAGTATGGCAAATATTCACGACGCAGTGGTTATGCTTCAGTTTATATTGTTGATCCCCGTTTCATTTGCGCTTCAGAAACTTTTACAGCATCGATTTCGAGGTCTTAGTAATGCGACTCTCGTAACTGGAATAGCAGCCATTTTATTTACCATTATTTTTCTTTTACTCGGGCTGGTAAAGATGATTGCAGTCGTATTGTATATGTTTCCGCAAGGCATATTTGGCTTATGGCTTATCGCTGTTTGCTGGCGTGCAGCAAGTGTTTTTTCACGCGGCGTTAGGTGGTTTGGAATAATTGTTGGCTTCGGGCTTGCGCTTGTTGGCAGTTTCCCTTTACAATACGCCATTTTTGTAAGTAAGATTATTCTCCAGGTTCCTGCTGCGTCTGATGAAGCCGTTTCGAAAATTCCGATCAGCCATGCTAATATGATCTTGCACCAGGTACTGTGGATTGGTTCGCCTCTTGGAGTTCTTACCCTTCCCTTTTTTACTTTATTAGTAGGATGCAAACTGCTCAAGATTAAAACCACAAAAGAACCGTTAAGCAGTGAAACTTTATAACAAAGTCACCGGTTTATCGAAAGGTTATATTGCTCATGATAGTTTAATCATATCCTCAACATCAACACGGTACAATGAACATAAAAGACATAAGTAAAATAATGTAGGCAAGTAAAATGTTATCAATAGATTTATACATGAAACCGGCTGCAAAAACGATAGGGTTTATTTCATTTTTCGTATTATCAGTTTGTTTTATTCAAGCACAAACCAAATGGATTGATTCTGTAAAGAAAGTTTTACTCACGCAAAAAGAAGATACCAATAAAGTAAAATTACTCGCCGATTTAGGTGAACGTTATTCGGTTTTTGCGCCAGACTCTGCTTTTTTGTATGGCCAGCAGGCTTTGGCACTTGCTAAAACCTTGCATTCAGATGAAGGTATTTTCTGGTCAATTGTAACTATAAATAAAGGTTTGTATGCTTTAGGCAATTATGCGTTGGAATTAGATTATGCATTCCAGGCCTGGCCAATTGGTCAAAAGCTTAACAATACTTACACCTTAGGCTGGAGCAATGGCATGATGGGCGACTGCTATTATAACCTGGGGCAATACAATGAGGCTTTAAAACATTACCGGGTGATATTGAAACGCGCAGAAAAAGATTCCATTATTGATTTATCCCAATTGTATGTTGCGCTTGTGCCTGTTTTGGAAAGTTTGAAAAAATACGATTCTGCTTTGTTTTATGCGAGAAAAGGTTATGCATTATTTAAAAGCATGCCTGTACTTAACGAAATAAATGATGATAATACAAGAATCAAATGCTTTCAGTTCAGATTTTTGGGAGAAGCATTTGCCGGGAAAGCTGCTTACGATTCCGCACTGTACTATTATAAGTTAAGTCTCGCCGCTTCGCAGCCCATTCACATGGAATTAAATAATCTTGATGTATATAACGGGCTGGCAAAAATCTATAAAGAAAAAAATCAGCTTGACTCAGCGATTTATTACGCCACAAAAACAGTGAGTGATAAAACTGCAAAAAGTTACCCGGTAGGAAAACTTAAAGCAGCCAACCTGCTTGCCGATGTGTATGAATTAAAACACAATTCAGACAGCACATTAAAATACCTGCGTATGGCAATAGTTATTCAGGATACGCTTTACAATAAAGATAAAATGCTCGCTTATCAAAACATAATATTTAAAGATGCGGAAAGACAACAGGAAGTAGCAGCAACCAAATTAAAACTGCAAAGAGAGTACCTGGCATATTTTGTAACCGCTTTATTGATTATAGCAATTATTATCGCCGGTATTTTCATCAGGAATAAAAGAATTAAACAAATGCAAAGCATACGTAACAGCATTGCAGATGATTTGCATGATGATATCGGTTCGGCTTTAAGCAGCATTAGTATTATGAATGAACTGGCAAAAGAAAAATCGCCCGCAGCCTTATCATTACTTTCTTCTATTGGTGAAAGCACTGTGAACATACAGGAAAATATGAGTGATATTATATGGGCAATTAAAACAGATAATGACAGCTTTGAAACCGTGCTGCAACGCATGAACCAGTTTGCTTTTGAAATGCTCGATGCAAAAAATACTTCGCTTGATTTTACAAGTGATGCCTCACTCGCTTCTTCAAGATTAACCATGGAACAGCGTAAAAATTTTTATTTGTTTTTTAAAGAAGTCATAAACAATGCAGCAAAATATTCAGCAGCACAAAAAGTAAATGTGTCTATCAAACAAAAAAACCATTTCGTTGAAATGAATATTAAAGATGATGGAAAAGGTTTTGATACTGCCAAAACATATAGTGGTAATGGTATGGGCAGTTTAAGAAAACGTGCTGCAGAACTAAAAGCAGATTTTAAAATTGTATCATGTATTAATAATGGAACCGATGTGCTGCTTAAATTCAAAATCACATAAACGGGTGATGAAGTATGTATAATAAAAATCATTTCTTTATATAAACAGCATAAGCACATGGAAATTAAAGTAGCCATATTTGAAGACAATAAAGCGCTTCGCGAAAGTTTGCAGCAGTTGGTAAACAATGCAGAAGATATGTATTGCACCGGCGCATTTCCCGATGCGAATAAATTGTTGCGCAATCTGCAATCTGCAAACCCCGATGTAGTGATGATGGATATAAATATGCCCGGCACATCCGGCATAGAAGCCGTGCAGCAAATCAAAGAAAAATATCCAAGCGTACAAATATTAATGCAAACAGTGTTTGAAGAAAATGATAAAATATTTGCAGCCATTTGTGCAGGTGCATCAGGTTATATGCTGAAGAAAACAGCGCCGCAGAAAATGCTTGAAGCAATTCGGGAAACGTATAACGGTGGCGCACCTATGACGGCGTCTGTTGCAGTGAAAGTATTACAGATGTTCAGGTCGCAATCTTCTGCTGATAAAAAGGAATACATTGATTTATCTGACCGCGAAAAAGAAATACTGGCCTTACTTGTTAAAGGCAAATCTTACAAAGCCATCGCATCCGAATGTTTTATTTCTATTGATACAGTAAGCACACATGTGCGGCATATTTATGAAAAGCTGCATGTTCATTCCAAGAGCGAAGCTGTGGCGAAAGCAATCCATCAAAAATTGATATAACAAGTAATCTTAATTATTACTTTCGCATGCACAACAAATCCTACCTTACTTGAATAACCCCACACATGAACTAACCTTATGACCATTCAAAAACTTTATATACCGCTTGCACTAATGCCGGCTATTTTTTAATAACATCAACGTGTGGGCAAACAAATGAATTAATCTCTTTTGCAGATTTACCTGTTACCCATTATTCAACTTCAAACTTAAATATTAATGATCCTGTTGCTGCAACAGCATGGATAAAAAATATTGCAACAATGGAATTGAAATCTTATGATAGTATCACAAAGAATTATATCATAACAAATGAAGAAGGCTTTAATGTCGCCAAACTATCCAAATTCTAATAGTTGCGATTAATTCAAACCCGGATAAATAATTTTACAACTACTGCAGCAGTAAATACAGATTGAGATGAAGAAGATAGTGTTTAGATAAGTAAGGCACTAATGACGGCGAAGTAAATCCTGAGAACTCAGAATAAAATTTATTCGTAATCTATTAAAGCGAATGCAATGCCAGAGTACAACTTAGTACATTTGTACTTACCTTTATTCCAATTAAAGTTCTTTGTGTATTAGCAAATATGGGTTGCGCAAATCGTGTACCTCGATAAAATTTATATTTTTAATTAATTGATTTAAAAGTGAATAGAAAGTGAGTTCGAATCTCTTACTCTCCGCTTAAAATAAAAGGTCGCAAAACTTTGCGACCTTTTATTTTTAAAGGATTGATTCTTGAATTTATTGCTTTTGCAGAACTAATCTTACTGTTCCAAAATCTCCTAATACATCACTTGATATATCCGTTACTACACTAACAGTTCCATTGCAAGGAATTACATAATTATTTGGACTTGCTAAAGTGTGAATAAAGAAATTACCATTACCAGGTCCATAATTACCAAAATATTGATTACTGATGGATGTTGTATTATTAGTGGGATCTACAGTTATAATAATTGACTGTGCATCCAATGCTGCATATTCAAATGAGAAATGTGTTGCATCAATTTTAGTTACAGGAATAACATCATTCGGATGGTAATCTGCCCAGTCATCTTCTATGACAACAAAATTTCCATTATACAAATTCGCATCATAAGGACAAAAAACAGCATAGCTGATAGTAACAGCTCCTAAATTAGGCAGTGCGGCAATATTAGGGTCAAAATTTGGATTACCATCTGAAGGAAATGCTTCAACTTTATGTCCATTCAATAATATTATATCTTCTCCAATTGTATAATTATCGCCCGGTGCAACAGGAGCATTAAATAACATACTTAATTGTGCGGAAGTAAATGTTACCGTTGCAGGAAGTGATGTTATATCGGCCTGTAAAACCTGTACATTGGTTGCATCACCATTTTTTATAACTACAGCACTAACACTTTTATATGAATGATCTGTAATATAATATTGTCCAAGTACAACTTTACCTGTGAAGCCATCAATATCCTGCGATGAAATTGCCAGGTCTCCACTTGAATCCTTACTTAACTGAGGTATAGGTGCGCCTTGCAAACCATCCGGCAATTTTGGATTATCTGATTTTCGGCAGCTACTGATAATTATTGTAAAAAGAAAAAAGCCGTAAATTATTTTTTTTGATTTCATAATTGTAATTATTAAGGCATCCAGAAAATTTTAGACGTAGACAAATTTGTTTTTTGTGCAGGTGCATTTGGATTGGTTTCTATTTCAACCTGGTACCAGGGCAAAGACTCCGGATAGCCAACACTTACAGTAACAGGAACAGCTGCTTGTGGCACTACAAAAGGATTTCCGTTAACTGGCGGTTGAACAAAACCCCCGGGAGCCATTTGCTGATTCTTAGGATCAAACAAAACCGGATAACCGGTTCGTCTGTAATCAGTATATTGATCTACTGAAGAGCCGAAACTTGAAATCCATTTTTGTGTCATTATTATTTCAAGTTTTTTTGCAGCGTTGCCAGCATCATATTTTGCCAAAATAGCATTGATGTAGTTTGTAGTTGCTGATGCCCCTGCTAACTGCGGAACTGGCTGAGGTGAATGTACAAATGAGTTTACAACGTAATCTACCTGTTTAAAAGATTCTTGCATCGCTTCCGTTAGTACCGTTTTTTCATTGCCGGTAGTTATACCTTCATGAATTAATTCGGCTTCCAGATATAACACATCAGCATAAGTAATAAACCGGTAAGGCGCTGCGCCTGTGCCGTCACTTCCGGAAACAGAACTACCATCTCCCACATCATATTTGCCACCAGCAGGATATATGCCCAAAACAGTCATACTATTTTGCTGTGCTTGCGCTCTGTTTACACCAACGGAACCAAAATATACTGATACAAAAGCACTATCTCTGTATTCAGTTGGGTTGTCTGCAGCCTCTGTTTTAGTGATCTCATCATAAAAATAATAAGGTATGCGCGGATCGGTAATTCCAGTATTTATGTTGGAATTATAACCTTTTAAAATTTCATAAAACCATGGACTAATGTAATGTGTACGCTGCGTTGCAAAATAATCTCCAAATGCAGGGTTTCTGTCATCTGTAGCGCCATTAGTTCCATACGGCAGTAAAAAACTTTCATCTGTAGCGCTGATAATGTTACCTGAATTTAAAAGTGCATTAACCTCAGATTTTACATCTTGCACCAGCCTTAATTGTGTATATAACTTAAGCTTGATGGTATTGGCAGCTTTAATCCATAAAGCAATATTGCCTCCATAAATTACATCGTCTCCGGCAGGCGTAAAATTATTTGCAGCGCTGGTATTATTTAAATCAATTATTCCTTCATCAAGTAATGCAAACAACTGTGGGTATATATCTGCGTCCTTATCAAATTTTGGATACGTTATGCCCGAATCTAATTTTGAAGCTTCAGAAAAAGGAACATCGCCAAACACATCTACAAGCTGGCTATAAGTATAAGCTTTTAAAATTTTTGCAATACCTAAATATTGGGCATCATCATCTGCAGTGGCTTTACCAATTATTTTTTCAAGATTGGTTAGTGTTGTTTGATATAAACCCACCCAGGCTGTAGCTATATAAAAATTGCTACCAGCTACACCATAAGTTCCAAGTTCAACAATAGAAGTTTGATGCATGTAATCTGATAAAATTTCGGATAACCCACCGGCAGTTCCATTACCTATAGCTAATGCATCACCAATTCCTCTTTCTGCTGTTGGTAAAAGTTTTGAAACAGCAACATCCGTTGGGTTATTGGGATCAGTATTTATATCAAGATTTTTTTTGCACGATGCTGCCAGTATCATTACTGATATAAAATATATCCACTTATTTAGTCTCATGTTATAAAAATTTTTTATCAAAATGTTACATTTAAATTAACTCCAAACCTGCGTGTTGTAGGTGCAGCAGACAATTCTATACCCTGTTGTGTAGTTGAGCCGTAACTGTTTTCTTCAGGATCGAAATGCGTATATTTAGGCGTATTAGGAGCCAGATACCAGAGATTTCTTCCAGATACACTTAAGGTTAAAGAACCTATAGGTAAATTTTTATAAAGTGATTTTGGAAATTCGTAACCGAAGGTTATTTCGCGCAAACGATATACAGTAGCATCATATATTGAGAATTCGCTTGGTGCATTGAATCCAAACGTAGCACCCAATGTACCTGACTGATCTATAGAGAAGTATAAATCATTTGAAGTTATCTGTGTATGATTTATCACTTCTTTTCCATTACCTAAAATCGGCTGACCAGTATTCGGGTCACCATATACACCAGGAATGATGAATGTTGTTTCCCTGTTTTTTGTATCAAGTGTTACACCTCTTCCAAGTAGAGAGCTTATTGTTTCAGAGTAAATATCTCCGCCTTTGGTCATATCAAACAAAACACTTAATTCAAAGCCTTTATAAGTAAATGTATTCGTGATGCCTAATTTATAATCAGGATTAGGATTGCCAATATAACCTTCATCTGTTGCTCTAATCATACCGCCTGTAGCAGGATTTATCAAAAGATTTCCTAACGAATCCCTAAGCACTTTTGTTCCGCGCAAATAAGCAAAAGGAAGTCCGGGTTCAAGTCCTGATGAAATGGTTTCTGAAACACCGTTAGGTAATAACAACCTGTCAACACCGGCGATCAGTTTTTCAACTATACTTTTGTTTTGAGTAAAGGCTGCATGTATTTGCCATGAAAAATCTTTTAATCTAAGTGGAACAACAGTAAAATCTACTTCAACACCTTTATTAATAAGCTTTCCATAATTTGTATTTAAGCTTCCATAGCCAGAAGAAGGTGGTGTAGAAATTGGCGCAATTAAATTAGTTGACACTTTATTATACCAGGTAAAATCCAAACCTATTCTTCCTTTAAAGAAATCTAATTGTGTACCTAATTCTACTTCCTGTGTAAACTCTGGTTTAAGATCAGGATTATTTTTTTGTGCAGTACTTACAGAGGCTGTTGACTGACCAAGAAAATTGCTGCCGATAACATACACATCCTGCAATGAATAAGGATCTGCATCACGGCCAACTTTAGCCCAGCCTGCTCTTATTTTACCAAGTGTTAAAACAGGGCTGTTTAATTTTAATGCATCAGTAAAAACAAATGAGCCGGAAACAGATGGATAGAAATAACTCCTGTTGTTTACAGGTAAAGTTGATGACCAATCATTACGACCTGTAACCTCAACATAAGCGAAATTTTTATAGCTCAGAGATGCATCTGCAAATACACCAACTAATCTGCGGCGCTCATAATAATCTCCAAAATAAGTAACACCATTTGATACTATACCAAATATTTGTTGAGCAGTATTACTTAAACTATAAATTCCTCTTGTAATAAATTGATTGCCTGTGGCAGCTTGCCGTGTTTGTGTGCGTTGATTAAAGTTGTGACCAATTACACCTTTAAAAGTAAAGTCATTAGATATTTTTGGTGTAAAAGTTAAAAGGAAATTGGATTCTATTTCCTGTATGCGATAATTATCAAGCACTAACCTTCCTAACCCCTGTGCTGCTCTGGAACTAATTTCTGTTACTTCTCTTCTATAAACGCTATTTACATTATTACCTAAATTATAATCTACTCTTATCCATTTATTAATATTAAAATCAGCATGTATACCTGCAACTATTCTTTCATCATTTGT
>CAXSDU010000057.1:0-7033 GCA_964236165.1 uncultured Parafilimonas sp. | reverse complement strand
CCCAAATAGGATTATCATATTGACCTGCACCGTTAGGTATTAAATTGTTGCCTTGCTTATCCTGGTAAGGCAGCGTAAAATCCCAGTTTCGTGCAGGAAATAAACTTCTTGCAAACTGTGAGGCTGCATCATTAACCTGGTTCTCACCAAAAAAACCACCTTTCTGTTTAGATTGTTCATAGCTAATATTTCCTCTTATATTTAAACCAATTTTCAATTTGGTTGAGCCACCTAAACCTACGTTTGTTCTGTTATAAGATGAATTGGGAACATAACCTGATTGATTTAATTGCGAAGCTGTTAATGCAATTGAACTTGTTTCATTTCCGCCATTAATGCTAATAGAGTTTTCATATACATTACCTGATTTGAAAAGATCTTTTACATTATTGGGTTGTGGCACATAAGCAATATTTGGCCCAAACAATTCAGGATAAGCGTTTAAATAATTTGGCCATGTTGGTATAGAATCAGTGTTGCTGCCATTAGGTATTGCTGCACCGGTATTGGGATCATAATTAACACCGCCGCCGGGCGTTTGATTAAACTTAGGTCCCCATGAACCATTGGCATTGGTATAATTAGATTGTGTTCCAGAACCATATAAGTTTTGATATTTTGGCAAATTAGCAACCTGCTCTACAGAATACGAACTTCTGTAACTTATTTCCAGGCCTTTGCGGTTACGTGCTGCAGAGCCTGATTTTGTAGTAATTATAATTACACCGTTAGAAGCACGTGATCCGTACAAAGCAGCAGCAGCAGAACCTTTAAGAACATTTAATGAAGCAATATCATTTGGGTCAATGTCTGATATACCACTTCCATATGCACTGCCACCTACAGTTTGGCTGCTTGTTGTTAACTGGTTATTACTGTAAGGAACGCCATCAACAATAATTAAAGGTTGGTTATCGCCAAAAAAAGAAGAATTTCCTCTTAGCTGTATACGTGTTGCGGAACCAGGCGTGCCTTGCGAGGTGCGTATATCAACACCCGCCACTTTACCCTGCATGCTTTTAAGGAGATCGGGTTCAGATTTTTGAACAAGATCATCAGGGTTTACTTTGCTTATAGAATAGCCAAGTGCTTTTTGTGAACGGGTTATACCTACAGCAGTAACAATTACTTCATTAATTGTGTTCTCCCATCTTGCAAGGTTAATAGTAAGATTTGTTTCATTACCGATTTTTACTTCCTGGTCTGCATAACCAATACTGGAAATAATAAGGCTTTGATTTTTTAATGCGTTGATTGAAAAAATCCCATTTTGATTTGTAACCGTTGCTTTTGATGTGCCTTTAATTTTTACCGTAGTTCCGGCTAAAGGTGTACCATCAACTGCATCAGTTATTTTTCCTGTTATGATAACACTTTGTGCATTAGTGGTAGCACAAAACAAGAGTAAAGAAATAATTGTACAGAAGAATTTCATACCAATTGTTTTGATGAGTAAATTATTTGTTAATGACACGCTCATCAAAACATCTGCTGTGTGGAAATCATCTCTAAAAAACCAAAGCCGGAAAATGAATATCTGAAATTGGAATTACCGATACTTAAGAAAAATTAATTTATAGCTTTCTTAAGATTTAGCTTAACCGTTACAATCACTTTCTCCATTTCAATCATCATTTTTATTTCATGACTTTGCGGATAAATAAGTTGTAATCTTTTTGAAATATTATGCAGTATTACGTTACGCCCGTTAGTAAGCGATGATGTATCTATTGGTTTGCTCCAGCTTAATTCAATATATAAAACATCTTGCTGCAAACGTATATTAAGATTTATTGCCGGGTTGTTTAGCGAATAACTTAATACCTGTTTAAATGCATTTTCTACTAATGGCAAAATAATAAATGGTGCTACAGTTTCATTATGCGAAATAACATTTATAGAAGCGGTTAGCTTAATTTCTTTTTCAGCAACGAGTTTTTCCAGGTAGAGATATTCTTCTAATAACGACAATTCTTTTTGTAATGAAATTTGAGGTGAAGCATTTTCGTATAAGATATATGACAACAAATGGCGGATTTTTTTTAATGATTCCGCAGCAATTGCGGGGTTATCAATATTTTCCATACGGCTTAATAAATCCTGCAAAAATGCAGGTTGAATTAATCCTTCTTCAGCATGTGGATTTATCTTTTCTTTTTCGTTTTTTATTAAATCAATTTCCTGTTGTTTTATATACCAGAGTTTACCCAGCTTTATAGATGCTGCTACGCAGCCTTCCATATTTATCTGGCTAAAAAGAATAAAGAAATCGTAAGTATAATTTGCCGGAGAGCTTATTGTTTGCTTTATACTAAACCACTCCCGAATGTATGGAACAGTAAACGTTGCATTTAATTCATAAAAAACAATAAACATTATACTTGCTCCAAGCCATAAAAAAAGCATTGCTATATATCGCCCTTTAAATAAAAATTCTGGCAGCAGGTAATAAATTATAAAATAGCAGAAGCACATATCAAGTGGTGTTGATTCGGCCACTTCAGTAAAGGATTCTAAAAAACTTTTTGTAAAGCCAAACCGCTTATTCATTATAAGTGCAGACATTAATGCATAGTATAAAATCCATACAAACCAAAAAGTAGCATGCCTGCCTAAACGATAGTTTTGGTTATTGGAAAAAACAAATGGATGTACACTCATTTTGATTCAATTTCTTATTTTTGACTTCTCTACCAAAATAAACATTTGCTTTTTTTAATGTTTATAAAAAGGACAGGTGGTAGAAACCACCCGCCGGTTGTCAAAATGAGAAAAATTTTAATGCTCAAACATATTTTCACCTTTGCATATTGTTTTCTTAAACATATCTAAAAGCGGAAATTTTTAAACTAAAGCCTGATTTCATATACTTTAATTATAATCATAACAAAAGCATACGCATAAATATTTTTTCCATTTATAATTATTAACTTTTTTTATTAGCAACGTTTTTTAAAAATTACGTTGTCTTTCCAAACATGAAATCTGCTGCTACCATAAATGTATTTCCGTCAGGAGGCGAAAAAGTTTTTCGTAACGATGTGTTGATTAAATGTTTTTGTATTCCGGTTATAGCAGTAAGCATTGTAAATTTTACTGGTTTAATTCACAACAGAAATTATACTGCGTTTAATTTAATATTAAGTTATGCTTACTTTATTGCATTGGCATGGGTACTATGGCAAGGCAATGTGCAGTTAATGATACTGCTTAAAAAAAATTTCAGAGTATCTCATAATAATTATTATAAAAGCGTTTTGGTTTTGTATGCAGTAATAATTGTATATACAATTATTACTGCAACATGTGGCGTAGCGCTTTGGTTATATTTTTCTTTAGAAGATAAAACTTCTTTTTCTCACATACCCGTTACGGTTGCTGTAACTGCTGTGGCTGCAATTTTTATTACAAATATTTACGAAATATTTTATCTTAAAGGCGAGCAGGCAGATACGGTTAAAAGAGCAGAACAATTAAATCTTGCTAAAACACATGCAGAACTTGTTGCGCTAAAAAATCAAATAGATCCGCATTTTATTTTTAATTCATTAAACACGTTATCCTATCTCATTTCCATCGACCCTGCAAATGCAAGATTGTATAATGATACGCTTGCAAAAGTTTATCACTACATTCTTTTTAATAAAGAAAAAAATTTTGTGCTGGTGCGTGAAGAAGTAGAATTTCTAAGTAATTTTTTTTACCTGCTTAAAATAAGATTTGGCAGTGCTATTGGTATGGTAGTTAAGATTGATAGTTTGCAGGCAGAAGAATTATACATTCCGCCTATTTCGCTTCAAATACTTTTAGAGAATGCAATAAAACATAATGAGCTGAATGAAAATGCACCACTTGTTATTGATGTACATATATCTGATAATTACATTTTGGTAAAGAATAAAGTTTATAAAAAACAATATGCATCGCCCGGTACAGGAAACGGACTTAATAACCTCGATAACCGTTATAAACTTTTAACTGAAAAAAATATAATTGTTTATAAAGACGCAGATTACTTTATTGTAAAGTTGCCTGTATTAAATACCAGCAAATGAAAATACTAATTGTTGAAGATGAGATACCAGCATTGGAAAATTTAAAAATATGCATTGCCGGTGCAGATAGTAGTCTTGAAATTGCAGGTGCCACACGAAGTGTTGCCGAAACAGTAGCATGGCTAAAAACAAAGAGTTCGCCCGATCTTATTTTAATGGATATACAACTTTCTGATGGGCTTTGTTTTCATATATTTAGTGAATACGATGTTCGCTGTCCGGTAATATTTACAACAGCATTTGATAAATATATGGTTGAAGCTTTCGAATATAATTGTATTGATTATTTGCTTAAACCTATAGATCGTGATAAGCTTGCCAACACGTTGCGCAAATATAAAAATCTGCAACATCATTTTTTAAATAATCATTCTTCGTTGCTTGATTATTTTAATGCATCAAAAAAAAGTAAGTCGAGAATAGTTGTAAAAAAGGGAACAGAATTTTTAAGCATACGCCTTGAAGATGTAGCTTATTTTTTCACAGAAAATAAACTGGTTTTTTTGGTTGATAAACAAAATAAAAAATATCTCTGCGAAACAAATTCATTGATAGATATAGAAGAAGTGCTTGACATAAAAAGATTTTTCAGGGTTAATAGAAAGTATATTGTAAATGCTGATTATATTACTAAGTTTAGAAGCATTGATAAAAGTAAGATAAGCGTAGAGATAGCGTTGCCGTTATATGAAGAACTAATTGTAAGCCAGGAAAACGCTTCTGTTTTTAAGAAATGGATAAGCGAAATTTAAAAAAAATTATAAGCAGGTGCAATGACAAACAATAAAAATGTTGTCAATAATAATATGTAGCTACTTAAAAAATGTAAGCAAAATATTTTAAAGAGATCCTGCAGTTGAACGCTGAAAAGATTCATCAGATTCGTACATAGTATGATATAAAGGGTTAACTGAAAACGGCAAAGGACGATTTTTTACAGCTATCGCCGGCGTACCATAACAAATTTTACCTGCAGGTAATGAATGAAAAACTGAAGAACGCGCACCTACAACAGTACCGTTTCTGATAATAATTCCGGGCGAAACAAAAACATCTGTAGCAAGCCAGCAACTGTCTTCTATAGTTATAGGTAATGCATAAATAGAAAAATTTTTATCCGCATAATTATGCGAACCCGTGCACAAATAACTTTTTTGAGATATAACAACGTTTTTGCCAATAGTAATTTCGCCAAGGCTGTACAATACAACGTTATCACCAATCCAGCTATAATCACCAATATCAATTTTCCAGGGAAATTGAATATGTGCAGATGGTCTTACTTTTACTTTTTTACCAATTTTTGCACCAAAGCAACGCAATAAAAACCTGCGCCAGGCGTACATACATTGAGGTGAGGTTTTAAATAATAATGTTTGTACAAGCCACCAGCATTGTACAAAAAATCCTGAACGACCTCTAAAGCCTTTGGGTAACTGAAATGTGGTTAATTGTTGAAATTGCATGTAGTTAGTTTGGTTTAGCAACGTAATTATTTAAAGTAATTTGCTGCTTTAAGTAACGAATTAATAGCTATTAAAGTATGCAAAATATGATTTTAAATGAAGAAAAATAATTTCAGTATAATTTATTTCCTATTAATTTTCTTGATACTTTACTATGGTTTTATTATCTATGTTGGGTTAATTACTCCCGGCGGAAAAATTTATTCCTCGTTACTATATTCTTATCTGGATGTGCCTGACTGGCTAAGTGCTTTTGTAGCTAAAGCATCAACATTATTATTAAAAATAGTTGGCTATAATGCATATCAAAAAAATCCGGCAAACATAACTATTCATGGAAGCAGAGGTGCAACAATTGCTTGGGGTTGTATTGGTGTGGGTGTAATGTTTGTATGGCTGGCATTTATATCAGCGCATAAAGCAAAGCGTACTTATAAATTAAAATGGATTATTATTGGTGTACTGCTAATTTTCTTATTTAATATTCTTCGTATCTCATTTATTATTCTAAGCTATTATTACCATTGGAAATATTTTCAATCTTTTAATGCACACTCAACCTTTAATTATTGTACATACATTATAATTATTATAATGATGGGCATATTTATATATAATTATAATAAGAATGAAAAGAAACAGAATAATGTTTCTTAATTACTTTATTTGACTTCTGTATTTATAAATTATGAAGCCAAAAATTGTGAGTGAATGTAATCAACCACATCTTTATAATTTTGTGTTTGATTATAAATGGCAATTTGCCTGTCTGCACCTGTTCCTTGTTCTAACATTTTTTGTACATAACCTATTGCATGACGACTGCCTAAATCATCAACAACGTCATCAACAAAATCAAGCAATTCATAAATTAACACACGTGTATTTACTTCAGATTCTTTGCCAAAGTCAATAAGACTTCCATCAATACCATAACGCCCGGCACGCCATTTATTTTCATTTATTAATGCCCGCTGATAGATTATAAAGTTTAAATTTTTAGAACGCAGTTTATATAACTTTACACATATAGCCTGAAATAAAGCTGCAATAGCAATTGTTTCGTTAATTGTCATCGGCACATCACAAATTCTAAATTCAACAGTATTAAAAAATGGATGTACTCTTAAATCCCACCAAATCTTTTTTGCATTATCAATACAATTGGTTTTTATAAGAAGGTTTACATAATTATCATAAGCTTCAATGCTTTCAAAATAATCAGGAATGCCTGTGCGCGGAAATTTATCAAATACTTTTGTGCGGAAAGATTTATAGCCTGTTTCCCTGCCTTCCCAAAACGGTGAATTAGTACTTAACGCATAAACATGCGGCAAAAAATATCTTGCTGAGTTTGCAATATGCACAGCCATTTTACGGTCTTCCATTCCTACATGTACATGCAAACCAAAAATTAAATTACTCCTTGCAGCTTCCTGCAACTCATCTACAATTTGATTATATCGTGCATGATCTGTTATTAATTGTCTTTCCCAATGACTGAACGGATGC
>CAXSDU010000056.1:21548-25246 GCA_964236165.1 uncultured Parafilimonas sp. | reverse complement strand
GCCAACAGCCGGTACTGAAAATTATTTTTATAAAAATGCTGATGCAGATGAAATAATTTTTGTGCATGAAGGCACCGGAATTTTACATACACAATACGGAGAATTATCTTTTAGCTATGGCGATTATATTGTAATTCCACGAGGCTGTATTTATCAAATTCAATTCAATGATAAACAAAATCGTTTATTTATTGTTGAATCGCATCACCCGATCCGCTATCCAAAAAAATATTTAAG
Source organism: uncultured Parafilimonas sp. (assembly GCA_964236165.1). GTDB lineage: Bacteria > Bacteroidota > Bacteroidia > Chitinophagales > Chitinophagaceae > Parafilimonas. The sequence goes on along the minus strand of CAXSDU010000056.1, from coordinate 25,009 downwards.
TAAGTATGGACAATTGATGGAACACTCGCCTTATTGTGAAAGAGATATACGTGAACCGGAAAATTTAAAAACGGTTGATGAGCAGGGAGATTTCATCATTAAAACAAAAAAGCGCGGAATGTTGTACGGCATTCATTATGGTCATCATCCGTTCGATGTAGTTGGCTGGGATGGTTGTTGTTATCCATACATATTTTCTATTCATGATTTTGAACCAATAACCGGGCGTGTGCATCAGCCGCCGCCGGTACATCAAACATTTGAAACAAATGCTTTTGTTGTTTGCAGTTTTGTGCCGCGTTTATTTGATTATCATCCGCAAAGTATTCCTGCGCCATACAATCACAGCAATATTGACAGCGATGAATTAATTTATTATGTTGATGGTGATTTTATGAGCCGTAAAAATGTAACACGCGGCATGATAACATTGCATCCTGCAGGTATTCCGCATGGTCCGCATCCTGGTGCAGTTGAAAAAAGTATTGGTGCAAAAGAAACAAAAGAATTAGCGGTGATGGTTGATACTTTTCATCCTTTAATGCTTACACAAACAGCGCTTGATATTGAAAATGAAAATTATATTATGAGTTGGGCTGAGTGAGTTTGTACTATTGGTTGATATTTCTTTGCCATGATGGTTTTATAAATCTGTTTTTTCTTTTGGCTGCCAACAAAAACAAAAAAGAAACAAGCGCACAAAGCAACAAAGCCTGAAGTGAATTTTGCGGACCATTTAAACCACCGGTAAAAATGGTTGAACCGGAAATTTTACTTGTAAATAAACTTTCAGTAACTGAATTGCCTGGATTAATTCCGTTGAAGATTCCAGGTTCTGCAAAATCCCATGCAAAATGTAAGAATATAGGAAACCATAAGCTACGACTTACAATAAAAGTTGCAGGAAGTAAAACCCCTGATTGCATAGCAGTGGTTGAAACTGACAGCCATGTTGCATTTTTAGCGTTCGCGTGAATAACAATAAAAATGAGTGTGATAATACACAAGGCAATCGCGCTTCCTAACTTTTCTTCTGTTAAACGAAAAAATACACCAACAAGTAAAATCTCTGCAACAAAGCCAGCAGTAAGCGCAGCACTGAATGAAGGAATTACAAACGCGAAATTATTTATATGCAGAATGGAATATTCAGCAATAAGATAAATGATCAAAATAAAAAGCGATTGCAAAACAAAACCAATTATAAAACCAAATGCTGCATTTTTAGTGAGAGGAGAAATTGATAGTTCGGTAATTTTTCTTTTTTCATAAATCCTAAAAAGAAAAATATAAACAGCAAGTGCAAATCCTGAATTTAAAAAAGCCAGTAAAATGTTTTGTAAATTTTCTGAAAGTAAAGTTTTATTCAGAAATAATTGTCCAAGCCATTGTGTTAATGCTACAACACCACCAATTGCTATGATACCAGCAGCAATTTTTATTAAAAAAAAATGAAGAATTTTTTGCAATAGAGTTTAATTAAAAAACAATATAACTGCTTTCCAAATATATATGGAAGTGTTGTTTGTTTAGTAATATTTTTCTCCGGTTAAATAATTGTGCACATAATCATTAACACCTTCTTCGAGCGAAGTAAAATCTTCTGTATAACCCGCATGTTTTAATTTAAGCATGGCTGCTTCTGTGAAGTATTGATATTTCTCTTTTATATCTTCAGACATTTCAATGTAAACAATATTATTTTCTTTTTTCATTGCTGAAAAAGTTGCACTTACCAAATCATTAAATGTTCTTGCCCTTCCTGTTCCCAAATTATAAATACCTGAATTAAAATTAGCATTTGCCGATGATTGTTCATCTTGAATCAACGATTCATTCATCATCCAAAAAATAACCTTCATTATATCTTTTACATAAATAAAATCGCGCAGTTGTTCGCCATCTTTAAACGCTTCTTTATTGCTTTTAAATAATTTTACAGCGCCTTCTTTTTGTATTTGGTTGAAGGAATGAAATATTACACTTGCCATTCTTTTTTTGTGATATTCATTCGGACCGTAAACATTAAAAAATTTTAATCCTGCCCAAAAAGGCGGCGCGTTTAATTGCTTAATTACCCACTGGTCAAATTCATGTTTACTTATGCCGTAAGGATTTAAAGGTTTCAAATCGCTAAGTAAAGTATCATCGTCATCATATCCTAATTCCCCCGCACCGTATGTTGCTGCTGAAGATGCATAAATAAGCGGAACATTATTAGCAGTACAATAATTCCAGACATCCTGTGAGTACTCAAAATTTAGTTCGCGATGTATTTTATAATCAAATTCTGTTGTATCAGTTCGTGCACCCAAATGAATAACAAAATCTATTTTTGTTTTTTGATGTTCATCAAGCCATTCTAATAAAAGTTCGCGATCAATAAGAAATTTATATTTTTTGTGCTTCCAGTTTTTTTCTTTTTCCGAATGAATAAATTTATCAACAAGAAATAAATTTTCAAATCCATTTTCATTTAAATAACCAACCATACAACTACCAATGAAACCTGCTGCGCCTGTAACTATAATATTTGCGTTTTTATCTAACATTATTAATTTTTTTCAGCTAAAATTTTTTCGATTGAAGTATCATATAAAATTTTCCATTCTTTTATATCGTTCCAGGGTTCATTATTAATATTTATTTCACCAGCAGAAACTTTTCCTAAAACACAAATATCAATGCCGGAAGATGCAGCTTTATTTTTTATTGACTGAAGTTTATCATTCGAACAACTAACTAACATCCTGCTTTGTGCTTCACCAAACCAAAATGCATCTTTTCTTACGTTTACTTCAGTATTAATGGTGAAGCCAAGATTATTATTGAATGCACTTTCAAACAGTGCAACAATTAAACCACCTTCACTTAAATCGTGTGCGCTAACAACTAATTTTTCTTTAATTATGGTTGCAACAAATTTTTGCGCAGCAAACTCTTCATCGATATCAAAAACAGGTGCCGGTGAGAATTCAACCTTTTTTATTTTGTGCAGATATTCACTGCTGCAAATATCATTTTTTTGTGTGCCGATAAGCACAATTGCATCGCCGGTATTTTTAAAATCGAGTGTCATCCGATTATTAAAATCATCCAGCACGCCAACCATTCCAATTGTTGGTGTTGGATAAATAGGTCCATCAGGATTTTGATTATAGAAACTTACATTGCCTCCGGTTACCGGCGTATTAAATTTTTTACAGGCTTCTCCCATTCCTTCAACCGCTTTTACAAACTGGTAATACACTTCGGGATTGTAAGGATTACCAAAGTTTAAACAATTAGTTACACCGATTGGTTCTGCACCACTGCAAACAATATTACGTGCGGCTTCTGCCACAGCAATCATTGCGCCTTTGTATGGATCGGCAAATACGTAGCGACTGTTGCAATCGGTAGTAACGGCAAGCGCTTTTTGCGTACCATGTACACGGATGACGGCGGCGTCGCTCGGCGCG
>CAXSDU010000056.1:0-21538 GCA_964236165.1 uncultured Parafilimonas sp. | reverse complement strand
CAGCAATAGTGTAGCGACCATTACAATCTGTTGTAACTGCAAGTAATTTATTTGTACCTTTTGCTAAAACAATTGCTGCGTCGCTGGGTGAATTTGTGGTTGTATTTGCGGCACCAACTGTGCTGTCATATTGAACAGAAATCCATCTTTTAGAAGCAATGTTTGGTAATGAAATAATTTGCTTCGCAATTTGTTGAACATTTTTTTCAGAAATATCATCAACGTCATCAATATTAAAAGACTGAATATTTTTCAAGTAATCCGGTTCTTTATATTCGCGTGTATACTGTGGAGCACCACCGCCCAGAACTAATTCATAAGCAGGAATTTCTGCTTCAAGTGTATCGTGTAAATAAAATTTTAGTAAACCATTATCTGTTACTTCACCAATATTTGTACAAGGCAAATCCCATTTTTCAAACACAGAAGTTATTTCATCTTCTCTTCCTTTTTCTGCAACGAGCAACATACGTTCCTGGCTTTCACTTAATAATAATTCCCATGCCTGCATATTTTGCTGACGCGTTGGAACTTTATCCAAATCGATACGCATTCCTACATTTCCTTTTGCACTCATTTCTGCCATTGAACAAATAATTCCTGCAGCACCCATATCCTGCATGCCAACTACAGCACCGGTTTCAATAACTTCAAGACAAGCTTCTAATAATTTTTTTTCCTGGAAAGGATCACCCACCTGCACCGCAGGTAAATCTTCTGCACTTTCTGCTGTAATATTTGCTGACGCGAAAGATGCACCGCCAATACCATCTTTCCCTGTAGCACTGCCGACAAAAAATACAGGGTTGTCAACACCTTTTGCTGTTGCACTAATTGTTTTATCAATCTTTACAATACCAACGCTCATCGCATTTACAAGCGGGTTAGCGGCATAGCAATCTTCAAAATAAGTTTCACCTGCAACAGTTGGTACGCCAAAACAATTTCCGTAATGACCAATGCCATGCACAATACCAGCCAATAAACGTTGTGTTTTTTTGTCGTTAATATTTCCAAAGCGAAGACTGTTTAATGATGCAATTGGTCTTGCACCCATTGTAAAAATATCACGTTGTATACCGCCAACACCTGTTGCTGCGCCCTGGAAAGGTTCAATTGCTGATGGATGATTATGACTTTCAATTTTAAATACAACACCCCATCCATTCCCAAGATCCATTAAACCTGCATTTTCTTCTCCGGCTTCCACCAACATTCTGCCGCCGCTTCTTGGTAATGTTTTAAGCCATTTAATTGAATTTTTATAGCTGCAATGCTCGCTCCACATAGCACTGAAAGCACACAGTTCTGTAAAATTTGGCGTACGCCCTAATTTCTTTTTTATCAACTCAAATTCTTCTGCTGTAAGTCGTAATTCTTCTGCTACTTTTGCGGTTATTTCCATTCAAATTAGTGTATGATGATGCGGCAAAAATATGATTTAATAACCCAACACTAAAGAGCGTATTAATGGCATGATTTTATTATTGTAATATAAAAATTAAAAAATGAAAAGGAACTTTCTTACAAGTTTTTTAAAACCTGCCGTAATGGTAACTTTAGTATCAATTGCATTTACATCTTGTTCGGTAACCTATAGACAAAGACACAGAAGACCACCGCCTCCACAGGAAAAGGTTATTATCAGGCCTTAAATTTTTATAAACAATGTAGAAAAAGAGCAGCATTAATGTTGCTCTTTTTTATTTTCAGTTTTAGGTTCCCATAATTCAATTTTATTTCCTTCGGGATCTATTATCCAACCAAAGCTTCCATACGAATAATATTCAGTTTTGTCGAGAACATCAACACCTTTATGGTTTAACTCACGCAGTAAAGCATGCAAATCTTTTACACGAAAATTAAACATGCACCTGCTTGTTGAAGGACTGAAATAATCAGTGCTCTCTTCAAAAAAAGAAAACACGATAGTGCCCAGCCCGTTAGTATTGTTTTCATCTGCCCATTTAAAATTTGCGTGCGTATTTTCTCCGAAATCAATACCTAAATTGTCTCTATACCAGGCAGCAAGGGTTTTAGGATTTTTTGCCTTGATGAATATGCCACCTATGCCGGTCACCTTATTCATATTGTATAATTTAAATTACGGATTAACGAACGAAATCATTGCAAACATCTTCATTGTACGAAAGGCTTTAAGCTTATAAATTGCAATCTAAAAAAAACGAAAGCCTTATAACTTCAGCTTAATCTGGCAATTAAATTTCCCTTTACATTATTAAACCACTCATCTTTTAAAATACTCAGCACAATTGAGTCCCGTCTTCCGCCTTCCATTGTTGGCATGTTACAGCGAAGAACACCATCTACTTTACAACCGATAGATTTCATTGCAGCAATACTTCTTTCATTTCTCGCATCTGCACGAAGCTCAAATCTTTCTAAAGCTAATACTTCAAAAGCAAATTGCAAGAGCAAAAATTTACAATGTTTGTTAAGTCCTGTACCCTGAAATTTTTTTCCGTACCAAGTATAACCAAGCTGAATTGTTTTAAATGGAAGATTGATATCGTAAAACCTCGTACATCCTGCATAAGCATTTTCTTTTTTATCAAACACAATAAAAGGAAATTCTTTGCCGGCTTTTTTTTCACGAAAAGCAATATCTATGTAATTTCTCAAACCATCTTCGCCATCTGCACGCACTAAAGAATAATACCACAGTCCGCGTTCATTTAGAGCAAAAGACAATAAATTTTCATAATCGCTTTCTTCGAGCGGCCGCAATAAAACCCGCTCATCTTCTAAAGTGATATTTGGAAACTGTTCTGGTGTTTGGTTCATATTTTCGCAGAATTATACTGTAAAGAAAAAGAATTTTTTTATGTGTGGAATAGTTGGTTATATAGGAATGAAAGAAGCTTACCCGGTTGTAATAAAAGGTTTAAGGAGATTAGAATATCGCGGTTACGATAGTGCAGGTGTTGCATTGCTTAATGGTGGATTAAAAGTATATAAGAAAAAAGGTAAAGTTACCGACCTTGAAGAAACTTTAATTGGCAAAGATTTACAAGGCAAAATAGGCATTGGTCACACAAGGTGGGCAACGCATGGTGAACCAAGCGATCGCAATGCGCATCCGCATACAAGCAACAGCGGAAACATTGCAATGATTCATAACGGAATTATTGAAAATTATGCGCCTATAAAAAAGGAACTGATCAATAAAGGTTACACATTCAGCAGCGATACAGATACAGAAGTGTTACTGAACTTCATAGAAGACATCAAAAAAAATAATCAATGTACGCTTGAAGAAGCATTACGCATTGCTTTAAAAAGAATTGTTGGCGCTTATTGCGTTTTGTTAATTGAAAAAGATGATCCGCGAACAATTATTGCTGCGCGAAAGGGAAGCCCGCTTGTAATTGGTATTGGAAAAAATGAACATTTTCTTGCAAGTGATGCATCACCCATAATTGAATACACAAAAGAAGTTGTGTATGTAAACGATTATGAAATTGCTATTGTGCGTGCTGATGAACTTACTTTAAAAAACCTGGGCAACGAAAATCAAACACCTTTTATAACAAAGCTTGATATGGAATTAGCTGCCATTGAAAAAGGCGGCTACGATCATTTTATGCTGAAGGAAATTTTTGAACAACCGCAAACTATTTACGATTGTTTGCGTGGAAGACTTGATGCAGAAAAAGGAACTATAACCATGAGCGGTGTTCAGCAGTATGCAGAACAAATTATGCATGCAAACCGCATTATAATGATTGCGTGTGGCACAAGCTGGCATGCAGGTTTGGTTGCTGAATATATTTTTGAAGAGTTATGCCGCATTCCTGTTGAAGTAGAATATGCTTCTGAATTTCGATATAGAAACCCTGTAATAAATAAAGGTGATGTGATTATTGCCATTTCTCAAAGCGGCGAAACAGCAGATACGTTGGTTGCTATTGAAACAGCAAAAGAACAAGGCGCAATTATTCTTGGCGTATTGAATGTTGTGGGTTCTTCAATTGCACGTAAATCTCATGCGGGTGCTTATACACATGCAGGTCCTGAAATTGGCGTTGCAAGCACAAAAGCATTTACAGCACAGCTCGCAGTTTTAACTATGATTGCTTTAAAAATTGCGTATGCAAAAAAATCAATTAATGAAGAACGCTATTTTTTATTGTGTAAAGAACTGATGGAAATTCCCGGTAAGGTTGCAACTGTGCTTGAACAAAATGACAATATTAAAGCGCTTGCTGAAAAATATAAAGATGCTGCTGATTTTTTATATCTCGGTCGCGGCTATAATTTTCCTGTTGCATTGGAAGGCGCATTAAAGCTTAAAGAAATTTCATATATACATGCAGAAGGTTATCCTGCGGCAGAAATGAAACATGGACCTATTGCGTTAGTTGATGAAAATCTTCCGGTTGTTTTTGTAGCAACGAAAGATTCCTATCACCAAAAAATAATCAGCAATATGCAGGAAATTAAAGCACGTAAAGGCAAAGTAATTTCTATTATAACAGAAGGGGATGTTGTTTCACCAACACTTTCTGATGATGTAATTATTTTACCGGCGGCCGATGAAATTTTAGCACCTATGCTTAGCGTTATTCCATTGCAATTACTTGCTTATTACATTGGTGTTGCAAAAGGATTTGATGTAGATAAACCGCGCAACCTTGCAAAAAGCGTTACAGTAGAATAAATAAACAAGGAAGTAAAATCAGCTAAATTTTACAGAACAATTACATTGTTGCTGCCGCCAAACATATTTGGATATTGCTTGTCAGCTTCGGGTTCATCAAGCCAGATATTTTCGTTTACCAAATATTTAAATTCGTGTTCTGTATTTTTAGGAAGTTGCACATCGCAGCTAAAACTGCCATCTTTTTTTTTGCTCATTATAATTGCATTCTGCCAATCATTATTTAAGCCCAGCACTTCTGCAGTTGCAGCATTTTCAAAATTCACAACAAACTTCACTTTACAATAATCCTTAGTTTTAAAATAAGTTTTTTGTACCATAAATAGTTATTATTAATTAATTCGTTTATTACAAATAAAGAAAAAAGTAACCCTTAATTTATTTGTAGTTATCAACACGCAGTTAATAAAATAAAGTTTAATTTTTCTTTATCGGGCAAGTTATTCAAGTGTGAAACATGGTGTTTTTGTCCATCATTCGCGAATTGCTGCTAAATATTTCTCCTTTTTTAAAACCATAAAAAATGTTGGTAGTAATCACATTATACGATTGAGAATTTAAGTTTTAAAATGGCTCATCAATATTAAATCTGCATGCGTATTATATTGTCATCTTTCACTGCAAAGCGTTTTATTTTTATTTCCACGATTAATTTTTATATGTGCATTATCCGTTTAAGTTTTGCCATTAGATATAATTTCCGAACTTCTTGTTTTCTTTTGTATGTAAGCTGACTGTTGATAGCTGTATCTTTCAGCATATAAAAAAATTGTACTTACAGTTTGCAAACCATAAGCATTCAGGTAAAAATATATAGTTGTGCATTTTCATAACTTTTTTTATTTATTCAAAAATATATTTCATCTTTAACCCCGGTTCAACTTATAGTATTAGCCAATAAATTCAATATATAATAATAAACTTAAGTACTTTTTTATTTAATATTTAGGAACAAGCTGAGCGTTTATTTATAATAATTAATTAAAAAGGTTGAATTTTAAATCTCTTTATTAAGTAAGTGAAGAGAACATCCAATAGCGACTACTTAACCATGATAAAAGATACAGATCTGAAAAATATTATTCTTTATGCAGAGGATGATGAAGATGATCAGCAATTAGTTAAAGAAACACTGCTGAAATGTGCACCGGATACAGAAATTGTTATTAGAAATAATGGCGTTGAAGCAATAAAATATCTTAATAATCTTTCAGCTTCAGATCCTGAACCATGCCTGATAATTTTGGATATAAATATGCCTAAATTAAATGGTATTGAAGCATTGAAACAAATAAGACAAAATAACCGGTTTTCAAAAACTCCTGCAATTTTATTCACTACTTCATCTCAGCCCTTAGATAAAAAGTTTGCCGCAGAATATAGTGCCGGTTTAATTACAAAACCCATTGATACTATACAAATGAAGCAGATCGCTGAAACATTTATTGAGCATTGCGATAAAAAGTAAACGCTAAAATATTTTATTTTATAGCATGTGCAGAAGCACATACTTATTTTTTATTTCAACAAAAAAAAGAATAAACAATTTTCAAGTTAATTTGCAGCCATAGAATTATCAATTCAGAAAATCAACTGCATGTCTTCAAAATTTAAACGTGTTGTATTAAAACTTTCCGGCGAGTCATTAATGGGTAACAGGGAAAATGGCTTTGAGCCGTTTAATCCAATCATAATTGAACAATATGCAAATGATATAAAAAGTATTGCTGCAACAGGCGTGCAAGTAGCGCTGGTAATCGGGGGAGGCAATATTTACAGGGGCGCAAATGAAATTGAGAGCGGAATTGAACGTGCACACGGTGATTATATGGGCATGCTTGCTACATCAATAAATGGCATGGCAATGCAGGCGATGCTAGAAAGAGTAGGTGTAGATACACGTTTGCTAAGCGCTATAAAAATGGAACAAATTGCCGAGCCATATATACGCAGAAGAGCTATACGGCATTTAGAAAAAGGACGTGTTGTGATTTTTGCTGCAGGAACAGGTAATCCATATTTTACTACAGATACTGCCGGCTCGCTAAGAGCTTTGGAAATAAAGGCAGATGTAATTTTAAAAGGAACACGTGTTGATGGAATTTATACTGCCGATCCTGAAAAAGATCTTACTGCAACAAAATACGAAACTATTACCTACCAGGAATGCATTCTTAAAAACTTGAAAGTAATGGATATGACTGCTTTTACACTTTGCATGGAAAATAATTTACCGATCATAGTTTTTGATATGAATAAAACCGGTAATCTTTTAAAAGTGGTGGAAGGTTCGAATATTGGTACGTTGGTAAATTGAATCAGGAATATTAATGAATAAGAGTATTGCAGATATACGCAAAGATTACAGTCTTCTCTCATTAAATGAAACTGATATTTCATCAAACCCGATTGAACAATTTACAAGCTGGTGGAATGATGCCGTTGCAAGCGAAATATTGGAAGTAAATGCAATGACGCTTGCCACTTCAACTATAGATGGTAAGCCTTCTGCACGAATTGTTTTGCTGAAAGGTTTTGATGAGAAGGGATTTGTTTTTTTTACAAATTATGAAAGTAAAAAAGGTTATGCATTATCTGAAAATCCACATGTAGCATTAGTTTTTTTCTGGAAAGAAATTGAAAGGCAAGTAAGAGTAGAAGGTGCTGTTGAAAAAGTATCTAAAGAAGAAAGTGATGATTATTTTTTTTCAAGACCAGACGGCAGCCGTATTGGAGCATGGGCATCGCCACAAAGCAAAATAATTAAAAACAGAAAATTACTTGAAGATAATGTGCAGCGTATTTCAAATGAATTTAAAAACAGCATTCCCCGGCCGCTGCACTGGGGCGGTTACCGGGTAATGCCTGAAATAATAGAGTTTTGGCAAGGTCGCAGCAACCGTTTACACGATCGCATACAATATACCAAAACTAGCAACGGGAGTTGGAAGGTTGATCGACTCGCTCCTTAACTTCACAAAACCAACAACGGCTATTCTGATTTTTCAGCTTTTACTATTTTAGTTTTACCCGGTTTTGCAGGTCTGCTTTTTCCAAAAGAACCTTTAAATATTTTTCCTTTTTTCGTTTTTTTATCTCCTCTTCCCATTCTTTAATTTTAAAAGTAACTGTAAAAATTTATGAATTTAAAAGACTGCCCGCATCTGTAGCCAACCTTTCTGCAATAGTAACACTTATAACTTCGCTGCGAGTTCTTTACCTGCTTTAAAACGCGCAACTTTTTTTGCCTTAATCTTAATTGTTGCTCCTGTTTGCGGATTTCTGCCAGTACGTGCATTACGTTTAGAAACAGAAAAAGTACCAAAGCCAACGAGTGTAACTTTAGCACCTGATTTTAATGTTTTAGTAACTGCTTCAGTAAAGGAATTTAAAGCAGCATTAGCCTGTGTTTTACTAATGCCTGAATCATCTGCAATTTTAGAAACAAGTTCTGCTTTGTTCATGATAATTTAATTTAAGATTAATTAGTGAGCGACAAATGTATTTTGTTTTTGCTCTTTGCAAAATAAATTTATAAAACTTAAAAATAAATTATATTAATGAAACGTAGTTGTACCGCAAACATCAGCTTAAATAATACATCAAATTAACAACTGCTTCATAACATTTTTTTATTCAATTTCGTTTCACTTTTTATTCAAAGCAACACAATGCGAAAAATATTATTCGTACTTCTTCTTACAACAATAATAATTACTGTACATGCACAGGCGCCATATGATCGTGCATTAGGTTTAAAATTCCCCGGCGGGTTTTCACTTACGTATACACGTAATCTGGAAGGACAATTTACATTATGGCATAAAGGTTTTCGTGCAGCAGGATTATACGAGTTTAATTTTTATACGTTTGATAAGGTGCCTGAATTATCTTGGTTTGTTGGCCCGGGCGCACATGTAGGTTTTTGGAAATCTGAATTTAAAAAAACATACGGTTCACAAATTGATTTAGGTATTGATGGCATCATCGGGCTTGATTATAAAATTAAAAATGCACCCATAAATGTTAGTGTTGATTGGGAGCCTGCTGTTACATTAATTGGCTCCGCTGGCTTTACACCTGCTTTTGGTGGCTTTGCAATACGATACACTTTTTAATTATTCACCTTAAGATTATTACATGAGAAAACTGTTTGTCGTTATCTTTTTTATTGCGCTAACCGCAAGTGTACACGCACAAAAAATGGCAATGGGTACAACATATAAAACAGCCATTGGCGTAAAATTCTACCCGGGCTCTATATCAGTAAAATCTTTTACCAAGCCAAATATTTCATTGGAAGGGCTGGCTTATTTTTGGAATTATGGAACGCGTTTCACAGGGCTTTATGAAATTAATGGTGATATTACCGGCGTAGAAGGTTTAAAATGGTATGCTGGTCCGGGTGCGCACATTGGTTTTTGGAGTAACCATTGGAAAAATGTTTTTCCTACACGTGATGATGGTATCATGATTGGGATTGATGGCGTTGTCGGATTGGATTATAAAGTGAAAGGTGCACCATTAGATGTAAGTCTGGACTGGCAACCATCTTTTAATTTCGTTGGTTATAATTATTTTGAAGGTGGCTGGGGCGGCTTAGGTATCCGCTATGCTTTTTAAACGGAAAATATTTCCGTCTCCTTATGTAATTTTTACACATATTTGTTGCACAAACGATTGTTATGTCTGCAACTGCTTCTGTTACTTCAAATTCTTCTAGCATAAAACCAAAGCTTAGTTTCTTACAGATATTTAATATGAGTTTTGGTTTTTTTGGAATTCAGTTTGGCTGGGATTTACAACGCGCCAATATGGGTCCGATATATGAATATTTAAAAGCATCACCAGACCAAATTCCACTTTTATTTTTAGCAGCGCCTCTTACAGGTTTAATTGTACAACCCATTATTGGTTATATGAGTGACCGTACATGGCATCCATGGTGGGGGAGAAGAAGACCTTATTTTTTTGTAGGCGCTTTATTAAGTACAATTTGTTTGTTTCTTATGCCTAACAGCGGCGCTCTTTGGATGGCTGCCGGTTTGTTGTGGATTCTCGATACATCTGGCAATATTGCTATGGAACCTTTTCGCGCATTTGTTGCCGATAAATTGTCTGAAGAACAACGTACAAAAGGATTTGCAATGCAGAGCTTTTTAATTGGCGTTGGCGGTACTGTTGCCAACCTGTTGCCCTGGTTAATGGATCATGTTTTTAATATTTCTACAAAATCTGTAAATGGCAGCATTCCCTCTTCTGTAAAATTTTCTTTTTATACAGGTGCTGCTATTTTTTTTACTGCAGTGTTATATACCATTCTTACTTCAAAAGAATATCCTCCCGCCGATTTAAAATTCAAAGAAAAAATAAAAGAAAGCAATAAAGGTTTTGGTGGCGGCATTAAAGAAATCAATGAATCAATAATGCACATGCCTAAAAAAATGAAACAGCTTGCACTCGTTCAGTTTTTTACATGGCCTGGTTTATTTTTAATGTGGTTTTATTATAACACAGCAGTAGCAAGAAATATTTTTCACGCAACAGGCACATCAGATCCTAATTATATTAAAGGAACAAACTTTGGCAGTTTAACACTGGCGTTTTACAGCATTATATCTTTTTTAGTTGCGCTTATATTACCTGCTGTTGCAAAAAAATTAGGACGAAAACTTACGCATACCGTTTGTCTTTTATGTGGCGCCGCAGGATTGATTGGAGTTGGATTTGTTACCAACCCTTATGAATTATATATCTGCATGGCGGGCGTTGGCATTGCCTGGAGCAGCATTCTTTCAATGCCATATGCAATGCTTGCCGGTGCTTTGCCTGAAGATAAGATTGGTGTTTACATGGGCATTTTTAATTTTTTTATTGTGTTACCTGAAATTATTGCTTCACTTTTTTTTGGTTGGATAATGCAGCACTGGTTAAATAATGATCGTATGCTAGCTGTGCAGATTGGTGGTGTTCTTATGATTTTCGCTGGAATAATTTGTTATTTGATTGTAAAAGAAAGAAAAGGTGAATCTGTTGATGAAGCTGAAGTTGCTTTACTTGAAATAAGAGAAGAACGCAGTGTATAACCAGTCAGGCTTTTCCAAAATCATCCGATCAATCTTTTAATTCATGTCATTTAAAAAAATCAATTGTGATAAAGAAAAAGCTTTTTTACTTTTTAATTTTTACTTCATTTTGTATAGCATCGTTCGCACAAAATATTGAAGTATATCCAGCACATTGGTGGATTGGAATGAAGAATCCTAATCTTCAGTTGATGATTCATCAGGCTAAGATTGCAGATAAAATTCCGATGATAAAAATGTCTGCAGCAGGAATGAAAATCGCTGATGGAATTATATTGAAAAAAATTGAGCGCGTTGAAAATCCCAACTATATTTTTTTAAATATAGCAATTGATAAAACTGCAAAAGCAGGTAAAAGAATTTTCAGTTTTGGAACGGGTGAAAATAAAATCAATATAAATTATGAATTAAAAGAAAGAAGAAAAGGTAATGGAACTTTATTTGCGCAAGGTGTTACATCATCTGATTTTATTTATCTTTTAATGCCCGATCGTTTTAGCAATGGCGATACATCCAACGATCGTGTTGCAGGTATGAAAGATCAGTCACTAGACCGCGATTCTATTTTTCTGCGACATGGCGGCGATCTGCAGGGCGTTATCAATCATCTTGATTATTTAAAAGATATGGGCGTTACAACTTTATGGATGACGCCTGTTCTTGAAAATGATATGCCCAACAGAACAGAACACGGTTACGCATTTACTAATCATTATAAAATTGATCCAAGAATTGGCGGCGAAAGAGCGTATCTGCAATTAAGCGATGAGGTACATAAACGTGGCATGAAACTGATACAGGATGCAGTATATAATCATGTTGGATTATATAATTTTTTAGTGCAGGATGCGCCGGCAAAAGATTGGCTACATCAATGGCCGGAGTTTACACAAACGAATTATAAGGATCAATCATTATTCGATCCGCATGCAGCGCCATCAGATGCAAAAAAAATGAGTGACGGATGGTTTACAAAACAGATGCCCGATCTTAATCAATCAAATCCGCTTGTTGCAAATTTTTTAATTCAGCATGCAATTTATTGTGTGGAAGAATTTGGCGTCGATGGCTGGCGCATCGATACATATATTTATAATGATCTTGATTTTATGAACCGTTGTAATAAAGCACTTGAAGATGAATATCCGCATATAACAATGTTTGGAGAAGCATGGGTGCATGGAACTGCAGATGAAGCTTATTTCGCCCAGAATACTATCAATACAAAATTTAAAAGCAACCTGCAGGGCGTTACGGATTTTCAATGCTTGTTTTATGGTATTCAGCCTGCATTAATGGAACCATTTGGCTGGACGAATGGCGTGAATAAATTATACACTACTTTAAGTAATGATTTTTTGTATGAAAATCCAATGCGTAATGCTATCTTTTTAGATAATCATGATCTGAGCCGATGGTATTCTGTTGTTGACAGCAATCTTCAAAAAGATAAAATGGGTTTTGAATGGTTATTAACAGAACGCGGCATTCCGCAAATGTATTATGGTGATGAAGTATTAATGGGTGGCTATACAAATCCTGATGGTTGGGTGCGATTAGATTTTCCGGGTGGATGGAGTAGCGATAAAGTAAATGCATTTACGCAATCAGGATTAACCGAAGATCAGAAGTCTGTTCAATCACTTATAAAGACATTAGCCAACTTCAGGAAAAATTCATCTGCATTAAAAACGGGAAAGCTAATGCAATACATTCCTGTTGATGGCTTGTATGTTTATTTCAGATATGATGATAAGCAAACTATAATGTGTGTTATGAATACAAGTGATAAAGAACAAATAATTGATTTTTCAAAATATGCAGAACGCACAAATGGATTTTTAACTGCTGTTGATGTGCTGAACAATCAATCTTATAAAACCTCATCAGCCATAACAATTGATTCAACACACAGCTTAATTCTAGAATTGAAGAAATAAAAAAGGCTGTTATAAAACAGCCTTGAATAATTATCTTCTCCAATATCCGCGTTTCCAATAATATCCATTACCTCCGTGTTGCCAATTTCCGGTAACATATACGCGATGACCACGCGGATGCGCCCAATAACCATTACGGTAAGTATACCTTCCACCACTCCAGTACCAGTCGCCATCAACCCAAACATAACCTACACCTGGTGATGCAGGACGTTCATAAACAGGAACAGCAGGTTGATTAGAAACAGCATAACGGGTAGGTCCGCAACCAGTAAAAGCTGCAGTGCCGGCCGCTAATGCTAAAACAAATAATAATTTTTTCATTGTAATTTTTTAAAACATAAATGATGCGCCAACAAATGTGCCAGCACACATATACAGAGGTTTAAAAACGAAGAGAGATTAATAACTAAATGCTAATACTTTTAAAAAAATATTTCTTTGTTACTATAATTTCTTAACTAATAATTTATTGGAGAAACTATATAGCCTTGTTTTCTTAAAAGATTTATCAAGCCGTTAATGTTTCCTAAATGCCCGGCGCCCACTGCAAAAAAAGTAGGTTGAAGCTTTGCCTGCTGAATAATTTCAGGTATCCATTTTTTATTGCGATTGTTTAAAAGAAGATCATCATATTGAGAAAGTTCATTGTCTTCGTTAAGCATTTTACACAATGCACTTAAATTTTTTTCTTTATAAAACGTAACTAATTGATTAAAACTTTTTTTTGTACTATCAATATTATTTAGGGTTTCTGCCAGTTCTTCTGCCTGATCTTTATAAGGTATTGCATCAAATATCTTTAATTGGTCTTCTACTTCTTCAAGTCCTTTAATTTCCATGTTATTTGCCTTTGCTAATTGTTCAAATCTTTGTTCCCAAGCTTCAGTGCTTTCGCAGCCAAGTAAAGAAGGATAGATTAAACTTTCAGCAAATTCAGGCTTCATGTTGTTCATCATACTTAACGATAAACCTGTTAAATTTTTGAACTGAATATTAAGTGAATCGTATGCTGCTTTTGATAACAACTGGTTTAATGTTGTATCGTTTTTCATATTCATTTGCTGCATTGTCTTCGTCATT
Organism: uncultured Parafilimonas sp.; assembly: GCA_964236165.1. Taxonomy (GTDB): domain Bacteria; phylum Bacteroidota; class Bacteroidia; order Chitinophagales; family Chitinophagaceae; genus Parafilimonas. The sequence goes on along the minus strand of CAXSDU010000056.1, from coordinate 7,748 downwards.
ACAGAAGGGTCATCAAGGTTTACTTCAAGAAACAATTTTTGTGTTGAATAAAACCTTGCGCGTAGAGTATCGCTTACTTTAATTTCATCGGCGCACATTAAATGAATGGTACCATATAAATAGGAAGGCTTACTAATACCGGGACCAGTGATCTGCCACAATAAAGTATTTTGTAATTCAGGTTGTGCGCATACAAAAAAACGAATGGAACAAAAAACTACAGCAACAAAAAATTTTTTCATTCAGGTGATTTATTGAAGTGATAATGCAGATCAATTATCATCATCATTTTTTTTATCTGCTCTGTTCTGCAGTTCATTTAAAGGCATTGATATCATTCTGCCAATTGGTTTGCCATCGCAATAAGTTATCACTTTTAATTGTGTTGCATCTACCGGCGCAATTAATGGTTGTGTATATTTTGGATAGAATTTATCAGGATATGAATTATCAAAGCTGTAATAAATATCAAGACCGTTCACTTCATTTTTTAATTCGATCTTTAATTGCCCGCTTTCTGTTTTTGTTGCAATAAAATCAGGATCATACATACTTGGTGCATACTTTATTTCTTCCACATCAAAGCGATGAAATTGTTGTTCAACCCTTCTTGCAAAATCATCCCAATTTTTATTTGCTGCTGGCGACCACGTATCTTCTGCAATAGCAAAAGCACGCGGCCATGTCATGTATTCTACCTGGCGAAAAGTATAAACCTGCTCTGTCCACAAATTTCCCTGTGCACCTAAAATATATTTTTGATATTCTTTATCAAGTCCTGCAGGCATCGGGTCAAAGCTGTACACTTTATTTAAACGCAGGCTTGCGTAAACATGTGGCTCCATTATTTTATCGCTTTGCATGTAATCGAGATAAACAAATTCAGTGGGGCTCATTACTACGTTGTGGCCCAATTTAGCAGCAACAACGCCACCGTTTTCGTTACCTGCAGCATTATCACTCACTATTCCATCATGCGATCCGCGCCAACTCATAATGGCAGCATCAGGTGCAATACCACCTTCTAAAATTTCATCCCAACCCATAAACTTTTTACCTTTTGATTCAACAATTTTTTCCAAACGTTTTTCAAAATAGCTTTGCACTTCTTCATACGTTTTTAAATTTTCTCTTTGCATTAATGCCGTTACAGAATCGCTTTGTTTCCAAAATGTTTTTGAGCATTCATCGCCACCAACATGTATATATTCAAAAGGAAACAGTGCTGCAATCTGTGTCATCACCTTATCTAAAAATATATATACCTTTTCATTAGCCGGACAAAGCGTATTATCAACATCAAGGCTTTCCCCTGAACGCACCTTATAATTTTCAGCACCCGATGTGCACGATAATTCAGGATAAGAAACAATAGCAGCCAAACTGTGACCGGGTACATCAATCTCTGGCAAAATATTTATAAATCTTTCTTTTGCATACTGCACAATTTCTTTAATGTCGTCCTGCGTATAAAAGCCTCCGTATGTGCGCGCTTCATTTACGGGTATCGGTTTAAAAGTTCCAAATTGCCCTACACGCTTTGCATTCCATGCACCAACTTTTGTAAGATTGGGTAAACCTTTTATTTCAATACGCCAGCCTTCATCATCTGTTAAATGCATGTGTAACAAGTTGAACTTATATTTTGACATCTGATCAATGTGCGCTTCAACTTCTTTTTTTGTAAAGAAATGGCGAGACACATCCAGCATTAAACCGCGCCAGCCAAAACGCGGATAATCTGTAATTTCAACGCAAGGCGCTTTCCATTCAACGTTATCAATCTTTTCATTGCTTTCAATTTCTTTGGGAAATAATTGCATTAGTGTTTGTACACCATAAAAAATTCCTGCCGGCTTGTTTGCTTTTATAACTATTGCTTTTGGTGTAACGGATAAAATATAACCTTCATCACCGATAGCTGCATCAGGCGTTTTGTTCAACATTAATTTTATTACAGCAGTTGGCGCTTTACCAAAAATTGAAACTTTATAACCAGTGGAAACTGAAAGTTTTTTTTGCAGATCTACAACTGTTTGTTTAAGATCTGTTGTTTCAACAGTTTGTATAATTATATTATGTGGTAAAATAAAAGAACCCTGGCTCTGTTGAATTTTTACAGGTTGCGGAACTATTGCAATTGTTGAATCAATACAAAATGCTGTAGTTGAAATGATAATAAAACAAATAAACAAACTGAATTTTTTCATGTGGCTGTTTTAAAATTTCGCAATAAAAATAACGCAAGAACACTATACAATTTACGCTGTGTAAATAAAGCAATTAATTTTTTGCAATGATGTCAGTAATTTTTATTGGCGGAAAATTAAAAGGCTCTTCTTTAATATCTAATTTATAACGCAGAATAATATCGCCTTTATAAATTACCTGAAGCCATTGCCGAGCTTGGGATGTTACATAATATGTGCAACTTATTTTATCATCTTTTATAAGCGCAGATTTATTATTTAATGAAGATGAATCTGCGGTTGCAACAGTAATTGAATCAACAAAAGGCAAATCTGTAAGTGATAAAGTTTTCTTTTCATCATCTGATTGTAATTCTATTTTAACACTATCGCCAACATGTGTACGAATAATTCCTTTTGCCGGTAAATAAGACATTATTTTATAGTGATTAAAAGCATCTTGTTTAAAAGGTGAATTATTAAATTCTGATATTGTTGGCGGATTATTTAATAACGTCCACTGCACATCTTCGGGATAATGATCTTGTATAAAATATTTTGGCGGCGTTAAAAAATAATGGTCATTATAATCTTTTATAAACTGTGTTCCGGAAAAACTAAGATAACCACTTGCCCATGTTGCATCAAGTAAATACCAGTTACTATCAATTAAAACAGCATTCCAATTATGATTGCAATGAAATTGTTTTGATGTATTCATATTGGTTTTTACGTAGCCGGTAATTATTTCGCTTTTAATTCCTGCGTAACCACAAAGTGTTTTAAATAATCTTGCATAACCTGCACATGCTGTTTGCCTGCGTTTTAATACAATACGGGCAATTCTTTCATCTAACGAAAGTAAACCCGGCAAACTATCATCTGCAGCTTCAACGCCATCATCATGGTATACGGCAGCATGAGGTTGGTAGCGTAAAGTATTATATTCAATGTGATAAGTTATCCAGCGAAAAATAGAGCGTACTTTTTCAAGCTGCGTGTTATAAGGTGCGGTAAGTAATTGGGCTAAAGTATCCGGCGAAGTTGATTCTATGTTTTCTGCGCGCCAATCTATTTCGGAAAAACTTACGGTTTTAGATTGAGTGAAACCTACGTTGGCAAAAAGCATCAGGAAGAAAAAAATCGGCAGCTTCATATCACACAAAATCTTATTAATAAAATTAGATTAAAAAGAGTAAAAAAATAAAACGTAAATTTAAAAGAGTAAGTGTGAATCTTTAAACTTCTTTTAAGATTTACAAATTGTTTTTTTAATGGCAGATTATTTGTTTTATATAAGTAAAAATTTATGCCGTATTTAAATTGTAAAAACAAACAAGAAAGTTTGCAAATTTTTTATGAAGATTTAGGAGAGAATAATCCAATAGTATTTATTTCAGGTTGGCCACTTACACATTCTATGTGGGAATATCAAATGACTCCTATGCGTGAAGCCGGTTTTAGATGTATTGCATACGACAGACGCGGATTTGGTCAGTCAGATCAATCGTTAAACAATTATGATTATGATTCGCTGGCTGATGATTTAAAATGTTTGCTTGACGAATTAAATTTACAAGATGTAACGCTTGTTGGTTTTTCAATGGGCGGGGGAGAGGTTGTGCGATATTGCAGTAAATACAATTGTGAACGTGTAAGTAAAATTATTCTGGTTAGCTCTATTGTTCCATTCATGTTACAAACAGATGATAACCCGGAAGGTGTTCCGTTAGAACAATTCCAGGAATTTGATAGCAACATTAGAAGCGACCGTCCTGCATTTCTGCAAAATTTTGGTAAGCAATTTTATGGCACCGGTTTCTTAAGCCATCCTGTAAGCCAGGGAATTTTAGATTGGACATTTTCGCTTGCTTCAACAGCTTCGCAAAAAGCAACATTAGCCTGTTTGCAATCTTTTTCGCAAACAGATTTTAGAAATGAGCTTTCCTCAATCACAGTTCCAACACTTATTATTCATGGTGATGCTGATAAAACAGTTCCGATAAAAGCGGCAGGTGAAAAAGCGGCATCTTTAATTTCCGGTTCTATTTATAAAGTGTATGATGGCGCACCACATGGTTTATTTATAACAGATAAGGAAAGATTAACGAACGATATTGCTTCTTTTGTTATATCCGGAACTGTTGATTTAAACGAAACTTATCTACCCGACAATGTAGAAATATTGCCAAGCAATGATGAAGCATTAGTAACGAGGGATTAACGTAATTACTTTAATGCGCGCGGGCGCTTTTATTAATTTATATTAATTGCCACGATCTTAAATCGTGGCAATTAAATTTTGTATATAAATGGCTTTAGCCTAAATCATGCATCTTAATAATTTCTGCATTAATTATATTGCATGATAAACATTGTGCAATGCAAAGCACCAGCTTAAGGTGTATATAATTGCTTAATCGCTTTATGTAATGGCGTTTTAAAAGTGGGAGGTGAATAGAAAAATTGTTTACTAGGATAAACAATCAAGACATCGGTATCCTGGCATGTTTGCAAAGAGAGTAGAAGAATAGAATGATTAATATATTAAATGCAAAAAATTATTGAATATACCCTTTTGTTACGCATTCTTGATAGGTAGTATATATTAATTCATACAAATTCAAATTAACCTCTTTTGGATTAGTAACATACATTCTATTGTTGCGAAAACTTTCAAATTTGTATTTGATTAAAGAATTCAAAACTTTTACTTCATATTCTCCACTCGTATCTCTATCATGACTATTTAAAAGTTTTTGGTCTATTAAGAAAGGAAGGCAAAATCCTATGCAATACTTTTTAATTACAGATAAATCTGAATATGTAATAATTTTTCCATCAAATGATGACCTTTTAAGAGCAGATAGCAGTTTTAATTTCTCATTAAAACTATTATCATCCGAAAAGAAAGATTTAAGTATAAAAATTGATGTAAGAAATTCATACGACAATGCGTATTCAGGAGAAACATCATAATCATTTCTTATATTGAAATGATAGGAAGGAAATCTAATTGACTTGGTAGAGATTAATGTCCTAAGATTTAATAACCCCGTTTCAACTAATGAAAATGTCAGCCAAAAAAGGAACATAAAAAATAAACTTCTATCTTCATCTAAACTATATTGTTCTTGAAAAACTGAATGTTTTAAGTCCTTCTCTTTGAATCTAATTAAATCTTTAAGCTTGTCTTTTATTAATTGTTTATTATCAAACACGAAAGGTTTGGTGGAATAAAATTTATCAATGTAACCACTGAACTCAACATCACGCCCATATTTATGATTGTAAATTTTTTTTATATTTTCAATGTCACAAACAAATACTACTTTATCAAACCCAAATTTGTTTTCTTCAGATTGTTTATCATAATGTGCACTAAAAATATTAAAGAGTCTAAAAATATGTTCAGGGTCTAATCTATCTAAATCATCAATTATCAGTACTGAGTTTTCAATTTTTAAAGTAATCTTTAAACGATTAATAATGTTTGAAATTAGTTTTGAAACATCATCCCATTCATAAATCGATCCTTGTTTGTTATCATGAGATTCGAGATATTTTTTTAAAACCTGCGCTTCATCCACTGTAACTGTTTGCTTAAAATCGTTGATATCTTTTACACATTCTGCAATTGCCTTAATTAAGCCCTTTGAAGACTTACCAATCTTTTCAGATAAATAAAGAAAATTATTAAGAATTGATCCATTAAATTTTTCCAAAGCAAATAATTGTGTTGATAGTAAAAAATTTGCTTCCTCCTTTTCTAATTCTATGTTCGGTTCGTATTTATTAAGCAGCTCACAAAGAAGGTCAAACTTAATCAGTTCAAAAACGTCTTGATTTTGGGTTACTGAATAATCAATTGGATATAAGCTAAGAACAACATAATCTTTCGATTCATCAAAAAAATATTTTAGATAAGTAGACTTACCAGAACCAAACGGTGCGGTAAATAAAATCCTTTTGTTATTATCTAAATGGTCTTTAAAATTTTCATCCAAACTTGAATGATCAATAAACTCTTTTGAATCTTTATTCGTTAATAATGAAAGTAATATTTGATTTATTTTTATTTCAAGCATTGTCTTAAGCGGAAGACAATGCGTAATCATTGTACCTTAAGCTGTCAGCGAATTACTACCCTTCCCATCATCCTTCTTCCCTCCGCCACCTTTTCTATCAACTGTTCTGCGCATAATAAAATAATTGCGTACAAAATCAGAGCTGTCATCATCTGCATCGCCTTCAATTAAATCATCTACTACATGCAACTGGTTACGGGCAGCAGTAAATAAATTATTTAGTTGCATGGTTGCGGCGGTATGTGTGCCACCCATTACATCACGCTCGGCAGTATCAGGTTCAATAGCAGCAGCGGCGGTGGTAACCTGGGCAATAAGTTCAGGTGTTATTTTATATTCTGCCGGGGCGGCCGCAACAATGCTGTTGGCTTTATCAGCAATATTGTTGCAGCGGTCAGCTATAGCTTTTTCTTTGCCGGCTTCCAGTTCCGTGCGGGAGAAATCAACCGCCTGTTTCAGCACCGGGTTGTTTATGCTAACGGCATAATTTTTTACCCGTAAAGCAAGTTTGTAAGCAAGCGTAACAAGGTTTTCAAGGTCCTGGTCTTTTTTGGTGGTATAACCTTTTTTATCGCTGCCGGTTTGTGCGGCAGCCTGTTTGTTAATAGCATCAACAGAGGTGCTGAATGTTTGTATGCCGCTGGAAATAAGCGTGTTTGCATTCCATTCTGCGCTGTTATCATTAAGGTATTGTAAAACAGCAAAAAACATGTTGAGTGAATTGGTTTGTTTTTGAGTCATGACAAGTAGTTTAAATAGTTGAAAAATTGGTTAGAAATTAAAAATAATAATTTCTGGTAAAACAACAATAGGGTGGGAGATAGCAGGTTTGGAAAAGAAGATAACAGGTATTAGTTAACAGGTAATGGTTATAGGCAGTCAGATAACAGAAATATCCGGACAGATAGGAGATTTATCGCGACAGGTAACAAATATATTGCGCGAAATGATGATTTATGCTGAAAAGACAACAGGTATGTGCCGGCAGGTAACAAAAATATGTTGTCACATAACAGATTTATACGAAAAGGAAATGGAAATATGCAGGATGATTATAAATCTATACTAACAGGTTTAGCTATGGTTAACAGCAATAAAAAAGCCTTCCCGATTTCTCGGAAAGGCTTAAAAAGAATGGCAGCTACCTACTCTCCCGCATTTCTTTGCAGTACCATCGGCCATAAGGGGCTTAACTTCTCTGTTCGGTATGGGAAGAGGTGAACACCCTCGGCAAAACCACCATAAAACAGCCCCTTTCATCTCCAATAGAGGAGTGAAAAGAATGCTTTAAATAATGTCATATTGGAATAGCTTTCTCACAAAGTAAAAAAAAATTAAAGCTTACGGGCAATTAGTACTACTCGGCTTTGCTATTACTAGCTGTATACCTGTAGCCTATCAACGTTATAGTCTTTAACGACCCTTAAAAGTAAACTCATCTTGAGGAAGGTTTCACGCTTAGATGCTTTCA
>CAXSDU010000055.1:4845-25517 GCA_964236165.1 uncultured Parafilimonas sp. | reverse complement strand
ATGTGCAGTAGCTAAATAGATAGCAGCAAACCATGTGCTTAAGCGGGAGCTTATACCTTCAAAAATACTGCCTTGCAATATCCTCGTTTCTGTCCTGATAAACTTTGCGTTTATCCTTGCGCATGTTTCCGAGTTTACCGCCGACATAGGTTTTGTCTATTTCTACAATGTTCTTTAAATCCGGTTCAGTTGGTGCATCTTCATCCATAATAAAACGCAACCTTTGAAGAACAAACCAAGCCGTCTTTTGAGTAATGCCTAAATCCCTGCCTAATTGATGGCTGCTAATTCCTTTCTTATGTGCAGTTAACACATAGGTTGCAGCAATCCATGTAGAGAGCGGAATCTTACTGTTTTCAAACACAGTTCCAACAGTTACCGTAAAATCTCTTTTACAGGTCTTATCCTTACAACGAAATGTTTTGCCATCTTTTAACCTGTATGGATTTGCAGCACTACAATGAGGGCAAACCGGATTGCCTTCCCAACGCATTTCTTCCATGTGCTGGCGGCAAGCGGCTTCATCTTTCAGGCTTGCCATTAAATCTTTTAAATTCTTAAACTCAATCATATATCCAATTTTTTCAAATACTAAAAAGGTGAGGTTCGACTTGGTATTGTTAAAATAGTTTAACAGATAGTGCTAAAATTGTTCTGCACAATTGACAGGCTTTCTCATAAAGATTTTCGCAAGCTAAAAAAAATCATGTGGGAAGAAGTATATAGTTGCCTATATAGGCAACTATATATATGAATTATTAAATAGATATTTTATTTAGTAATTAACTAAAATAACTCTAAGTAATTTTACTAAAATATTATAGTTTTAAAAAACTTTAATTAAATATTGACAATCAATCTTTTATAATAATTTATTTATAATAAAATATATAAACTTCACCCCAGCATATCACACGAAACTCAAATTCATGGATATTTTATTTTTCTATTATTAACATTTTTTCAAAATAAGTTACACAACTGATTTTAAATAGTTTATAATTTTTATATCAATTAATATTCAAAATGTAATATACATTAACGATATTGTAATTAGAAATTCCCTTCATACGAATTTGGATAAAAATGATTCTATAACTTTTGGCTAATTTCTTTGTATAAATATATTTTATTAGCCACCAGACAATATGACGTAAGTGGTTTAAGATTATGTTGCAGCAGAATTTTTTACCCAATATTGCTAATGCGTCATAGGAATCTAATAAACACTTATGTTTTATTCTAACTGTATATATTGTTTAATTTATCTCTGCGTACTTTTGCGGCGTATGGAATTTCTACAACAGCTTAAAATAAAATCTGAAAATGCCGGTACTTCCACCGGCTCTGTATTTAATAATGAAAAAGGACAAAAGATCGATTCTTTTTCACCCGTTGACGGTAAACTCATTGGCAGCGTTATTACAACTTCAGCTGCGGGTTATCATAAAACATTAAAAACTTCACAAAAAGCTTTTGCAGAATGGCGTAAATGGCCGGCGCCCAAGCGTGGAGATATTGTACGCCAGCTTGGAGAAGCTTTACGTAAATACAAAGAACCTCTGGGTAAGCTCGTAAGCTACGAAATGGGTAAAGGCTTACAGGAAGGTTTGGGCGAAGTACAGGAGATGATCGATATCTGCGATTTTGCGGTTGGTCTTAGCCGCCAGTTGTATGGTTTATCTATGCACAGTGAAAGACCGGGTCATCGTATGTACGAGCAATGGCATCCATTGGGTATAGTAGGAATTATTTCCGCTTTTAATTTTCCTGTAGCTGTGTGGAGCTGGAATGCTGCTATTGCCTGGGTTTGTGGTGATGTTTGTGTTTGGAAGCCTTCATCAAAAGTTCCGTTATGTGCTGTTGCCTGTCAGCAAATTGCTGCTGAAGTTTTTGCAAAGAATAATGTTCCGGAAGGTGTAAGCTGTTTAGTTACGGGTAATGCCTGTGGCGACCTGATGAATGCAGATGAACATATTCCGCTTATATCTTTTACCGGTTCTACCAGGGTTGGTAAAATTGTAGCTGCAGCAACTGCTGAACGTTTCGGCAGGTCTATTTTAGAACTCGGTGGAAACAATGCTATCATCGTTTCAGAAAATGCTGATATGCAAATGGTATTAACCGGCGCTGTGTTTGGTGCCGTAGGTACTGCGGGGCAAAGATGTACCACAACACGCCGCTTAATTATCCAGAAAAATATTTATGACAGGACAATTGAGACATTAAAATCTGCTTACGGACAATTAAAGATTGGTGATCCGCTGGATGCATCCAATCATGTAGGTCCTTTGATTGATACAAAAGCTGTTGATGATTATTTAAAAGCAATTGAAAAAGCAAAAGTGCAGGGTGCAAAAATGGTTGTGGAAGGAGGTAAGCTGGATGGAAAATATTATGAAAGCGGTTGTTATGTAAAGCCTTGTATCATTGAAGCAGAAAATGATCTTGACATTGTGCAGACAGAAACTTTTGCACCTATATTATATGTAATGAAATATACAACCATTGATGAAGCCATTGCAAAACAAAATGGTGTTCCGCAGGGTTTATCTTCATCCATCTTTACCAATGATATGCGCGAAATGGAATTGTTTTTATCTTCAGAAGGAAGCGACTGCGGAATTGCCAATGTAAACATCGGAACAAGCGGTGCAGAAATCGGCGGTGCATTTGGTGGTGAAAAAGAAACCGGCGGCGGACGCGAAAGCGGAAGCGATGCATGGAAAGCTTATATGCGCAGGCAAACCAATACCATTAATTACAGCAGTCAGTTACCATTAGCGCAGGGTATTAAGTTTACGATTTAGAAATATCAAATAGCTTATGTCCTTCCCGCGAAAGCAGAAATCTGTTTTAAATCGCTCATATCTGATTCCGTAAAGCGAATAACTGGATAGACTTGTGCTTTAAAATGTTTATTTTAAAACGGTTAAACTTATTACATCTCCCGCATTGCCTGCTAATTTAATAAGATAAACACCGGTCTGCCAATTACCTGCCGGAAGATTAATATTATTTAAATTTTTATTTACAGATAGATTTTGTTGTATAATTATATTACCTCTTTCATTACTTATAGTAAGATGCAATGTTTGATTTGTAAATGAATTGATATTTAAGTTTAATAAACTGTGTATAGGATTTTGAAGAACACTTGCTGTAAAAGTTGCCTGCGGTAATTTTTGTGTTTTAAGATTTTCCAAATTATTTGTTACAACTTGTGTTGCATTGCCGGCATATAATTCGCCGCCATATTTATAGGTATAGCCATTAAAGAAAACAGTATTGCCTGTAGCCACGAGATTTCTAATTTCAGAAACATTCTGCAAGCCTGCATCATTTACCAGATGCGTACCTGCATCGGTTCCGTCTGAAACCCATAATACCTGACCCGTATTAAAAAAGAATTTTCCATCAGCAACACATCTTTCAGTAAGTAGATAATCATTTGTTTCTGTAATAGATTTAATTGCCGTAGTGCCTGCTTTTGTTCCATCAGATTTATACAGTACATTATAATTATCAAAAAAGAATAAATTGTCATTTACATTGGTGAGAAAAGCAGCGTCGTTAATATTATTGCCTTGTGCATTTTTTAAGATAATAGTACCTTTTAGAGTTCCGTCGGTCTCGCATAATACCGAACCCTCTTGCAATGTAGAAGCATTTAAGTATAATTTATTTTTAACTGCGCAAAAATAATCGCTGTATGGAATTTGATTATAAGGCCGAATATCTTTAAGCTTTGTTGTGCCCGTAGCAGTACCATTGGATTTCCATAATGCTATGCCTGAACCATCATTTGCACCAAAATAAATTTTATCGTTAAAAGCATACAAAGAATATGGTAAAGAATTACCTGCGCCTGTATTTATATCTTTTACCATGCTTGTGCCCGCAACAGTACCATCTGACTTCCATAGTTCAATACCATTTGCATCCATTGCAGAAAAATAAGCGATATTACCTGCAGTTATTACAAGTTTTATTGTGTTACTATATACTTTATCAGTAAGAAAAAATTTGTCAGTTTCAGTTCCGTTACTGCGACATAACTCATACTTATTTGTTAGGTAATTATTCGTTATATAAAATATTAATCCATTATCGGCTATATCAAATGACTGAATATTCACTGCAGCAACAATTTGAGTAATCTTTCCTGAACTATCAATTTTATAGATGCCGGAATTACCACCTAGTGCCTGAAAATATATATTTCCCATTTTTTTTATGGAATTCTGAGGAAAAGATGCGCTTTCACCTTTAGATAGATCTTTTGCTAAACTGGTTCCTGATTCTTTTCCATTTGATTTATATAATTCAAAACCGGTTTCAGGTTTTGCTGCCATGAAATAAACTTCATTATTAATGGATGCACCCGGAAGAATATTTGTCATATGTAAAGCTGTAGTAAAATAAGTCGAAGAACTCGCAGTTGATGTATTGTTTATTTCTGCAACCATATTTGTTTTTATGCCGGTTCCATCAGTTTTCCATAGTTCGGTTCCGGAATTTTTTGAAGCTGCATTAAAATATAATTTACCCTTAAGCAATGTAAGATCAACAGGGTTAGAGCTGGTAGCGCCTGCGTAAATATCTTTCACCAACATCGCGCTGTTTGCTTTATTATTACTTTTCCATAATTCAGTTCCTGCATCAGTTGAATAACTTGTAAAATATAAAATACTATCTGCGGCTGTAAGGTTGTAATCGCGTTCCTGATAATTGGCGGACGATTTAATTAATGTAGTGTTTCCTGCACTGCCAGTTGATGTATATAAACGATATGTTTTATCTAAAGTGTCTTCATATTCAAATGCAATACCACCGTTAAATGGAATTAGTTCATAAATAGTTCCACTACCGGTGCCGGAAGTAATATCTTTAATAATTTTAAAACCTTGTGTAACATTATATTTAAAAAGTTCCATGCCGGTTGCAGGTGAAAATGCCGCAGCATAAAAGTTACTGCCAACAACTGTAAATGGTATGTTTACCAAGCTTATCAAATATTGATCGGGTAACGTAACAGATTCATTATTATTGGCCATAACGGTTCCTTCGGGAGTGCCATCTGTTAACCATAATTTTCTACCGGTACCGTCATTATCAGAAAAGTAAAGTTTGTTATTAAAAGCAGTTAACTGATAAGGTCCTTCATAGTCATCAAAATTTGCTGGCGTTATATCTTTCAACATAAATGTTCCGGTATCTGTACCGTTGCTTCGCCACAGCTCTGTGCCGCTATTATAAGTATATATTGAAAAATAAAAAAGACCATTTGCTTTTGTAGCAAGATTGGGTTGCTGACCCAGAAATATAAAATCTTTTAGTAATACAGTGCCGGCAACAGTTCCATTTGTTTTCCATAATTGAGGGGCGGAGGAACCTCTTATAAAAAAATAAACTGTATTTCCAATAGCTGTAAGGTAATAAGAACTATTAACGCCAGGACCATTTATACTAAGATTTTTAATCAGAAATGTACCGGTGGAAGTACCATCACTTGTATAAAGTTTAGCGCTGTCAATTGATGCACTTTGTGCTACAAAATAAATTTTATTTGGGGTAGAAATTATTTCATTAATAGAATATAAAGAAGGGCTGATATTGGTTATTATATACGTGCCTGCCGCAGTTCCATCGCTGCGCCAAAGTTGAATTCCATGTATTCCGTCATCAGCAGAAAAATATAATACGTTATTTAATATTGCAAAGGGAACGTTATGAAGATCATTAAAATGATCATCATTAGTTGGGTTTGCATCTGTTTGCGGATTTATATCTTTTACAAGATGAAAATTAGATTGTAGTGATGCATTATTATTAGTCTGTACAGTTTGTGATACTTTTTGCTGCGTTGAAGTTTGGTAGAATTTTATTGGATTTACCGGATCATTGGTATGAACAAAGCGAACGCTTTTACCTTCTTTGATGAGATGCTTTAAATAAGCCGTATCTATATTTCTTAAAACTGAATTGTTTTGTGCAATAAGTGATAGAGAAGTAAATAATAATGTAACTAAGAGTAAAGGTAGTTTTGGTATCATGATAGAAGTTTTGGGAAAAATTATTCCTAAATTAACACGTAAAATAATATTACAGGTTTAAATTTTTTTAAATATTCGATGATGTGCGTTTTAATATTCCATCAATTTTTTTACACTTTCAACGAGTCTTGATTTTGCAAGAAAATTCTTTTCTAATTCTGTATTGAAAGGAATGAGTGTATCTAAAGACGCGCAGCGAATAACCGGCGCATCAAGCAGTTCATAACAATGCTCATTTATCCATGCAGAAATCTCGCCGCCAATACCGCCGGTTAATGTGTCTTCATGCAAAACCAAAACTTTGCCGGTGCGCTCAACACTTGATCTGATAGCATCATAATCCAAGGGCATTAATGTTCGTAAATCTAAAATATCAATTGAAATATCAGGATTTGCATTTGCATATTCTGTTGCCCAATGCACGCCGCTTCCGTAAGTAATCACGCTTATATCTTCACCATAATCAATGATCTTTGCTTTACCAATTTCTATCTCATAATATTCATCAGGCACATTACCGCTAATACTTCTATATAAAGCTTTATGTTCGAAATATAAAACGGGATTAGGATCATTCAGTGCAGCAATTAATAAACCTTTTGCATCAATTGACGTAGATGGATAAACAACTTTAAGCCCGGGCGTATGCACAAACCAAGCTTCGTTGCTTTGCGAATGAAAAGGTCCCCCACCAACACCTGCGCCTGTAGGCATTCTTATTACAACATCTGCATTTTGATTCCACCTGTAATGCAGCTTGGCAAGGTTATTTATGATCTGGTTAAAACCAACACTTGCAAAATCTGCAAACTGCATTTCCATCATTACTTTAAAGCCTTCTAAACTTAAACCCAGTGCTGCACCAACAATTGCACTTTCGCAAATGGGTGTATTACGCACACGCTCTTTACCAAAGCGTTCAACAAAACCTTCTGTTATTTTAAATGCGCCACCATATGCTGCAATATCTTGTCCCATTAAAATTAAGTTGGGATGTTGCTCCATGCTTTGTTTTAAGCCATCGCTGATTGCATTTATAAAACGCTTCTCAGTTTCTGGTTGGTGGTTACCAAATGCTGGTTTAGAATTATCAATAGTTTTTACTGTGGATGGTTGACCATTGACGGTTGACTGCACCGCATAAACATCATTTAATTCATCTTCGGTATTTATTTTTATGGATGGTGCATTAAAACCAATAGCAATTTCTTCATCAATATATTTTTTTGTTTGTTCTTTCATTGAAGCAATCGTATCATGTGATAATACTTCTTCATTCAATAAGAATTTTTCAAAGTTTATAACCGGATCTTTTTCTTTCCATGTTTCAAATAATTCTGAAGGAATATATTTAATGCCACTGGCTTCTTCATGTCCTCGCATTCTGAATGTCATACATTCTATTAAATATGGCTTTTGATTTTGAATGCAATAATCACGCACACCTTTTATGGTATCATACACAGTTAAAATATTATTACCATCAATCTGCACACCTTCCATTCCATAACCTTTTGCGCGGTCAACTAAATGTTCGCAACGATATTGTTCGTGTATCGGCGTACTTAAACCATAACCATTATTTTCAATTAAAAATATAACCGGCAGATCCCAAACTGCTGCAACATTTAATGCTTCATGAAAATCGCCTTCACTTGTTCCACCTTCACCTGTAAATGCGAGTGAAATTTTATTTTCTCTTTTTAATTTATGTGCGAGTGCAGTGCCATCTGCAATTGCCATTTGCGGACCAAGATGTGAAATCATTCCGCAGATATGATGCGCTTTATTTCCAAAATGAAAACTGCGTTCCCTTCCTTTACTGTAACCATCGTAACTACCCTGCCATTGCATAAATAATTTATGCAGCGGCATATTGCGCGCAGTGAATACACCAAGATTTCTATGCATAGGCATTATCCATTCATCTTCGTGCAAAGCAAGTGTTGCGCCAACCGCAATTGCTTCCTGACCAATACCACTAAACCATTTTGAAATTCTTCCCTGCCGCAAAAGCACGAGCATTTTTTCTTCAATCATACGCGGCAACAAAAGTTTTTTATAAAAACCTGTAAGTTGTTCGTTTGATAAATCCCTGCGTTGAAACTCAATCATACGGCGAAGTTAAGCAGCAAAAGAATTTGAGTTTATAGTTTAAGGCTTACTGGTTACAGTTATTTTATTGGTTGATTTCTATTCTTATTTAATTGTGCAAAAATGATTAGATAATAAAATTTTAAAAAACTTTTTTTATGTAGATATTATTAAATAACAACCCTTTCCAATTGCTGTAAAAAGTTTTCATCTACATCAGCGCCTATACCAATGCTTTCCGGTAATTCAACAAAAAAATTATTATAGATTACACCACCAATAACAGGATCAATTTTATGCCCAAGCATGCATGTATCCATGTCATAAAATTTTACATTATCGAATGCAGTTGCAAAATGCGCAAACGCAGTTAAGGCAACGCGGCTTTCCAACATGCCGCCCATCATGCACGGAATATTCTTTTCTTCACAAACGGCATTTATTTTTTTTGCTTCTGATATACCGCTGCTTTTTGCAAATTTTATATTTACATATTCACATGCATCAGCTTCAATTAATCTTATGGCGTCGTAATGATCAAACACGCTTTCATCGGCCATAATTTTTACAGGCGAAATCTTTTTTAATTGCGGCAATAACGGATCATCGTGTTTATGCAAAGGTTGCTCGCAAAATTCAATATTATATTTTTCCATTGATGTTAACACATATACTGCATCTTTATAGTCCCATCCCTGGTTTGCATCAATTCTTAATGTAATTTCTTCGCCAACTACTTCATTTATCAATTTAATTCTTTGTACATCTTCCTGTGCATTTTTGCCAAGCTTTATTTTAAGTATGTGTACACCACGTTCAATAAATTCTTTTGCCTGTTCTGCCATTTGCTGTGGTGTATTTATTCCAATAGTTAAATCAGTTTCTAATTTTTTTATTTTATTACCGCCAAGAAATTTATATAAAGGAAGCTTTACATACTGCGCATTTATATCGTGCAAAGCCATATCGAAAGCGCTTTTAATGGTATTATTGTAAGCAGCAAATGCATGCAATTCATTCATGCGCTCTTCAATGGCAAAAGCATTTTTGTTTTTCCATAACGCAGCAAATTCTTTTGCCATTTCAAAACAAGTTGACTGTGTTTCACCTGTTATCATAGGAAAAGCAGAGCACTCGCCAACGCCCGTAATATTTGCATCTGTACATATGCGAATAAAAACATTCTGCGCATAATGCATAGTGCCTGTAGCAATCGTAAACGGCTCCATCGGAATGCTATATTTGTAAATTTCAGTTTGAAGTATTTTCATCTTAATACTTTATTCTCCGGCACAATGTTATTAAAATATTTGTCATTTTATATGTGAAAGAATCCTGCAATTTTTTGTTTAATCACTTTAAGCAAATAATTAACTTGTGTTATAATGATGGGAAAAACACTTGCAAGGAAATTCAAAAACACAATAAAGATTTTCGCCTGCGCGGTCATGAAGTAAATCGCATTAAAGCTTTCAGCGATGCTGTATTTGGTTTTGCTGTTACGCTGCTGATAGTTTCGTTAGAAGTGCCGAAAAGTTTTGAAGAACTATTAATTACGATGAAAGGCTTTTTTGCTTTTGAAATTAGTTTCCTTTTCCTGATGTTGATATGGTATGAACAAAATATGTTTTTTCGCCGTTTTGCGCTGGACAACAGGATAATTATTTTTTTAAATGCGTTTCTAACGTTCATCGTTTTATTCTATGTGTATCGCTCAAATTTTTATTTACACTAAACTTCAATTCAGTTGCATCGCCGGTACAAATTGAACAATCGCAGGTGCCAACGCTTATGTACATATACAGCGGCGGCTACATAATTATTACCTGCTTTTCTTTCTCATGTACATATATGCTTATAATAAAAGAGATGAGCTGCAACTAACCCCTGCAGAAGCTTATGATACTAAAACGAGAATGTGGGCGCATCTTATTCTTTTTTTAGTAGCTATTGTGTGTATTGTTATTACTTTTATTTTACCCGTTGATAGGGCAGGTACTTCCGGGTTTGCTTATTTTTTTATTGTTCCTGCAGCCACCATTTTTCATTCTATCCGCGGCAGAAAAAGAAGGCAATTATTTAAAACTGATGTATAATTTAATTAACCATTCTTATTTTTAAACAATTTAAAATTCATCGAATTTATTGCACAGTTGGTCGAATTGATTTATATATCTTAAGCAAACAAATTAGCTTTAATATATAATCTTTATTGCAATGGAATTTGATAATGACAGACCCGTAAAACGTGCATATAGAATGGAAATTTTATATTGGATTTTACTTGCATTAATGAACCCACTGGTAAATTGTCTCACCGTTTTTCCGCACGATTCAAAAATTTGGTGGTCTTTATTTGCCACTAATCTTTTTTTGTTGCCAGCTTATATTTTCTACTCCGTAATAATTGTTCAAAGATTTTTGTTTGAAAAAAAATATATACAGTTTTTTACTTTAACCATTTTGTTTCTGGTGATTGTACAGTTAATGTTGTTTGCTATTTATTCGCTAATTTTTGATTTTTCTTCTCAAATAGAACAATCTTATTTTATATATAGCTTTAGTACAGCGGTAAGAGAATGTTTATGGAGTACTATTTATACTTTAATTGCCATCGGAATTTATTTTATTAAAAAAACTTTGGATGAAAGAGAGCTTTTAATAGCACTCGAAAAAGATAATAATAGCTATCGTTTAAAGTATCTGCGCTCACAATTAAATCCGCATTTTCTTTTTAATACTTTAAATAGTATTTATGCGCTAAGCATGCAGAAGTCTGATAAAGCGCCTGATGTAATTGTAAAATTAGCTGACCTGATGCGTTACCTTATTTATGAATGCAACGAAGACAAGGTTCCTTTAAATAAAGAAATAGAATTTATTGAAAATTATATTGAGATTGAAAAGATAAGGTATAAAGCAGATGTGCGTTTTACTATTGAAGGCAATACAGATGAAATTATGATTGAACCATTCCTGTTTATTTCTTTTATTGAAAATGGATTTAAGCATGCATTTGATAATGCTTTTTCAAACGCATTTATTTACATAAACATAAAAGTACAGCCTGAACAAATTGAACTTTCTGTTATAAACAATACCAGTATTGATCTTGAAACGCAGGCAAAAAAAATACAAGGTATTGGTCTTAGAAACAGTAAAAGTATTCTTGATCTGCTGTATCCAACATCGCACGCACTAAATATTATACAAACAGAAAAAGAAGAAAGCAGAAGCAGCGATTTGCGTATAAGAAATGCAAAGAAAAGATTGGAAAGCCTTTATCCCGATTCTCATACACTTGATGTAATTTTAAGTAATAACGCTTTTATAGTATCACTAATAATAAAACAAAGTTTGCTTGATAAAGTGCATTATAGTTGAAGATGAAACCCTGGGGCAAAATGTTATCCAGGCACATTTACAAAAAACAGAACAGTTTGAACTTGTAGGTGTTTGCAACAATGCTCTTGAAGCAAAAGAAGTTTTAAGTAAACAGGAAGTTGACCTTATTTTTTTAGATATTGAATTGCCCGGCATGACGGGTTTACATTTTTTGAAAGAGCTGGAAAACCCTCCGCTAGTTGTGCTTACAACAGCTTACTCAGAATATGCATTGGAAAGTTATGAGTTTAATGTAATAGATTATTTACTGAAGCCAATTTCGTTTGAGCGTTTTTCAAAAACAGTGAATAAAATTGTAGAAGAAAAATTGTTTAGTAAAGCCGCAAAAGAGATTGAGCGCTTTCCGGCAGAGCATATTTTTATTAAAAGCGGCAGTAAGTTTTTTAAAGTAAATTTCTCAGAAATTATGTTTATATAAGGGATGAAAGATTACGTGAAAATACATACGCAAGATTATAAACTGGTAACACATCAAACCATGAGTGAGATGGAAAAAATATTGCCGGCGAAACAATTTATCCGCATTCATAAATCATACATCATTGCTTTAGCGTATATAAAAAGTATTCAAGGTAGCAATATCGAAATAAATAAAAACACTATTCCAATTGGTAGTAATTATAAAGAAAAAATAACGCAAATAACCGGAAGAATTCTAAAGCATATCCCGCCTGTAAATTTTTATAATAAATGAAATTATTTTCTTTAACAATTATCAGCATATAATTTGTTTGTTTTAGTAAAAATAAAATTATGAAGAAGATCATTTTGTGTTTAGCTATTCTGTTTTCGCTGAACGCATCAAAATTGCTCGCTCAAAATAATGGCCAGCAAATGCAACAAGCATGGCAATCATATCTTAAAGATTCAATAAAATTATCTGATGTAATGACCGACTCTGTTTTAGCTGTGCGTATGCAATTTCGCCCACAAATGCGTGATATTTACATGGATCAATCTGCAAGCGCAGAAGATAAACAAACAAAGACGAAAAGCCTGAGAGATGAAATGGATGCACGCTACAAATCTGCAGGCTTAACCAGCGAACAAGTGCAGGCAATTCATGAACATGAAGATGCAATGCGGGCAAAAATGATGAACAGGGGCGGAGGACAATAATTTTTTCAATAGCACAAATAAAAAAGACTGTTTCATGCAGTCTTTTTTTTATGCATATAATTAATCAGAAAAATATTTTTATAATGTCCATATCAATCTTTCCAAATCGTCATTATAATATTATTTCAAATTAAAAAACTAATAAACATGAAAGAGTATTTATTATTATTAAGAGGCGGAAAACCAATAACAGAAAAAACAGAGGCAGAAGCTAAAGCAGAAATGCAGGAGTGGGGAAAATATATGGGCGATCTTGGTCAGAAAGGCCAGCTATCAGGTGGATTACCATTGGTACACGGCGGCGCTGTTGTATCTGCAAAAGCCATTACAAACGAACCTGTAAATTCTGCTATAGAAGGTATTGTAGGCGGATACCTAATAGTAAAAGCTGATAGTTTGCAACACGCAAACGAAATAGCAAAAAATTGTCCGCATATTGCAAACGAAGGCAATATAGAAGTGCGTGAAATTGCACCAATGCCTGCAATGTAATATGAGTTTATGTGTTTTTCATCGGCATAAATTTTTAAGGGTTTGTTGTAAAATTTATTGCAACAAACCCTTTATTATTATAAACACATTAGCCAATTAATTAAAGCAGAAAATATATTTCATTTGCATTCTAAACAACAAAAACAGTCTTTCGAACGTATATTTAATGTTATAAAAATTAAACACTGAATGAAGCTGATACGTTACGCAACCTGCTGTTTACTGCTAACTTTTTTATTTTTGAATACCAAAGCACAACTTTATAAAATAGCCATCGAAAAAAAAATTAGTAAAGCGTCACTTATTGTTGAAGGCAAAGTTATTGATCAACACTCTTTCTGGAATAATAAGCATACCGTTATTTATACATCCAACACAGTACAAGTATATAAGTTATTTAAAGGAAAAATTATTTTAAAACAAATTGAAATATTAACGCAGGGCGGTAGTGTTGGTAACCGTTGTTTGGTGGTAAGTGATTTATTGCAATTGCGTAAAAATGAAACAGGAATGTTTTTTTGTTTGGAAAATGCGTTACAACTGCATTCGCCTTTTACTAAAAATATTTTATATGATGTGTACAGCAGCGACCAGGGTTTTCTTAAATATGATTTAGAAAATAATGAAGCGTATGCTCCGTTCGCAGATTATAAGAATATTGCGGAAAATCTTTACAGTGTAATAAATAAAAGAACAGGCAAAACACAAAAAATTATTGATGCTTCTTTACAAATACATTCAGGAAATGTAAGTAATGGAACAACGGGAACTTTGGGTACAATATCATCTTTTTCGCCGGCAACGGTACATGCAGGCGCTATAAACGATAACGTAAATAATATTTTAACCATTAATGGTTCAGGCTTTGGCAATTCGCCTTCTGGTTCTGCTGGTATAAAATTTAAAGATGGTAATAATGATAAAACAGCGCCTTCTTATAAAATCGATTATAATTCACCCTATATACTTTCATGGACGGATTCTAAAATAACGCTGAATGTTCCTGATCGTGCTGCCACCGGAAAATTTGCAATTATATTAAGTGACGGAACAAGTATAACTTCTTTAAATGATTTAACCGTTTTTTTTGCTGTGTTAGATGCAGCTTTTACAATAAGTGGAAAAGATTATGTAAGAGAGCCAAGACTGATGAACACAAATACTGCTGGCGGATATACATATCAATATAGCACAAGCACCGCAGGTGGTGGTGTTGATTTTTCTACTTCACCGGCAAAACAGACCTTTGAACGCGCAGCAGCAACGTGGAAAGAAATTGTAGGTGCAAATCTTGTTGCCGGTGCAACAACAACTGTTCAGGCTGTTGAAGATGATGATGTAAATGTAATTGTGTTTGATAATGATAGTACAGGCGTTCCAAAAATGGCGGATGGTGTTTTAGAAGCAACATACAGTTGGTTTTCAGCTTGTCAGTCAGGAATACAATTACTTACTGCACAAAAAACCGGTTTTGATATTTTAGTAAGAAATAATAAAGTTTCGCTTGGCTCTGATATAAATTTAAATGATGGTCCTTGTTTTCCCGTACAAAATAGTTATGATCTTGAGATGATTATATTGCATGAATTAGGTCATGCCTTAAATCTTGCGCATATTAATGATGATTATGAAGATGGAGGTAATGGCTACGCTACCGTTAATCCTTCCAAGGTGATGCATTATGCAATCCTTGATTATGTAAATCGAAGATCGCCTGATGCAGCTGCATATCAGGGAGCATTATACACTATAACACCACAGAACAGAACATATGGAAGTTGCGGTTTATTTGCGCAGGAAATGACGCCGCTTGCTGTTACGCCTATAAGTAATGATGAATGTCCATCAACATTTCCTGCAACCGAATTAGAGGATAACACAAAAATATTTTTTGATCTTGTACACGCTACCAGTAATAAATTTAATGATCCTTCCTTTGAACAGGTAAATTGTAAAAACACAGGCACGTTTGTTACTAACAATGCTTACTATGCTTTTATGAATGGCACAAAAACAACAGCTACATTAAAAATTTCTGATTATACACTTATACCTGCCGGGTTATCTGCATGCAGTGGACAAGGTGTTAGAATGGCTTTGTATGATGTTTCAAGTTGTCCCACAGGACAAAGCTATCCGCAACCGGTTGTATGTTCAACGTTAAGCGGTAACGGTGATATTACGCTCACTGGTTTGCAAACAAACCATAAATATCTTTTATACTTTGATGGTTTGCGCAATACGAAAGCTTCATTTAATGTTACTTTCAACAGCAATGGCACTACAGTTCCGCCAACAAATAATACTACGGTTAAAGCTTATCCCAACCCGGTTGCAGGTGGTATAACTACAGTAGAAATTGATAATGCAACAGGCTCTTCCTATCAGTATGCCTTGTTTGATATAACAGGAAAACTTATCACAACAAATAAAATTTCCGTGGTGCAATCAACACAAACATTTACTGTTTATATGAACAACCTTGCTTCCGGATTTTATGTTTTACGATTAACAGATGAAAGCGGAAAAATAATCAGTAAAACTAAAATTCTTAAATTGAGATAATTAAAAAGCCTTCCCAATTTTTCGGGAAGGCTTCAAATTTTTTGCTGAATTTTTTTATTCACTTACTACTTCAAATTCAACCTCTGTACTATTGCCGCTACCAAAATCAATATTGGCTTTATAGGTACCTAATTCTTTCACATCATCCACAATTGAAATGCGTTTGCGATCAATTTCGTAACCCTTCTGATCGCGTATTGAGCGTGCAATTTGCAAAGTGGTTACGCTGCCGAAAATTTTACCACTAGTTCCTGTTTTAGCACCAATCTTCAGCGGGCTTTCTTTCAGTACAGCAATTACTTTATTAATTTCAGCAAGCATCGCATCTTCTTTCTTCTTTTGCACTTTCATGCGTTCATCAAGAATTTTTTTGTTTGATGGACTTGCTTCAACAGCATGTTTACGCGGAATAAGAAAATTACGTGCATAACCATTCTTTACTGTAACCAGTTCGTTGGCTGCACCCAAATGATCTACATCCTGTATTAATATTACCTGCATGGTAGTTAATTATGAGTTATGAATAATGAGTGATAAAAAATAAAATTATCAATCATAATTATCATTTTAATAAATCTGTTACAAATGGCATTAGTGCCATCTGGCGTGCCTTTTTAATTGCATCACTAACTTTACGTTGATACTTTAAAGAATTACCGGTAAGACGGCGTGGTAAAATTTTGCCTTGTTCGTTTACGAACTTCTTCAAAAATTCCATGTCTTTATAATCCACGTATTTAATGCCATATTTTTTAAAGCGGCAGAATTTTTTCTTCTGCTTATCGGGCTTAATTGCCGTAAGGTATTTTATATCGCTTGATTTTGGCATAATTAAACCTCCGCTTTTTCATGATTAGTACGTACGCCACTTCTCTTTTTTGTATTGTACTCAACGGCGTATTTGTCGAGTGCAGTAATCAGGTGTCTAAGCACCTGCTCATCACGTAAAAGTTGAATTTTCAACTTTTCATTGAAGGTGGATGGCGCACTGTATTCCAGAACCCAGTAAATACCTGTAGTTTTTTTCTGGATTGGATACGCCAGTGATTTTAATCCCCAGGGATTGCTGTGTGCTACACTTCCGCCGTTTTCAATAACAAAATCAGCGTACTTTTTCTGAACGCTTTTAAATTCTTCGTCAGAGAGCACAGGGGTAAAAATCACCATCAATTCATAATTGTTCATTAACCTGTTTTGTTTAAATGTTTTAATAATAATTAAGGGCGGCAAAGGTAAGAGAGAAACACATACAAGCCAAGTGAAGAAATAATATCAGTTTTGTGCTTTTTAAAACGCCTAATTATTATTTTTTTGTGCAAACACTTTCAGGCTAATATCTACATTGTTGCCTAAAACGGCACTGCTGCCGCCAACATTAAAATCTTTACGATTAATATTGAAACTACCTGTAAAAAGCATTCCGTCGTTTTGTTGAATTGAAGTAAATGGAAATGAAATATTTTTAGAAACACCTTTAATTGTTAATGTGCCGTTCATTGTGTAACCATTGTCAATTAATTTAAGTGCAGTTGAGACAAAACTAATGGTTGAATATTTCTCTACGTTAAAATATTCTTCTTCTTTAAGGTGCTTGTCGCGCATATCAATGCCTGTATTAATTGAGGGCGCATCAAGTGTAACATTAAAAGATGCTGCAGAAAGTTTTGATGGATCAAAAGAAATGGTTCCTTTTAAACCACTGAAACTTCCATTCGTATTTATACCGAAGTTCTTTATAGTAAATTTCACATCGCTTTTATCATTAACAGGCTTGTACTGTTGCGCTGAAATAAGCGATACACTAAAAAGCGTGATTAAACTTAAAAATAATTTCATGTTTAATAGATAAAATTTTTATGCAAAGATTACTTATGAAAACTTAAAGCTTTCTAAAATGGTTGTCCGTGGGTTGAATGAATTAACTTTTTTGATAACGGTGGAATGTTTTTCATCAACTTTAGAAATACTTTGGTTGAAAAATTATTACCCATAAAACGTTGTATAATTCTGCCAACAGCAAGACGTATAGAAAAATTTTTGTTCCAGCTATTTGTATAATTTCTTTCCAATTCAGTTCTTAATATTTTCTTTTGAAGAAATAAATTAAACTGATAAAATGCAAGCTGCGCACTATGTATCGCCATACTCATACCGTTGCCGCAAAGTGGTGTAATCATTCCTGCAGCATCGCCTAACATTAACACATGATTTTCTATTTGGGTTTTTTTTTCAAAACTTATTTGAGAAATGGTTAAAGGCGCATCATATAAAAATTCACTTTCTGTAAATATTTTTTTTAACGCAGGATTTTTAAACAAAACATTCTGCTGCATTTCTTGTATCGAATTTTTATTTGATGAAAGATTTTTTGCATTGGTTAAATAACAAACACAATATTTATCATCTTCAATGGCAGAAATACCGCAATAACCATTTTTAAAATTGTGTAAAGCAATTTCATCTTTCTGATGATTTAAGCGTACATGATATTTTACGCCGATATAATTATTGATCTTACTATTTTTTTGTTCAGTAAAATTTCGTTTCCATTTTATATCAATATTGCTGCGTTTTCCAAAACTTCCTGCAACAATTTTAGCTGAAACAGTTTGTTTGTTTGCATGAATAATATGTGTATCGTTTTCAAATAAAACATCATTCACTTTAGTATTAATAAAAACATGCACACCCTTTTGCAATGCAAGTTTGTATAAAGCATTATCAATTGTATAACGACTTATTCCAAAGCCTCCTAGATCAAGCTGAAAATTGTATGCATTTCCTGTTACATCTGAAACAGATAATTTTTTAATTACAGGTAAATTCCATGTATGCAAAGGCAATCCTAAACGATCTAAAAAATCATAACTTTCAAAACTTATATATTCACCACACACTTTGTGAAATGGGTATTCTTCTTTTTCAAACAACGCAACTTTATAACCAGCATCTGCAGCAAGAATGGCAAGCGATAAACCTGCCAATCCGCCGCCAACAATTCCTATATCATATTGTGTTTGCATGATTATAAATTGTCAAATAACGAAAAGCCCACTTCCATTTAATCTTAATTTTTTTTATTCCTGCTTTTTTAAAAATCTTTAACCATTCATTTTTGTAAAAACCTCGTGCAACACTTAGCGGCGCATCATTCTTAACCAAATATGAAGATGAAAAAATTTTAGTGATAATTTTTATTGAATGATAAGCAAACCAGTTGCGTTGTAAATCATTTATGAAAAAACCAATTGTACAATTTTGTTGCATCCATTTTAATTGCTCTGCTAATTCTTCATTGGTAAAATGATGACAGAACAAACTGGAAAAAATTATATCAGGTTTTGTACAGAATTCTGTTTGTCTGTAATCATTTGCAATCCATGTTGCATTTAAATTTTTATATTTAATTTTTGCTGCATCAACGCATTCTTTTTTAATATCAATTCCTGTACACTTAAATTCAACATTATTTTTTTTACACCAGTTTGCAAGTACAAAAAGATTATTTCCATCGCCGCAACCAATCTCACAAACGTGAATTGCTTTTCTATCAGCCAGTAATTTTTTAAAACCGTTTAATGTAATCTTGTGCCCGCCAAGCAAAGAATTAATTGTATCTATTTCCCGCATGTTTATGCGTATATCTTTAAAAGGAATTGCATCATTATCCAATAATTCTTTTTGGTAAGAACGTTTACGAAGATCTATTTGCGGGTGCATAAAAATGTTTCCATCGTTAAGCCGGGACCAAAAGCAGTTCCAAAAATATTTGCTTGTTCATCATTCAAGCTTCCTATAATTTCTTTAAGAACAAATAAAACTGTTGGTGAAGACATGTTACCATAATTGCTTAGAACATTTTTAGAAAAACGCATATCATCATCATTTAAATGCAATTGTTTTTTTATTGCATTGAGGATTTTTTTTCCGCCGGGATGAATACACCAATGTGTTATATCTTTTATTTCAAGCCCCGAATGTTTTGCTGCTTCATCAACCAGCGCTTCAATATCCTGTTCAATTAAATCGGGAATATAACTGCTGAGTGTGATGATAAAACCTTTATGACTTAATTCCCACGCCATATCTTTTTTACCACGATAAGCAACCTTGGAATAAAAACCTGTAAGCTCAACTTTTTTTTCTGTTGAAATATTATTTGATACTAAAACAGCAGCGCTGCCATCAGAAAATAAAATAGTACTCGATGCGCTGTCCGGCGTGTATTCTTTTTGAAAATGTATGGTGCAAAATTCTGTTGCTACAATTAAAACATTTGAGTTTGGCGTACTGTCACAAATAAGTTTTGCAAGTTTTAATGCGTGTACTGCACCATAACAACCCATAAAATTTACCGACGTTCTAAAAACCTGCGGCTGCATATCCATTGCTTCTGCAATTTGCAAATCCAAACCCGGCGCACTCATGCCGGTACAGCTTACCGTAATTAAATGCGTAATATCTTTTGGTGAAATAATATTTTTCAAACAATCATTTATTGACTGTATAGATAAAGGCAAAGCTTCGAGATTGTAAATCTTCATGCGCTCATCAAGATTAGGCAACAGATCATCCTGTGAAGCGGTAACAAAATTCCAATGCTCTTCATTGTTAGGTTGCGTATAATCTGCAAGCACAGAATACCGTGTTTCAATATCACTCTGGCGATACATAAATGCAAGTTTGCGCGCTTCAGTTGCATCAAGCCCATAGATTTTCTGCATCATAGGAATAACATCTTTTTGCTGGAAACCATGCTTCGGCACTGCAGTTCCTATCGAAATAATTTCAGTCAAATTGTTGTATAATTAAAAGTGTGATGAATGCAAGGTTTGTGCAGGTTGATGCAAGTTTGTTCATGCGCATAGTGTGTTTGAAATCTGCATTGGATGCATCTTTATTAACCTGTAAAAACCATACCATAAAATAAATAAGTACGGG
>CAXSDU010000055.1:0-4815 GCA_964236165.1 uncultured Parafilimonas sp. | reverse complement strand
TAGATATAACTGATTTATAAAACTGTAATAATAAAAAAGCAAGGCAAATACCATTGCATAAATAACTGAACAAAAAATAAATGTTCCTTTTTTTCCTAAAAGTATGCTGATGGTTTTTACATTATCTTCAGCATCATCTTTATGCTGATAAATTTGTGTGATAGGATAAAAGCCGCCAATTAATAAAGTTGCACATAACATTCCAAGCCAAGGCACACTTACGGTTGCTGTTTTATTAGCTGCGTTAAAAACAGTATAAAAAATTAATCCGCCCTGGTTTAATATCACAATTAAATAACCAACAACAGCATATTTTTTTAAACGGATTTTTCTGTAGCTGTATAATCTTGAGCAAATAATATAAATAAAAATAAACAGCGCAGTTAATGGTGAAATGAAAAATGAGATTAAGATGCTCAGCACATCCATACTAACAGTGAAAACGAATAATTGTTTGGTAGGTTGCAAAGGATTTTTTATTCCACCGATGCTGGATGTATCTCTGTCCATATAACTATTATAACCATTGCTTGAAGGATAAATCAACACGTGAATAATCAGGAATAGAAGAACAGCATTTGCAGTATTTATTTTTTGCACAAATGACAATGCGAACCAATAAACAGGCATTAAAAAAAAGGAAAATGGAAAACGTAAAAGTTGTATCGTTGATCGTTGTATCAATTAAATATAAAACTGCGCCTTTTATTTGGATTGGCACAACTATTTGTTAAAGCACTATTTTAAAACATCAAGCGCTTTTTTAATTACAGGATCACTTTCATTACTCAATTCAAAATAACCTTCTGTTCTCCATATTTGTCTTGCCAATAAATTTTTCATTTGATTGGTAACAAAATTTTTTGCGCTTGCAGGAATTTTATTAAGATTAACAGAATCCTGTGCTGCATAACTGGAAAAATACTGCCAGTCGGTTTCTGTAAAATTAAATTGCTTATATAATTCATCAGGAGATTTGTATCGCTGAAATTGAGACCTGTGTTCTATATAATAATTATATACAAAATCTGTTAGTGTGTTTTTCACATACAACTGCAAAACTTCTTTTGGTTGTGTTGTGGTATCATACGGAACAAATATATCGGGCGTAATTCCGCCACCGCCGTACACCAAATGACCGCCAGGCGTTTTAAAAGCCTGACCTTTTGGTTTTGCTGTATCTCCAATTACTAACTCTCCATCGTGGTAACGATTAACCAATTCTTCTTCATATTGTTCCTTTCCTTTGTCGTAAGGCTTTTGAATATTTCTGCCGATTGGTGTATAATAACGCGCAATAGTTAAACGCAATTCAGACCCATCGGATAATGTAAACTGTTGCTGTACCAAACCTTTTCCAAAAGTTCTTCTGCCGATGATTGTTGCACGATCCCAATCCTGCAGCGCGCCGGCAAGAATTTCACTTGCAGAAGCAGAAGTTTCATTCACCAGCACCGCTAACTTTCCTGTTTCAAAAACACCTTCTTTGCTTGAACGATAATCCATACGTGGCGAATGCACGCCTTGCGTATAAACAATTAATTTATCGCCATCCAAAAATTCATCGGCAACTTCAACTGCTTCCTGCATAATGCCGCCGCCGTTATCACGCAGATCAAGTATAAGTTTTTGCATGTGCTGGTTATGTAATTTTTCCATTGCAGACATAAATTCCTGGTAAGTAGTTTCAGAAAATTTTTTAAGCTTAATATAACCCACACTATCGTTAATCATGTAAGCCGCATCAAGCGAATAAAGCGGAATATTACCTCTTATAATTTTAATATCTTTTTGTTGCATGTTGCGTAAAACAGTTATCAAAACAGAACTGTTTGCAGTACCGCGCAATTGTTTGCGTACATCATCTGTAGAAATATTTTTACCAGTGAGGTTAAAGCTTTTATTTACTTTAATTATTTTATCTCCAATTTCAACGCCCGCTTTAAAAGATGGTCCGTCGGGAATAACATTCATTACATTTACTGTATCTTTTATCATTTGAAATTCCACGCCAATACCCTGGAAGTTTCCCTGCAAATCTTCATTCATACTTTCTACATCGCTGATTGGAATATAAATTGAATGCGGATCGAGCTGATCTAATAAACCATTTATTGCCGGTGTTTCAAGACTATCTAAATGCACTTTATCTACATATTTATTTTGCACAATACTAATAGCTTCCTGCAAAGGTGTTCTGTCGCTATTTTTTAAAAATGAATCGCCGCCCGAAGTATTTTCTCGCAGCTTGTAGCCTATGATCATTCCTGCAATCATTATCACTGAAAACATCAGCGGTAACCAAACCTGAACTTTTTTTCTAACCATATTTTTTGATTTCTTTATCTTGATGCACGAAACACGAATATCTGTATAAACCTTTGCAATTATAAACACATATTTTAAAACTAATTATTAAATACGCAGATGAGCGGTATATTGATTGCAGACAGCGGTTCCACCAAGTGCGAATGGTGTTTGCTTAACAACGGAAAAAAGAAAAAGATCATTACAAAAGGTATCAGCCCGTATTTTTTAAGCAGTAATGAAATTGTTACGTTGCTATATAAAGAATTGCTTCCAAAGCTTAAAGAAATTGAGCTTAAAGAAATATTTTTTTATGGCACAGGTTTAAAAGATAATAATAACAAGCGCTTTATTCATTCCACATTAAAAAAGATTTTTACGGGCACTTACATTGAAGTGCAAACAGATTTATTAGGTGCTGCACGTGCACTTTGTAAAGATGAGAAAGGCATTGCATGCATTCTCGGCACAGGTTGCAATTCGTGCTATTATAATGGCAAAAAAGTTATAAAAAATAGTCCTGGTCTTGGTTATGTTTTGGGCGATGAAGGCAGCGGCGCTTATCTCGGCAAAAAAGTATTACAGCATTTCTTGTATAACACATTTGATGAAGAGTTGATGTTTGCCTTTAATAAAATATATAATATAAATGACGCTGAAATTTTAGATCAAGTTTATAAACAGCCGCAGCCTAACCGCTACCTCGCATCGTTTGCTATGTTTCTTGCAGAAAACAGGCATCATTACATGGTTGAAAATATTATTGAAGACGGATTGAACGATTTTTTCTTTACACATTTATGTAAGTATCGCGAAAGCTGGTTGTATCCGGTTTCTTTTACGGGCAGCATTGCGTATGGTTTTAAAGACGTAATCTCTGCTTTGTGTAACAGTTATGAAATAGAACTGGGAAAGATTACAAAACAACCAATTGATGAATTGATACAATATCATAATAAATAGATTGCCCCATAATTGATGTTGATTTATTTCTGCAGTAAAACCTTTTCCACTTCATGCCGGTAACTGCGGCTAATAGGTAATTCATATTTGCCGATTTGAATAAGCTCATTTGTATAAGACTCAATTTTATTTATTGAAACAATAAATGAACGGTGAATGCGAATAAAATTTGACGGGAGATTTTCTTCAAGCGAAGAAATAGACTGCTTGGTAACGATGGTTTTGTCTTTTGTAACCACTTTAATATAATCTTTCAGGCTTTCTATAAATAGAATATCATTGAAATTTACTTTAATATTTTTTCTATCGGCGCGCAGGTAAATAAATTCGCCGGTAACATTTGCAGGCTGTTGAGTTTTAGGTTGCATTGCGTTTTCATCTGATACAATATTCAGCCGCATTACTTTATTTACGGCTTTTAAAAAACGTTCAAACGAAATTGGTTTTAATAAATAATCAACAGCATCTAACTCAAAACCATCTACTGCATATTTTCTGAAGGCAGTTGTAAAAATTACTTTGGGTGGATTGATTAATGAACGCATAAAATCTGTACCTAATAATTGAGGCATTTGTATATCAAGAAATATTAAATCAATTTTATTATTTTGAAGAATTGACAATGCATCTACAGCATTATTAACGGATGATTTTAACTCTAATAGCGAAACAGCAGAAATATATTTTTCAATAACCTGTAATGCCGGTGGCTCATCATCAACTGCAAGGCAAATTATTTTTTTATCGTTAGGCACATGCAAAATTGTAATGTTAAGCTACGGAGTTTTCATGAATTTCAAACAGAGGTATTTGCATATTTACGGTAAACGTATTCAAGGTAGCTTCTGTGGTTAATAAATGGTTCTTTGGATATAAAAGCTCTAATCTTTTTTTTACGTTACTTAAACCAATTCCGTTTGTATTATTAGCCATTTCTATTGCTGGTTTATTATTTGTCAAAGTAAAATGAAGTATTTTTTCATCTGCCTGAATAGATAATCCTATCCATGGGTCTGCCAGCATTTTGCTGGCGCCATGTTTAAAACTATTCTCTATAAAAGGTATCATTAATAAAGGCGCAATCTTTTTGTTTAGATATTCACCTTCTATGTTTATTGAAATATCAAGTTGCTTGCCGTAACGCACTTTTTCCAGTTCAATATAATCATTCATCATTTTTAAATCTTTACTCAACTCAATTGATTCAACGTTGCAATCGTTTATCATATATTGCATAATGTTATATAGGTTATCAACTAATTCTTTTGCTTTTGGAGATTTATTTAGGGTGAAAGAATAAATATTATTTAAAGTGTTAAACAGGAAATGTGGTTGCACCTGTGCTTTTAAGATTTGCATTTCAGCCTCTGCGTTTGCTTTTGCAAGCATTTGACCTTCTGCCTGTTTAAGATACCATGTTTTAAATAATTTAAGGCAAAGTAAAACAGCGCAGGCTGAAACACATCCATCACTTAAATATTTAATTGAATTTGTCCAGATCAATAAGTAAAAATCCGCCTTGGGAGCTCTGGCGAAGTTGAAAAA
>CAXSDU010000054.1:0-25594 GCA_964236165.1 uncultured Parafilimonas sp. | reverse complement strand
CGATTTACCTTTAGATTTTGAAAAAAAATTACATGGATTAAATATTCGCAGAAGTATTAAAATATTAGATATTATATCTCGCAAAAAAGCTTTTACTCTTATGATGCAAAGTGATTTGCTTTGGTTAATAATAGGCAACGATAAAGAACATTATCAAACTATTCCTTTAAAAACATTTGAATACATTGCTGCAAAAAAACCAATAATATTATTTTCGCCTAAAGAGGCCGAGGTAAAAGAAATTGTTGAAGAAAATGAATTAGGAATTTGGTTTCAAAATTCTTTGCTACCTGAGGTTGTAAATGAAAATGCAAAAAAAATGCAGAGATTATATTCTAAATGGTTACTGCATGAAAACTTGATAGAAAGAAAGGGAAATAAACAAAATGAAGATGTGATAAATAAATTTCAAAGAAATTTTCAAGCACAACAATTAACGCACATAATTTATTCAGTTAACGAAAATAAAGTTTAGCAGATGCCGGCAAAAATATATTGCTACTTTATTTGTCTATATATTTTAACGTGCCCGTTTTATGTTTTCCCAAGCGGCATGCCTCAAATTTCGGATATAATTTTAGCAGTAGGTGATATATATTTTTTATCGGCAATAGGATTTAAATTGCTTTTTAAATTTAAAGCTGCAAGAATTATTTTGAGATTATGTATACTTATATTCATCGTTAATATTTTAAATATAATTTTTCTTTCAGTAAACGGATTTACAACTACCAACTGGATTGCCAGTTTTTTCTATCTTTTTAATTTATTTAATTTTTGTTTATTCGGATTTTGTTTTCTTCATCTTAATAACCTAAAAATAATTTCAGTATTTATTGTAATATCTGTTTTTGTGCAATTTTTATTATATGTTTTTAAAATAGGAGATTTAACCGGGAGAGCAGAACTTTTATTTAATAATCCTAACCAGCTTGGTTACTATGCTTTATTATGCCTTTCTTTATTTTCAATTATTAAAAGCCCATATCGTGATAATAAATATTTTTATATAGCCTTTTCTTTTTTAGTATGTTTTTTAATTCTCCTGTCAGGTTCAAGAGCTTCTGGTGGAAGTGTCTTGTTAATTGTAATCTATGTATTGGTACATCAAGGATTAAACTTAAAAGCATCTAATATAATTTTTTTAATAGTTACACTCATTGTTTCGTTAGGATATCTTACTCAAACCAATTTTTTTAAAGAAAAACTTAACGAAATAGAAGAAAGAAACGAAAGACAAAACAAAGGAGATCAATATCAGATAAGAGGATACGATAGAATGCTTCTTTATCCTCAATATATGATTGTTGGCGCTGGTGAAGGAAATAACGACAGGTTTACATTAGCTTATCAACAGGGCGAGTTGCATTCTGCTTTTGGTACGATGCTTTTTTCATACGGGATACTTGGTATTATAATTTTCCTTTATTTTTTAAGAATTATTGTTATAAAAGATTTTTGGAATAATTTAATTTTTCTCATTCCAATACTTCTTTACAATATATCACATAATGGTCTTCGAGATTGCCTTTTTTGGATGGTATGCGCTTTATTATATTTTGTGCCCTTTAAAAAAGATCTAACGAAGAAGAGCTTTAAAGAGGAGTAGCACCTATAGCTACAGTAAAGTTTAATTTATTGATTTATCAACTTGCACCTGGTTTAGTTTTTCTTTTGATGTAACACCATCAATTTGAATACTTGTTTCAGGATTTAACTGATTAACTTTTATATACTGTTTATTTTTATTCGCAACTTTTAAGTTATTAATGCTTGCATTTATTTGATAACCTCCTAAAGTTTGTCCTAAATAAATTGGATTTATAGCCTGAATACTTGTATTTTTTATTTGAAAATTTCCTCCACGTTTAAAAAAAACACCATACTTAAAAGCAGGATCAATATATGAATTTGAAATTACCAGTTTGTTATTGAGGTTTGTTTTGTCAGCCAAAACATATAATGCATAAGTAGAATTAGTACCTGAAGGAAATGCATTACCTGGCAAAAATTTGCATTTATCAAAAGTTATAATTTGTCGTGCAGATTGCGAGTAGGAAGTATTAAAACTAATAGGCCAAAAATATTCTGACTGGTTTTGATTTTGTGAATTAGAGTATAAATAAAATGTACAATCTCTGAAAGCAAGAACATGCGGACGAACAATTCTATTTATTTTGCCGTTAGAATTGCTTATATAAAAAGTGCAGCTATCAAATAATCCTATAGAATTTGTAAAATTAAAATACACAAATCCATTGGGCTTACACTGAATATTTCTTCCATAAACATAAGAACTATCTTTAACAGCAATATCAAAGTTGCCATTAACGGTAAGATTTGTTAAAGAGCCTTCAATTTTGTAAGATCCATTATAACCCTTTCCTGTTCCTTCAAACTGAATATATCCTTTCTCATCAGAACCATCAAACTTGCAATGATCGATTGAAACTTTGCTATAACCCCCGGTAGCAGTAATGCCACCTCTGAAACAATCTAAAAAAACGCAATTGGTTATTTGCGCATCTGTATTAACGTAAATGTGTACTCCATCAGCTGCACTTTGTTGTACTGTAATATTTTTTATAATTACTTTTAATCTTTGTGAAGAAGACGTATTGCCTGTTAAAAAAAGAATAGCTTGTTGCTCTAGTTCATATTTCTTGTACTCTCCTTGATTGGAACGGTTGCCATCTAAAATAATATTTTCAATGATTAAAGGCATTGAATCATTCCTGCTTTGATCTTTTAATTGCTGCGTGGTTAGCATACGATTCCATTTACCCTGGTTTGGAAGTCTTTTAAAAGTACAACCATTGCCGTTTAATACTAAACCCGGATATAAATTAACTGAACTAAGCCAATATATTTTTCCTTTTTCAAAAGAAGCAATATGTGAAGGACTTTTTAAAGCTGCATCTATTACATTTTGAACAAAAGCTGTATTATCTGTTTTTAGGCTGTCATTAATAAATCCACTTGTATTTACTAGAGCAAGGTTTTTTTTCCATGCATAATAACCTGATAAATTTTGTTCGGGTATAGTTAGCACATTAGTTTTGTGCAAAATTTCTTTTGGAAAAAAGCAGGATATAATTATAATAATTAATATAAAAATTCTCATTGTTTGATAATTTCAAAAAAGATGCCCAGTGCTATCATATTTTTTTAAAAATGAAATTTAAACCTAAATCATTATTAAAAAATAAGCATGTCATATAAAGTTTTCAGAATTACAACCGTTCCGCAATCACTGCATCAACTTCTTAAACCTCAATTAGATTATTTACAAAACGATTTTGAAATAATAACGGCTTCAGGTTCTTTCGACCAAAAAAATATTAATGAGTATGCGCAATGGAATTTTAAACATTATGAAATAGCATTAACAAGAACGATAACTCCATTTAAAGATTTAAAAGCAGTTATACAATTACGAAGAATCATAAAACATGAGAAACCAATTATTGTTCACACACACACCCCCAAAGCTGGATTAATTGGAATGCTTGCATCATTTTTAGCCGGTACAAAAATTCGTTTACATACCGTAGCCGGTTTACAGTTTTCAGAAGCCGCCGGCATGCGAAAAAAACTCTTAATAGCATTTGAAAAGTTAACGTACAAATTAGCACATCAGATAATGCCTAATTCGCAAGGCGTATATAATTATATTGTTCAAAATAATTTATGCAACCCAAAAAAATTGAAAATACTTGCGAATGGCGCAACTATTGGGATTGACCTTACTAAATATAGCAGAACTCAAAAGATTGAATGCGAAGCACAAAAAATAAAAGAAGCATCACACATAAATGCAGATGATTTTATTTGTTGTTTTATCGGGCGCATAACAAAGCAAAAAGGTATTGAAGAATTAATCACTTCATTTCAGCAAATCTTTTCTGCGCATAAAAATGTAAAATTAATTTTGCTTGGCAGATATGAGCAGCATTTAGATCCAATTGATGAAAAATTTGTAAATGAAATCAAATCAAATCCGCGTATTATCCATTTTGGTTTTCAGCCAGATATTCGTCCTTATCTCGCACTTAGCCATTTATTTGTATTTCCAAGTTATCGCGAAGGGTTGCCGAATGTGGTTTTGCAGGCTGGCAGTTTTGATTTGCCTTGTGTTGTAACAAATATTCCAGGTTCTAATGAGATTATTAAAGATGGATATAACGGGCTTATTATTCCTTCAAAAGATGTAGATAGTTTAACTAAAGCTACGCTGCATTTAATAGAAAACGGAAACTTGCGCATGCAAATGAGCAAATATGCACGTGAAGCAGTTGTTACTAAATATGATCAAACATTAATTTTACAGAGCTTAAAAGAAGAATATTATAAGTGGATAAATGAAAAGAATATTTGATATACTTATTTCCTTTATTATTTTATTAATTGCACTTCCTTTTACTATAATAATTGCTGTCGCAATTTTAATATTTTTAGGTGCTCCCGTTATATTCTCACAAGTACGCCCTGGAAAAAATTGTAAGCCTTTTCGCATGTTGAAATTTAGAAGTATGACGAATGAAAAAGATGAAAATGGAGAACTGTTGCCAAACGAAAAAAGACATACAAAGTTTGGTAAATTTTTGCGCTCAACAAGTTTAGATGAATTGCCCGGCTTTATTAATGTATTAAAAGGAGATATGAGTATTGTTGGTCCGAGACCTTTAAAAATGGAATACATCAAATTGTATAAAAACGATCAGATAATAAGGCATGAAGTGAAACCCGGCATTACAGGCTGGGCACAGGTTAATGGAAGAAATGTTATAACATTTACTGAAAGATTTAAAATGGATGTTTGGTATGTGAAGAATAGAAGTTTTTTATTAGACCTGAAAATTCTTTGGCAAACTTTTTATAAAGTAATTAAAAGAGAAAATATAGTGCCGAAAGGCACTGTTGAAATTACTGCTTTTGACGGTACAAATTAATTACATGAGAATAGAACAACAGGTAACAGGCAAATTTGCAAAAAACCAGGAATTCGAAATTTATTTATCGCTGCTTAATAATTCATTACATACAGCAGAACAACCTT
This sequence comes from uncultured Parafilimonas sp., assembly GCA_964236165.1. Taxonomy (GTDB): domain Bacteria; phylum Bacteroidota; class Bacteroidia; order Chitinophagales; family Chitinophagaceae; genus Parafilimonas. Next base: position 20,535 of record CAXSDU010000054.1, on the reverse strand, counting down.
TGTATAAAAATTATCCTGAAAAATATTCAACAATACATGTAATAGGCGCACCACGATCGGGAACAACATTGGTAACGCAAATACTTTCAAGTTTTTTAGATGTGGGATATATTAATAATCTCATTGCCGCGTTTTGGAAAGCACCTTTGTTGGGAATTGAATTATCAAAAAAATTATTAGGAACAGAATATATTTCTGATTTTTCTTCCACTTTCGGCCGCACAAAAAATATTTACGAGCCACATGAATTTGGATATTTCTGGAATGCAAATCTTGCTTATACAGATCTTCAGCAAAAAGATATTGAACATGAAAAAATAATTGATTGGGAGAATTTAAAATTAGTATTAACAAACATGACGCATGCGTTTGAAAAACCAGTTCTCTTTAAATCATTTCTTGTTGGTTTTCATGCAACACATTTTTATCAAGCGATTCCTAAAACATGTTATATATATATCCGGCGCAATTTTATTAATAACGCAATTTCCATTTATAATCTTCGTAAAAAAATGTTGGGTGATGTAAATCTTTGGGCATCTATAAAACCAAAGCAATACGATCAGCTTAAAAATGAAAACATATTCACTCAAATTACAGGACAAATATTTTTTCTTGAACAGGAATATTTACTACAATTAAAAAATGTTCCTGATGATAATAAGATAATTGTTAATTATGAAGATGTATGTAAAAATCCTGAAAGTTTTTTAAAAAATGTGAAAAGTATGCTTGAAAAACATAATGAAAATTGCGAAATAAAAGAAGGTTTAATTACTGCATTTACCAACGCAGAAAACACCAGTGTAACAGATACAGGTATAATTGAATCATTTCAAAATGCCTACAACGATTTTAAATGGAAGTGAAAATAATTCCGCTGCAACAAACGCAGGAATGGAATAGTATAATTTCTAAATCATTTATGTATGATTTTTATCATTGCAATTCATATAATAAATTAGATAATTCAGGAGAACCTTTTTTATTTGTTGTTTCAAATGATGCGGAATTTATTGCCTTGCCTTTGATAAAGCGTTCAATAAAAGGAACAGAATTTTTTGATTGCACTTCTGTTTATGGTTATGCCGGACCTGTTGCAAGCAAACTGGCGGAAAAACTAAATATACAATTAGTGATTTTTTTTCAGCAACAGTTAAATCAGTATTTGCTCGATAACAAAATTGTTAGCGTATTTTCGCGGCTTCATCCAATCGTTCAGCAAATATCTTTTTTACAGGGATTGGGTAACATTGTTTCGCTTAATAAAACTGTTGCAATAGATTTAAGCTTGCCGCCCGAAATGCAACGAATGCAGTATAGAAAATCAAATAAGTCTGAAATTAATCAATTGCGTAAAAGTGATTATTCTATTAAAAAAGCTAACACAATTGAGCAAATAAAAAGTTTCATGGAAATTTATGAAACAACTATGCGAAGAGTAAATGCACCGGCTCATTATTTTTTTGATCTGGAGTATTTCAATAATTTTTTATCTGCCGGCGATTTTAAGTCTATGTTATTATTAGTATATCATAAAGATGAAATTGCTGCAGGTGCGATATTTACGCTTGTCAATAATATCATGCAATATCATTTAGCAGCAACATCAGAAGCCTATTTAAAAAAAGCGCCAATGAAATTAGTTATTGATGAAGCGCGTTTATTAGCTAACGATGAAGAGCTTAAATACCTTCATTTAGGTGGCGGTGTAGGCGGAAGCGACGATGATTCTTTATTTAAATTCAAATCGGGGTTTTCTAATTTGAATTACGTTTTTAAAGTTTGGAAATGGATTATTGATCAGGAAAAATATGATGCGTTAACTAAAATAAAACCTAACAAAAAGGAAATAAACACAAACTTTTTTCCGCAATACAGAAGCCATTAAATTTTGTGGTTAATATTTTAAATTAAAACTCAGATAAATTTCATGCATTCTAAAATCTGGCTTTCATCTCCGCACATGAGTGGCAAAGAAAAAGAATTTGTTGATAAAGCTTTTGCTGAAAACTGGATTGCGCCATTGGGTCCTAATGTTGATGGTTTGGAAAAAGATATTGCCTCTTATCTTAATGAAGATGTATATGTTGGCGCATTAAGTTCAGGCACTGCCGCCATTCATCTTGCACTAATATTATTAGATGTAAAAAGAGGAGATGAAGTTATTTGTCAAAGTATGACATTTTCTGCATCGGCCAACCCAATTGTTTACCAGGGAGCAACGCCTGTATTCATAGATAGTGAAAATGAAACATGGAATATGTCGCCAGTCTTTTTGGAAGAAGCAATAAAAGAAGGGATAAAAAAAGGCAGAAAACCTAAAGCAATCATAGCAGTACATCTATATGGAATGCCGTGTAAATTAAATGAGATTTTAAAAATTGCCAGTGAATATGAAATTCCTGTAATTGAAGATGCAGCAGAGGCATTAGGCTCATTGTATTTTAAAAAAAAGGCAGGAACATTTGGTAATATTTCTTGTTTATCTTTTAACGGAAATAAGATTATAACAACTTCAGGCGGTGGAGCGATTGTTTCAAAAAATGAAAATATTATTAGTTCGGCAAGATTTTTGGCAACACAAGCACGCGATAAAGCGCCACATTACCAGCATTCTCAAATAGGTTATAATTATAGAATGAGTAATATTTGTGCAGGCATAGGTCGTGGTCAAATGATTGTATTGCAGGAAAGAGTAAATAAAAGGAGAGAAGTTTTTTTTTACTATAGAAAACTTTTAAATGACATCTCCGGGATTACTTTTCAAAATGAACCGGAAGGCTTTTTTAGTAATCGATGGTTAACGACAATTGTTTTAAATGCATCACAAACACCAAATGGTGTTTCTAATGAAGATGTAAGACTTGCATTAGATGCTCAAAATATAGAGTCGCGGCCATTATGGAAGCCGATGCATTTACAGCCAATATTTAAAGATGCGCCATATTATGGAAGCAATATTTCTGAAAAACTTTTTCAAAACGGATTATGTCTTCCGTCGGGAAGTAATTTAAATGAAGAAGAATTTAATAGAATTAGTTCTAATGTTTTATCTTTGTTCACCTTAAAAAGTTAACACAATATCTAATGATTAAGCCATTGAAGCTCCTGAATATTGGCTATATGCCAAGGTGGTTTATTATATGCATGGACGTTATCTTCTCTTTTTTCTCCATCATATTATCCATTCTCCTGCGGTTCAATTTTGTATTAGAAAAAATAAATAAGAATCTTTTTAGCAATACAGTTTTTATTACAGTATCGGTTTACCTCATTTGTTTCTTTATTTTCCAATCATTTAAAGAAATTATCAGACATACAACATTTCGTGGCGTATTTAAAATTTTTCTTGCCATTTTAAGTGCCAATATCTTTTTACTGCTGATAACATTATTTTTTAGCAGAAATATGCGCCTTGTACCTTATTCAATAACCATAATTAATTTTTTCATATCTTTTTTTATGCTTGCCGGAAGCCGCATAGCAATTAAGAAATTATTTGAGACTGCTTTATCTATTAAAAAAGACGTAGTTGTAGTATTTGGCGCTGGAACAATGGGTTTAGCAGCTTTAAAAACAATTCAGGAAGACAAGCTCAGTGACTGGAGAGTTATGGCTTTTGTTGACGATGATAATTCAAAACAAAGAAAAGTTATTGGCGGTATTAAAGTTTTTAGTGTAAATGCTTTTTCAAAAATTATAAACAAGTGGTCTGTAAAGCGTGCAATTATTGCCGTAAATAATATTTCTTTAAAAAGAAGAAACGAGATAGCTGATTTTTTTATTCGGCACGGCGTTAAAGTTTCTATTCTTCCATTTAGTCAGCAATGGGTGCACGATCCTTTTAAAATACGCAGGTTAAGAGATATAAAAATTGAAGATTTGCTTGAACGTGAACCCATACAAATAAATAATGAAGCCATTAGCACAACACTTAGAAATAAATCTATACTTATAACAGGCGCAGCAGGTTCTATTGGCAACGAAATCGTAAAGCAGGTTGCATCATTTCAACCAGGAATACTTTTGTTATGTGATATGGCGGAATCGCCATTACATGATGTTGGTTTATTTGTACAGGAAAATTTTCCAGGCGTTAAGTATAAGCTTCTTATTGGAAGTATTACTGATTTGAATTGTATGGAAAAAGTTTTCGATGAACACAATCCTACAATAGTATTTCATGCTGCTGCATACAAACACGTACCCATGATGGAAGATCATCCGCACGAGGCAATTCTGAACAATATTAATGGTACAAGAATTATTGCTGATCTTTCTGTAAAATATAATGTAGAGCGTTTTGTAATGGTTTCTACAGATAAAGCTGTTAACCCAACCAATGTAATGGGCGCATCAAAACGCATTGCAGAAATGTATGTGCAATCACTTAATAATAATTCAGCTACACGATTCATTACAACCAGGTTTGGTAATGTGCTTGATTCTAATGGCAGTGTTATACCAAGATTTAAAGCACAGCTTGCAAAAGGCGGTCCTATCACGGTAACACATCCTGATATTACGCGCTTTTTTATGACCATCCCCGAAGCTTGTCAATTGGTTTTAGAAGCAGGTATTATGGGTAAAGGCGGTGAAATTTTTATTTTTGATATGGGTGAATCTGTTCGCATAAAAGATTTGGCAGAAAAAATGATTCGCCTTGCAGGATTAAAACCAAAAGAAGATATTGAGATACGTTATACAGGTTTAAGACCAGGCGAAAAATTGTATGAAGAAGTATTAAATGTACTTGAAACAACAACGGAAACCTATCATCCTAAAATAAAAATTGCCAAAGTAAGACATGTTAAACATGATATTATTCTTAGTGATTTGAAAAAACTTATTGTAGCTGCTAAAAACAGAACTGACTGGGATTGTGTGAAGCAAATGAAAATGATTGTGCCTGAATTTAAGAGTAACAATTCAAAATTTGAAAAACTTGATGAACATGATATGTCATTGGTAAGCTAAAATTATTTTTGAAATTAATTATTTACACTTTCAAGGTTGATTATTGATCTCTCACTGCTGAATTGCATACTATCTCTGCATCAACTCCGTTATATTTGTTGCTGAGAGAATGCCATGGCAAATCGTTTAAAAAAGAAAACAGTGAGGCCGCCCAGCGCGGAAAAATTAAATCCCGATAAAGAAACAGATGTTACAGTTCAGGAAGTAATAAAAGATGAACGCACAAAAAAAATTTCGGGTGCTGTCAGCCTATTATTTGCAGCATTTCTTTTTATTGCATTTATATCTTATTTTTTTACATGGCAAAAAGATCAGGATATAGTTTTCAGGTTCGGCGCAGGCATTTTTTTTCCATCCAATAATGTGCACGTTGATAATTTGCTTGGCGTTCTAGGTGCATATATTTCATACATTTTTATTAATGAAGGATTTGGTATCGCATCATTTTTATTTTGCACTTTCTTTTTTGTATTAGGTGCCAATTTATTATTTGGCAAAAAAATTTTTAACATCGCACGCAATCTCCGTTATCTTATTGCAGGTTTAATTGTATTAAGTGTAGCGTTCGCATTTTTTTTTAGAAGCAGCCAATTTTCCTGGGGCGGCGCTGCCGGCGAATTAATGGAAGGATGGCTGGCGAATCTCATAGGCAATATTGGTACAGGTGCCTTACTGGTATTAACTGTAATTGTGTATATTATCTGGCGGTTCGATCCTGAATTTAAGCTGCCCAAATTCAAATCAAAAACATTTCAATCAACAAATTTTTCATCTGAAGAGAATGATGTATTTAGTGGTGAATATGATAACAGTTTTTATAAACCGCAGGAAGAATTAGATAATGCATATAATAATTCTGCTGCTAAATCTAATCCGCTTATAACGAATAATAAACTTAAAAAAGATGATGGCAATATTGTAGTAATAATGCCTGATGCAAGAAACGATTTTGATATTACAGAACAGGAAGCTGTTTATAAACCAATGATTGATGAACTGGTAAAACATAAAGATGAATTAGAAGAAATAAACTTGGATATATCTTCAACATCAGTTAAGTCAAAAAATAATACTGAAAGAAATGAGAACATGGAGCTTGAAATAAAAGATGTGATTGAAGAGGCGTTAACAGAAGACACCGATCAACAATTAAAAGAAAAAGAAATAATTAAATACAAACCTGTATCAGTAAATTACGAACCCACACTTGATCTAAGTAATTATAATTATCCTTCCCTTGATTTGCTGGAGACACATGGCAGCGAAAAAATTGTACATGATGCTGCAGAACTCGAAGCAAACAAAAATCAAATTATTTTAACCTTAAAAAATTACGACATACTTATACAGCGTATAAGTGCAACAGTTGGCCCAACTGTAACATTGTATGAAATTGTTCCGGCACCTGGTGTGCGCATAAGCCGTATAAAAAATTTAGAAGATGATATTGCGCTAAGCCTTGCTGCGCTTGGCATTCGCATCATTGCACCAATTCCCGGCAAAGGAACAGTTGGTATTGAAGTGCCCAATGTTCGCAAGACTGTAGTAAGCATGAAATCTTTGCTGGCATCAGATAAATTTCAAAACAATAATTTTTCACTGCCAATTGCCATCGGTAAAAAAATTGATAATGATAATTTCATTGTTGATCTCGCTACCATGCCGCATCTTTTAATGGCAGGCGCAACCGGGCAGGGAAAATCTGTTGGTATAAATACATTACTGGTTTCATTGTTGTACAAAAAACATCCATCACAATTAAAGTTGGTTTTGGTTGATCCAAAGAAAGTAGAACTGAGTTTATATCGCGTTATTGAAAAACATTTTCTTGCAAAATTGCCCGGTGAAGAAGAACCTATTATTACCGATACAAAAAAAGTGGTACATACATTAAATGCACTGGCTACGCTAATGGATATTCGCTACGATCTTTTAAAAGAAGCAAGTTGCCGCAACATAAAAGAATACAACGAAAAATTTGTAAACCGTAAACTTAATCCGCAGAAAGGTCATGAGTTTTTGCCATTTATTGTTTTAGTAATTGATGAGTTTGCTGATTTAATTATGACGGCAGGTAAAGAAATTGAAATGCCCATTGCGCGTCTTGCACAGCTTGCACGTGCTGTTGGAATTCATCTCGTAATTGCAACGCAACGTCCTTCCGTAAATATAATTACCGGAACAATTAAAGCAAATTTTCCTGTACGTATTGCATTTAAAGTTTCTTCAAAAATTGATAGTCGTACCATTCTTGATACCGGCGGCGCAGAACAATTAATAGGTAAGGGTGATATGCTGATAAGTTATAACGGTGAGGTAACGCGTTTGCAATGTGCTTTTGTTGATACACCTGAAGTGGAAGAAGTGTGCGAATTTATAAGCAAACAGCAAGGTTATCCGCAAGCTTATCAGTTGCCTGAATATGTTGATGAAAAAGAAATGGAAGGAAAAGATTTTGATCTCACAGATCGTGATTCTTTGTTTGAAGATGCAGCGCGATTAATTGTACAAAATCAAATGGGCAGTACTTCGCTTATACAGCGACGCATGAAACTTGGTTATAACCGCGCAGGCAGATTGATGGATCAATTGGAACAAGTTGGTATTGTTGGTCCAAATTTAGGAAGCAAAGCCAGAGATGTATTGATAAAAACAGAAAGTGAACTCAATGAATTGTTGAGCATGCTACAATAACAATGCACAAACTTTCAAAATAATTTATTTTTAAAGGAAGAATTAATTAGTTCTATCATAATTTTTTCATCAAATTTTCGCAGTATTTTTTTACACTTTATAGTTACATATCATTTACAATTTTTTTATAACTGGTAACAACACCTTTTATTAATGATGAGCTAAAACCCTGGTGTTCCATTTCATTTAAGCCAGCAATTGTACAACCTTTTGGAGTTGTTACTTTATCAATCTCCTGTTCAGGATGTGTATGTTTTGTAAGCAAAAGTTCAGCAGCGCCTTTTACAGTTTGCGCTGCAATTACTGAAGCTGTTGCTGCATCAAAACCAATTTCAATTCCGCCCTGAATATTTGCACGTATATAACGCATTGCGTAAGCAGTTCCACACGCTCCTAAAACAGTTGCCGCATCCATGAGTTTTTCTTCTATAAAAACAACCTTACCTAAATTACTAAAAAGATCAGCTACAAACTTTGTTTGCTTAACGTTAGCATTGGTGCTGCATATACAGGTGATGCTTTGCTGAATTGCAATTGCGGTGTTAGGCATTGCTCTAAAAAAAGTAAACTCATTTCCTAAAACTTCCTGTAAATCTTTAATCCAAACACCAGTCATTACACTTATAATTTGATGCCTTTCCGGTTTGATTACATTTTTTAATTGCAATAAAATATCTTTTACCTGAAAAGGTTTTACAGCAAGTATTACCCATTTGGCATACGTTACAGCATCAATATTATTATTGCTTATTATAACCCCACGTTCTTCCAATGTACTTAAAGTATTTATATTTCTTTTTGTAACAGTTATGTGTTCAGGCTTAGAAAATTTACTGTTTATTAAACCTTCTGCAATAGCACTTCCAAGATTTCCTCCACCAATAATTGCAATTTTTTCAGTCATATTTATAATTGTTTAGTGATGATCTTAATTCAATTTACATATTGTAAAGTAATAAACTTAAAAAGCCGCTCCTTTTTTGAAGCGGCTTTTTAAAAAATATTTATTAAGATTACCTCAAAAATAAAAGTTCACGATATTTCGGCAAAGTCCAATTTGTATCACTTACAAGTGTTTCGAGTTTATCAGCATGATAGCGAATATCATCAAAAAATTTCTCTTTTACCTGGCTGCAATAAGCTATAGCTTTTGTTCGTGTATCATTCATATTATTTACAATTTTTCTTTCTTCTACCATTGCATTCACTTTAGTGTAAACTTCTTGTATATGACTGGAAATTTGATTTAAAATGTCTGCCTGGGCAGCATATGCAGATTCAGCTAATCCTGTTTCTTTTATACCACGAACGTTTTTTACTAAAAGATTTTGATATACCAAAGCATCAGGAATAATATGATTTATTGCTAAATCACCCATAACTCTTGCTTCTATCTGCACTTTCTTAATATATTTTTCAAGTTCTATTTCATGGCGCGCTTCTAATTCCGTGTGTGTATAAACCTTATTACTTTCAAATAATTTTTTTGCTTTGTCCGTAACCATAGCATCTAAAGCAAGCGGCGTGGTACGTACATTTGGTAAGCCGCGGCGTTCTGCTTCATGGTGCCATTCTTCGCTATAACCATCTCCTTCAAATAAAACCTTTTTACTTTCAACAATATACTTCTGTATAATATGCATGATGGCAACTTCTTTTTTATCGCCTTTATCAATTAATGCATCAACATCTTTTTTAAAATTTTTTAATGTTTCGGCGATAATTGTATTCAATGCGATCATTGCATTTGCGCAATTTGCAGATGAACCTACGGCTCTGAACTCAAATTTGTTACCTGTAAATGCAAAGGGAGAAGTGCGGTTTCGGTCTGTATTATCTAAAAGCAATTCCGGAATACTGCGGTGTAAATCTAATTTAAGAATTGCTTCATCCTGTTCATCAAATTTATCACCCACTCTTGTTTCAATATCATTTAAAACTTTAGTAAGATACTCACCAATAAAAACAGATATTATTGCCGGTGGCGCTTCGTTTGCACCTAAGCGATGATCGTTTGGCGCAGAAGCAATTGCTGCTCTTAATACATCTGCATAATCATGTACGGCTTTAATAGTATTAACAAAAAAGGTGAGAAACATTAAATTGGTTTTTGGCGTTTTTCCGGGCGCTAATAAATTAACACCTGTATCTGTAGCCATGCTCCAGTTATTATGTTTGCCATTTCCATTTATACCGGCAAAAGGTTTTTCGTGTAATAATACCCGTAAGCCATGTCTTCTTGCTACGCGGTCCATCACATCCATCATTAAAATATTATGATCTACTGCAAGGTTTACATCTTCAAAAATAGGAGCACATTCAAATTGTGAAGGCGCAACTTCATTATGTCTTGTTCGTAATGGAATACCAAGCTTATAAGATTCTTCTTCAAAATCTCGCATAAAAGCATACACTCTTTCCGGTATTGAACCGAAATAATGGTCTTCGAGTTGCTGACCTTTTGCAGGTCCCGCACCAAACACGGTTCGTCCTGTTAAAACAAGATCAGGTCGTGCATTTGAAAGCCCCTCATCTACAACAAAATATTCCTGTTCCCAACCCAATGTTGCTGTAACACGTGTAACATTCTTATCAAAATAATTACATACATCTACAGATGCTTTATTCATTGATTCTAATGCCTTAAGTAAAGGCGCTTTGTAATCTAATGATTCGCCGGTATAAGAAACAAATATTGTAGGAATGCATAAAGTTTTCCCTTCGCCAATTTCCATGATAAATGGGGGAGAAGATGGATCCCATGCTGTATAACCGCGTGCTTCAAAAGTGGCTCTTAAACCACCACTTGGAAATGAAGAAGCGTCTGGTTCCTGTTGAATCAAAGCGGCTCCGTCAAATTCTTCTATCGCCTTTCCATCACTTTTAAGTGTAAAAAAAGAATCATGCTTTTCTGCAGTTGTTCCTGTTAGCGGCTGAAACCAATGCGTAAAATGTGTTACACCTTTGCTTTCTGCCCATGAACGGATACCATTTGCAATTTGATTTGCAACGGTACGATCAATTTTTTTTGAATCTTTTATACTTGATGAAATGCTCTTATAGGCATCATCGCTTAAAAATTTTCTTGCTGTTTTTAATGAAAAAACATTTTCTCCGAAAATAGATGTGATTTTTGATTGCCCATGCGTGGGAATTGACGCTGCATCTTTTGTTAAATTGTTTACAGCTTGAAAGCGTAATGACATTTTTAAATTTTCGGCAAAGCAAATACTTTTTCAGTTACATCGCAATTTTTATTCTTATATGTTTAAAAAAACTACTTTAAAGTAAAATTTAGGATTTATCTTAATAAAAATTAAGTTTTTTTATGCTATATAGAAGTTTTGAATGATTATATGAAGTTTTTCTTTATTTTTTAAGTCTTTTCTGTGAATTGAACTCTCACAATTTCGTCGTATCTCTCGATTACCAGTTTTACATCAAATTTTTCACATACTAATTCTCTACCATTTTTACCCATTGCTTTTAAATCTTCCGTCGTCATTAGCAACGCCGTGCTCATTTTTGTTGCTAAGTCTTCTGCATCATTCATTTTACATGTAAAGCCATTAAAATTATTTTTTATTACTTCTTTGCAACCATTATTGTTTGTAGTTATAACAGGTATTTGCATAGCACAAGCTTCTAATAAAGATCTTGGAATACCTTCCTGGTAATAGGAAGGCAGAACAAAACAATCAGCCATAGAAAAAAAAGGAACTACATTTTCTGTAAAGCCGAGATAAGAAAATATTTTTTTATTTCTCCATTGCTCAAGTTGTTCAAGCGAAATTGAGTCTGGGTGATTAGGTTCAAAAAAACCTATAACCTTACATTCGAATTGAAAACCTTTTTTCTTTAAAATTTCAGAAGCTTCAGCAAATAAACCAACTCCTTTTGACCATAACATTCGCGTTGCCATCAGAAATACAAAAGGCTGGTCATCTTTTTTTACTTGTATTGGTTTAAATTTTTCTGTATTTATGCCTTCGCTATGCAGCACATATATTTTATTAATATTTGCAATTTTTCTTTTTATAAATAATTGCTTGTCTTCTTCATTCAGAAAACAAATAAGCTTTACTTTTTTTAGGGCAAAGCGATATAATTTTATAACTAATGAGGAAAGCCAGTTATGTGTTGCAAAAGCATATCCTAATCCTGTAATTATAGCAACGCAAGGAATTTTTAATTGTGATGCAGCAACAGAACCATATATGTTTGGTTTAATTACATAATGGAAAATTAAAGCAGGTTTTACATTTTGATAAAGCTTTTTCAGTTTAAAGAACAAAAAAATATCCTCTATAGGATTTAGTTTTCGATTATTAAACTGTATGCTGTGAACTTTGCACCCAATATTTAAAAGCTTTATGGCAAAGTCGTCTTTTAATGCTGCTATATGTACTTCATAATTAAGTTTTATAAAATGCTCTATAACATCTAATCTGAAATTATAAATGCTCCAGCAACTGTTAGAAACGAAAAGAATTTTTATTGGTTTGTTTGTATTAAACTCATCGCTCATGCGGTTGCAATAATAACGTTTTAATTAATGTTACATTTGTTTGTATGCAGGTATAAATATGTAATTGCTGAAATAATATGTTTACAGGATTATTATTTTTTTTATTCTATACAACACTGTTTCTTTTTATTTTATACCGGATTAGTATTAAATCACCTTTTGCTTTAAAGTTTAATGAAGCTGCATTAGCATTTCTTATAAAAGTTGCTGCCGGTTGTTTTTATGGATACTTTTTTCTGCACTATTATGGTGGTGATGATACGTGGCTTTATCATAACGAAGGATTGAAACAATATCAACTTTTAAAAAGCAGTCCGCTGCATTTTTTTATAGATGATATAATTCCAAAAGGTTATAATGGTAACCAGTTTCTAACCATATTTAATAGCTCAGGTTCTTTTGCAAAAGATTTAGAGCTAACATTACTTTTAAAACTTCTTGGATTATTTGATTTTTTTAGCAACGGAAATTACTATGTTAATGTAATTTTTTATGATGCGCTAGTTTTTTGGGGAAGCTATTTTCTGTTCAGAGCATTCTCAAAAAAATATCCTGAAAAAAGAAAGCTTTGGTTACTCTTCATATTTTTTTTTCCGCCATTGCTGTTCTGGGCAAGTGGAATTCGAAAAGATGGTTTATGTTTTTCTATTTTGTGTGGCTTAATTTATCAGCTATATTCTTTGTTTGAAATAAAATTCTCAGCAAAGCGAATTATATATTTATCCTGTTTGTTTATAATTCTTTTTTTAATTAGAAATTATATAGCGCTTTGTTTTCTACCTGTATTTATTGCTTATGCATTTAGTAAACAAAATATCAAATATTCAGTAATAATATTTTTAGTTGTTTTGGTTTTTTGTGCTTCGATTTTTTTCCTAACAACATTTTTGACTGATAGCTTTAATCTTCCGCTTAAAATGGCAGAAAGGCAAAAGTCTTTTTTTCAGCTTTCAGGAAATTCTTATTTATCAACTGATGCACTTAGCGGAAATATTTCTTCTTATATAAAAGTTTTACCGCAGGCTTTAAACCATGTTTTTATTCGCCCTTACTTTTCTGAAGCCAAAGGAGCATTATATATTTTCTCTTTTTTTGAAAATGTATTTTTTTTCTTTCTTTTAATAAGAATGTTTGTAATATCTTCTGCTTATTTAAGGAAATTTATAAATGATCCGTTTTTGTTAAGCCTGGTTGTAATTGCAATACTTAACTATATTATTATAGGATACACAGTTCCGTTTCTTGGCGCTATTGTTCGTTATAAAGCTTCATTCGAAATATTATTTATACTTGTTATGCTTCAATTACAAAATGTAAAATTTTGGGTAACAAATTTTTGCACAGACACAGGTTGAGAAAATAAAATGAAAAAGCCGCCAGTTAATAATGGCGGCTTGCACATGAGAAAAATAAAAACTATTAGAGATCTATTGTTTTTAATTCTTTAGGAAACTTAACTTCCACAGTTTGTGTTTGATTATTTCTTTTATAAGTTATTTTAAGCGTATCGCCTTTTTTTACATCTTTCACACTTTCTTTTAAATCATCTACTGAACTTATTGCCTTGCCATTAACCTGTGTAATAATATCATCCTGTTTCAAACCTGCTTTTACCGCAGGCGAATTTTCGTCATCATCAATGTCGGTAATTTTTACACCATTTCCATCTTCTGTATCTTGTGCTTCAATGCCAAGTCTGGGTTTATCATCCCATGAAAAAGCAAAGTTCCGCGGACTAAAATTTTTCAAATCAAATTGCCCATCTGGAGAATTCCACGAATACACACGCATTTGATCTGATTTGCCTAAAACAACCTGAGAATTTTCTTGCTTGCCATTTCGTAAATAGGTGATAGAAATTTTATCAGCAGGTTTGTGTTGTCCAACAACTTTGTATAAATCATCCGGTCCAGATATAGTTGCGTTATCTATTTTAGTAATTACATCTCCTTCTTTCAATCCTGCTTTTTCTGCAGAACTTTCCTTTGTTACATCTGTAACCTTAGCACCCTGATCCGATTTTTCACTCATAATACCAAGAAATGCAGAGTTTGTTTTAACTCCCCGCATCATATCATTATTAAACACCTTTACTTGTGGGGCAATACGAGGTCTAACATCAAAATTTCCAGAAACATTAATATCAGGAGAAATACCCTCCGTAGTAATATCAAGATTTTCACTCTTAAAATCATCCACAGGTTTGCCATTAATCGTTATATTATTACTGTCTATTATTACAGTAACCTTTTCTTTTAATAGACCTTTTTTACGAATAACAATGTTTTCATCCTGAGCAGATTTATTATCAGTGCTATTATCTTGTGCATGCAAATGAAAAATACTTGCGATAAAAAAAATTAATACTGTAATTGGTTTAAATTTTTTAATCATAATACTGAGTTTTTATAATCTACGAAATATTTAGTAGTTCAAAAATAGAAAACTTTTTTAAATACGAAGCATTTCGGAAATGTTAAACCTTTATAATTTTTTTTCGTATTCAATTTATGTAAATCATAACTGGCTATAATATTATAAGTCATTTATAAATGTCTTTTATTTGCATAAAATTTTTTTGATGAAATATTGCTTACTGCTTATTTGTATATTTTTAACCGCTGTTTCAACTGCCCAATACAATATAAATTTTTACACGCAAGCAGGCACCAATTATACAAAAGTTCGTATTCCTAAAACTCCGGGCATTGAAACTACAGATGGTAAATTTGGATGGCAAGTTGGTTTTGGCACAGAATATCATACAACTTTCGGATATTTTGTTTACTTAGGTGCAGGTGTTATTAAAGAATCTTATGGTAAAGATTCAACGTCAAAAGCACTTCCAGATACAGTTTCTCATTTCGAATATCATCCATTATTCATAAATTTTCCTTTAGGTATTGGATGGCAATTTCCGTTAGCAAAAGAATTAAGCTTAAAGTTATATGTAGGTTTAAATATGCAGGTAGGAGTTTCAGGAAAGGCAAGTAAACATAATTTATATTATAAATACGATTCCGGTCGTCAAAAAAATATATTAATGCGTACAGACGGTAGCGAGCATGACTTGCGATTTGGAAGAGCAAGTACAAGAGCTAACAGTTACGATTATGCAAATACAAATTGGGGTGCTCAATTAGGTGCCGGTATTAATTTGAAAAATTCTTTTGAATTAAGTGTTTTTTATCATCATGGCTTCACTAATTTTTTGCCTGGCAGAGATGCTGTTGATGAAATTAATAAATTAAGTTATTTTGAATTGGATGCAAGAATATATTTGCCTAATTCATATTTTAGAAATAAAAAAGAAAAAGAAGGCTACTAATAACTGCTGATGATTTATTATTTATCAATATATTTTAATAACTCATCACTTTCTGGTTCTATTTTACTATCAAAATATTTTACGAGATTTCCTTTTTCATCTAT
The DNA here is from genome assembly GCA_964236165.1 of uncultured Parafilimonas sp. GTDB lineage: Bacteria > Bacteroidota > Bacteroidia > Chitinophagales > Chitinophagaceae > Parafilimonas. The sequence goes on along the minus strand of CAXSDU010000054.1, from coordinate 4,901 downwards.
AATAAACTTATTAAAATTCCAGCTTATTGAAGCATCTAAAACACCATTCTCGCTTTTACTGCATAAATATTTAAATACAGGAGTTGTATTTGGTCCGTGAACATCAACGCGTGTTGTAAGTGGAAATGTTACGCCAAAATTTTTTTTGCAAAAAGAACTTATTGAATCGTTGCTATGATATTCCTGGTTGCCAAAATTATCTGAGGGAAATCCTACAACAACAAGATTATTTTTATGGTCTTCGTATAATTTTTCAAGTCCTGCATACTGATGTGTAAAACCGCACATAGAAGCTGTATTTACTATAAGAATTTTTTTACCCTTATATTTTGAAAAATCAATTGTACTTCCATCTAACGCTTTTATTTTAAAATCATAAATTGATTTTTCGTGTGGACGAAATGATGTCATCGCAACAAAGGTTAATAAAGCTAATATTATTTTCATGCTTGTTTTTTTAAAAAGTAAAAGTAGGTTATTGAATTTCATAACAACCAATATCCGGCAAAGAATTAACAGTACGCGGCTTACCATCTAAGTCTGTTGTTATTGGTAACGCCTTTCCAACATCTTTACAAACTGATTCCGGTTTAAGGTGAAAATCAAATTCAGCATTTTCTTCATCTATATTTAAAAAACCAGGATCAATATTATTAATACTGTTGGCAAAAATTGATGCGGATAAATTTTGTACTTTATATAAAACATGATCAAAACTTACTTTAAAATTATTTCCTGCTTGTAATAAATTTATTTCATCATCAACCAAACCAGCTTCTCCAAAAAAAATACAATTTGTAAAATTTGCTGAAACAGATGCTGCCTGCGTTGATGTTATTGTGTCTGTAATTACTAAAACCGGTGCAGCATGACTTAATAAGATATCTGAGTAACTTGCTACTGTGCAAAAAACAAAATTATAAATGCCTGCATTTAAATTAATATTATTTAATCCACAATTAATTATTAAGCAATTCTCAGCATAAATATTACTGTTTGCTGCTTTAATGCCTTCATTTAAATTATTGTTGATTATACATGCACTTAATTTTAGCTGCGGCAAACTGCTACCGGTTCCGATAATAGTAATGCCAGAAATTGCATTTTCAATTACTGCAGAATTAATTTCATTGTTAATGCTTGTTTGCGAAAATTTGATACCTTGCCAACTTCCCGGATAATATTTATAAGGATCATCAAGCCTGTCGCTTTTAAATATTACTTGTAAATCAAGTTTTTTTTCACCATTAACTTTTAAAGTTCCGTCAATAATAATAGAAGCATTTTGGTGACAGAAAATTTCTGTGCCTTTATTTATAGTTAATGTAGCAGAATGATCTACAGTCAGTGCGCCAAGTATTACATAAGGCAAGTCGCTTGTAAAAGCAGTATCATGTTTTATAATAAGATTATTAAGAAAATGTGCATTTCTGCCGTAAGCATTTAATTGTATATAGTTATTATTGCCATTATAATTAATAAAAATACTGTCGCGAATAAAGAAAGGAATATTAGATTGATTTGGATTAACATTTACTGAAACAAAAATATAAATGCTATCGTTGGCGGCAATATCAATATCAGAGAAAGAATTTACACTTATGCCATTTACATTTATTTTAAATGATGATAAAATGCCGCCGGCCAATTCAATTTTATTGATGTGAAGTTTCTGATTATTTAAATTGAAAATTTTAATTGATTGCGTTACAGAACCAACTGAAGTAAATACAGTATCAAAATGTAGAGTATCTGATGAAAAACTTATTAACGCATCAGGTGAATTGATGAATGAATCTTTATTGCACGAGAAAAAAATTATTGCATTAAGCAATATGAATAAAATTTTTTTGTAAAAAGATTTCATCAGTCTAAACATAATAATTTTCCCCTTCGCTAAATTGTATAAGCAAGTGTGCAAATACTAAGTTTTGTATTTTCTGCTTCTAAAATTTCCGTTCCGCAAGATTCGAGTGTGGCACCCGTTGTAACAATATCATCAATTAAAAGAACATGCTTATTTTTTAACTGTGATTCGTTTAAAACTTTAAAAACGCCTTCCATTGTTTGCCAGCGCGTAATCCTGTTTTTTTGCGTTTGTGTCTCTGTAAACTGAATTCTTTCAACTGCATTTTCAACAACAGGTTTTTGCAATACTTCTGAAACACCTTTTGCAAGTAGTAAAGCCTGGTTATAGCCACGCTTAAATAATTTTTTTTCATTTAAAGGTAAAGGCACAATAATGTCTGTGTCATCAAACCGTTTTGCATTTTGAATAAGAATGCCTAATATTTTTCCTAAATAAATGCCCGCATTTCTATTATCTCTGTATTTAAATTGAATGATTAAATGTTGCAATAAAGAATTTTTATTAAAATAAAAAGCGCTGCCCGCATGTTCAACAGGTAATCTTCCATAAAATATTTTTTCAATCGGATTTGCGGGTTTTGCCAAAAAACCTGTTTCAGGCAATTGCGTTAAGCAATACGCGCAAAGCGCATCTTCATTATTTAAAATATCTGTTCCGCAACCTGTGCAAGTATGCGGAAAAAACAAATGCAGAAAATCTTCGAAATAATTTTTTACAAGTGTCATAGGTTGATTTATTAATTAAAATAATAAACGATATAACTCATCTACTTTACCAATTGCAGTAACATCAATTTTAAAATTGTTTTTATTCAATCCTTTTTTATTAAAAGGTGAAATGATAATTTTTTCGAAGCCTAATTTTTCAGCTTCAGCAATTCTTTGTTCAACTCTATTAACAGCTCTTATTTCACCATTCAATCCAATTTCTCCGGCAAAACACATATTTTGCGGAAGCGATATATCTTCATACGAAGAAAGTAAAGCAGATATAACTGCCAGATCTATTGACGGATCTTCAATGCGTAAACCTCCAGCAATATTTACAAATACATCTTTAACACCAAAATGAAAACCACCGCGTTTTTCCAACACTGCAAGTAATAATTGAAGGCGTCTTAAATCTAAACCGCTTACTGTTCTTTGTGGTGTGCCATAAACACTTTGTGTAACCAATGCCTGCGTTTCAATTAATAAAGGACGCAAACCTTCCATACCTGCAGCAATTGCACTGCCGCTAAGTACTTCTTCTTTTTGATTAATTAAAATTTCTGATGGATTAGTAACCATGCGCATTCCGTTTCCCATCATTTCATAAATACCTAATTCTGCGGTGCTGCCAAAACGATTTTTCAACGTACGTAAAATTCTGTAAGCATAATGTTGATCACCTTCAAACTGTAAAACTGTATCAACCATGTGTTCTAAAATTTTTGGACCAGCAATCATTCCGTCCTTTGTAATGTGACCAACTAAAAAAACCGGTGTATGTGTTTCTTTTGCAAAGCGCTGAAGTGCAGCAGCAGATTCTCTTACCTGAGAAATGCTACCGGGCGCTGCATCAATATTATCTGATTGAAGTGTTTGCACTGAATCTATAATTACAAGTGCTGGTTGCAATTTTTTGATTTCTGTAAAAATTACTGATAGTGATGTTTCAGTAAGAATATAAAAATTTTCGTTTGTAATATTTAACCTGTTTGCGCGCATTTTAGTTTGCTGCTCACTTTCTTCGCCACTAACATATAATGTAACAATGTTTTTTAATTGCAGTGCATCCTGCAAAAGCAAAGTGCTTTTTCCAATTCCTGGTTCACCAGCAACAAGAATTAAACTGCCTGCTACAATACCTCCACCGAGAACACGATTCAACTCAATATCATTTGTAATAATGCGTTCTTCTTTTGTATTTTCAATTTCATTTAAAAGTTTTGCTTTTGTTGTTTGACGTTCTCCTGAAACTTCTTTCCAAAAACTTTTTTCCTTTTGATTTCTTTCTATTACCTCTTCAATAAATGTATTCCATAAATTACATGCAGGACATTTTCCTAACCACTTTGGACTTTCATATCCACAGCTTGAACAAAAAAATGCTGTCTTAACTTTATTCATTAATAAATATTTAAAAAAAATTTAGAACTGAACTAAAAGAAATCTGAAAAAATTACAGGAACAATTATAAAAATAAAAAGGTCGGTATCACTACCGACCTTTACTTACTAACCCATTAAATTCAGGCACTAAATTACAATAATGGGTTACATAACAAAATAAATTTTTAATCTTGTTGAAAACTTTTAGTGCAAAGATCAAAAAATTGTGTCAATATGTCTTTAATTCAGCCTAAATATATTTTATATTAGGTCAAAATGTCATTATAAAATATATTTTAAATAAAACGATCGAAAACTTAGTGATTTATACTTGGTAATAAAATAATGATATTGGTTGATAAGTTGTAACTATGAAAATATTTTGAAATCAAATTATAAACTTCTTCTTTTTAAACATCATGATTCACTTTGATGAACAAATATTTTTCACACTAATATTTTTTGGTTGCACTTAAAAAATAGCAAGATCGTCTTTTTATTTAAAATAAATACTTTACTTCTTCTTCATCATTTTTCGTGATTCATTCAACAGCTAAAGCAATTATATAACCTTGGTCATGTTTAATAACAATCCTTTGTTGTACTTTTTTTACTTAATAGCGGTAAATTATTCGCTAGATATTAGTTTGATAAGACAATTTAAAAGATGTCACTAAATACATCCAGCTTTTAATTTATTATCATGTGTTAATATCACTTCGTATATTTAAAGTAAAAATATAAACATCCGTTAAACTACATAGTTGTTTTAATTTTCTTTTAATCAATCTTATCTTTAACTAAAATTATTAATGCAATGCATATAATTAGTGTTATCATTTTTAAATAAAAAAATATGGAAGAGAAAAAATATAAAATTTTATTGTGTGAAGACGATACAAACTTGGGAATGGTTTTAAAAAATTATCTTGAATTAAA
>CAXSDU010000053.1:16645-25622 GCA_964236165.1 uncultured Parafilimonas sp. | reverse complement strand
AATTTACTGCAATCAAAAGCAAAACAAACGACCCGAAGGTAACAAATTTAAAAGACATGACGCCAATTGAAAGCAAAGGTTATAAAGCTGCAGCAAAAGCAATTAAAACCACATTCGGCAAACAACCTATTCCCATGCGGGGTGGTGGCAGCATTCCTATTTGCGCTTTGTTTGAACAGGAGCTTGGTATAAAAATTATTTTTATGGGTTTTGGTTTAGACAGTGATAACCTGCATAGTCCGAACGAAAAATACGATCTTGCCAATTACTACAAAGGCATTGAAACAATCCCCTATTTTCATAAATATTTTGAGGAAATGTAGTTGGTTAATAAATGATAATTTTAATTATTGTAATTACCGATGCGTAACATCATTTCAGTAATGAAGTTCGGCATCTTTATTTCAAAATATTTTTTCTTTAATTTTTTTAAATTACATATTTGAATTGTTTTTGAAATTTCAATTTATATAATAGTAATGGCAAAAAAATTATCTTCAGAAAAAATAATTTTATTAGTGCAAAGAGATAATTGGCAAAAGGATAATTCATTAAATCAAATACTAATTCAATATTTAAAAAAAAGTAAACATCGCATTGTGTGGGAAGATCCTGCCGGTAATGTATTATATAGAGTACGAAACTTTGAAAACAAAATAAAATGGTTGCCGGTATCTATTAAAAAAATTGATTTAAAAATCGTTCAATTATTATATGCACTTACGCATTGGAGTTATTTTAGTTTTCTTTTTAACAGATCAAAAGGTATAATAGAACTGCGAAGCAAAAAATTAAAAAAATCAATTTTAAAATTAGGTATTGAAAACGAGATCATAATTCTTGCAAGATCTTCCGGAGGAAGAGCTGCTTCGCTTATAGCAGATGAATTAAATATTAAGCATATCATTTGTCTTGGTTATCCGTTTAAGCATCCTCATAAGCAGCTTGAACCAGAAAGATATATACACTTAAAAAATCTAAAAACGCCATTCCTGATTATACAGGGAATTAAAGATGAATACGGAGGAATTGAAGTGAAAGAAAAATATACATTGAGCCCGCATACTGAAATCTTATTTGTAAACGCAAATCATAATTTTAAAATTTCTGAAGAAGATTGGAAAAAAGTGCTTTTAAAAATTAGCGATATTATTGGCGTTCCCAAAAATTAAACTAATAAAAATAAAAAAAGTTTTATACTAATTATTTGTTGAGATCGATATTTTAGTGATTTAATAATTCCGACTTTCTTGTCATTCTTCATTAAATCTTTCACTATTCTTGCGCCCAATAATCAATTACAGTTACTTTATCTAATATGGGTTGAAGCGTTGCTACAAATGCTTTATGTGCAGGATCTATAAGATAAGCATCACGATCTTTTTCGCTGCTAAATGTTACCAAAAAACAATGCGTTAAGCCTTGGTTTAAATTTTCCGGGCTGTTATTGGTTCCCCATTCAAATTGTTTTATGGTAGGTATCTTTTGCGGCAATACTTTAAAATTTTCCACTACTTTATTTATAGCGGTAGAATCTGTTCCGGGCTTCCAGCTAAATAAAACAACATGCCTTAATATTTTTTGTGAAGTTTGAGACATAGCAACATTTGTTATAAAAATTGCAAAGAAAACAAAGCAAGCAAGTTTTTTCATACTATTTTTTTTGACAATACTAACTTATAAATTTTATACTTTTTTTTTAACGCACATATGTACAAGTTTAGATACGTTCACAAAAAAAGACATTAAATTATGATGCTTTTTAAAAGTATCAATACAAATTATGCGCGAAAAGAGAATAAATCTGCTATTACATTTGTAATGATAAATTGCAACATATTCTGTAATCACAATTATATTACACTGTAAAAAAGTATATGCAATGCAGTTCAATCCCGATAACAAAATAATTCAGCTTTGTGCAAAAGGGATGGAGATGGAAAGCAAAGAACCTAATAAAGCCAGGGATCTTTTTTTGCAGGCATGGAGCATTGCTGAAAGCAATATAGAAAAGTTTACGGCTGCGCATTATGTTGCCCGGCATCAAACATCAACAGAAGATAAATTACAATGGGATAAAACGGCTTTGGAATTTGCTTTAAAAATTGATGAAAAAAATATGGAAGCAAATTATCCTTCTCTTTATTTGAATATTGCAAAATGTTATGAAGATTTGAAAGATTTTAATAATGCCCAAAAAAATTATGTATCTGCTTTATCTTTTGAAAACAGTTTGCCAGATGATGGTTATGGCAACATGATTAAATCAGGAATACGAAATGGTATAGAAAGAATTTCAAAACTGTAAATAGACTTTAATTACACACAAAAATAAATTTATTATAACATTTACAGCAACCGTTTAATTTTGCTTCCTAATAAAAATGTATGTCATTACCAGTAAACAATAAAAAAGGCGGAAATAAAACCGGCAAAAATCAACAAGGTGCAAACAGCGGATCTAAATTTATAAAAGTAAATGCCAAACCCGGCGCTGCGAAACAAAAAGTACGTTCAACCGGTGCAAACAGAGGCAGTTAATGCATGCAGCTTTCAGTTATTGTAGTTAGCTACAATGTAAAATATTTTTTAGAGCAATGCCTTTATTCTGTTGAAGCTGCAAGCAAAAATATTGAAGCAGAAATATTAGTGATTGATAATGCTTCAACAGATAATTCTATAGAATATCTGCAACCAAAATTTCCTGCAATAATATTTATAAGAAATGCTTTTAATGAAGGCTTTTCAAAAGCAAATAATAAAGCGCTGCAATTTGCAACAGGTGAATATATTTTGTATTTAAACCCTGATACAATTGTTGCAGAAAAAACATTTCTAAACTGCATTCACTTTTTAAGAGAACATGCAGAAGCCGGCGCAATTGGTGTAAGAATGATTGATGGCGGCGGTAATTTTTTACCGGAAAGCAAAAGATCATTTCCCTCAATATCTGCTTCCTTTTTTAAAATGAGCGGACTGGCTTCGTTGTTTCCACGTTCGGCATTTTTTAATCGTTATGCTTTAGGTAATCTTGATGAAAATAAAATACATGAAGCAGATGTTTTGTCCGGTGCATTTTTAATGGCGCGCAAAAATATTCTGTTACAGATAAATGGTTTTGATGAAGATTTTTTTATGTATGGAGAAGACATTGATCTTAGTTACCGCGTTAAACAATCAGGGTATAAAAATTATTATTTAGGAGATAATTCGATTCTTCATTTTAAAGGAGAAAGTACGCAAACAGATAAAACGGTTTATCTGAAAAATTTTTATGAAGCTATGAAGATTTTTGTGCACAAACATTATAAAAAGCGTTCAGTATTGTTTTTAAAAACTTCTATTGCAGCGAGTCGGGCAGCCGCATCATTAAAAAGAAGTTTTCCATCAGGCAATAAAAAAGAAATAACAAATTATTTTTTGCTTGCCGGAGATTTTAAAGACGTAGTATTTGCAGAAAAAATTCTTTCGGATAATAAAAAAAAGTTTCGACAAACAAATGAACTGGCGCAGCTAAATGAATTATCATTTTCAGGAACAAAACAAGCTATTGTTTTTTGTACAGGAGAACTTTCTTATGCTGAAACAATAAACTTCATGCAAAAAAACAAAAATAAATATGCGTATTTCTGGCATCGTACAAAGTCAGATTCTATTACTGGCAGCAGATATAGTAACGCCGCCGGAGAAATATATGTAAGTCATTAACAGCATATTCATTAGATTCGCTATCTAAACAGATTGATTTCTGATGGCTATAATTGACATCAATCTCCCTCAATCAATATTAAAAACGTTGCGTCTGCAACAAAACGATCCGCGCCGCCAGCAGTTGCGTGTTCTTAAAAAGCTTTTGCATAAAGCGCGGTTTACAGAGTTTGGGCAGCAATACAGGTTTGATGAAATTTTATTACAGCAGGATGTTATAAAAAAATTTCAGGAGCTTGTACCGTTATACAATTACAGTAAAATTTATAAGGAATGGTGGCATCGCAGCCTTGAAGGTAAAGCTGATGTTTGTTGGCCGGGCAAAGTAAAATATTATGCTCTCAGCAGTGGTACCAGTGAAGCAGCGAGCAAATACATTCCCATAACTACCGATCTTTTAAAAGGCAACCGCGTGGTTATGATAAAACAAATACTTTCCTTGCGCAATTACAGCGATCTTCCTATGCGCTCTATTGGAAAAGGCTGGTTAATGCTAGCCGGAAGTACTGCTTTACAAAAAGGTGCAGGTTATTATGCAGGTGATTTAAGCGGCATATCGGCAAAAAAAGTTCCGTTCTGGTTTCAGCCATTTTATAAGCCGGGAAGAAAAATTGCACGGCAAAGAAACTGGACACGCAAACTAAAAGAAATTGTAAAAAAAGCTCCGGAATGGGATATTGGTTTTATAGTTGGTGTGCCTGCTTGGGTACAGATGTGTATGGAAATGATTATTGAAAAATACCAGGTAAATAACATACATGATATTTGGCCAAACCTTGCTTTTTTTGTGCATGGCGGCGTAAGTTTTCAACCTTACAAAAAAGGATTTGAAAAACTGCTTGGCAAACCACTTATTTATGTTGAAACATATCTTGCCAGTGAAGGATTTATCGCTTACCAGGACAGACCTAATTCAAATGGACTGCGGCTTGTTATCAATGAACATATTTTTCATGAATTTATTCTTTTCGATCAAAAAAATTTTGATACCAACGGCGATATAATTACAAACCCGCAAGTACTTTCTATTGCTGATGTGGAAGAAGGAAAAGAATATGCAATAATGATAAGCACTTCTGCAGGAACCTGGCGTTATTTAATGGGTGATACAATTCGATTTACGGATAAAAAACGTAATGAAATTTTAATTACTGGCCGTACAAAACATTATTTGAGTTTGGTGGGCGAACATCTTAGTGTTGAGAATATGAACAAAGCGATTGAACTTGCAGGCGGCGACATGAATATTTCTATTCCTGAATTTACTGTAGCCGGAATACCATACGGAAATTTATTCGCACACCATTGGTATGTTGCCTGCGATGATAATGTAAATGCAGAAATACTTCGCATTAAAATAGATGATTATCTTAAGCAACTGAATGATGATTACGCAACAGAACGCGGGCATGCATTAAAAGAAGTACTGCTTGATGTATTGCCTGAAAAAACATTTATTAATTTTATGCGCAGTCTTGGTAAAGTTGGCGGCCAACATAAATTTCCCCGCGTATTAAAAGGTAAAATGCTGGAAGACTGGAAGAATTTTCTTACAAGCGAAATGCAGGATGTCACATCTCTTTAATTTTCAATAATTTCTTTATAATTGATTCTAATGAAGCTGTTCAACATTTTCATCTTGGTGTTTCTTTTTTGCATAGCGGCTTGCGGTAACAAGCAGCCTAGAGAAAATGAAAACGTAAATACTATTGACACAACAATAACTACAAATTCAACTATCGAAAAAGATTCATTTGAAATAGAAAAAATTATTGAAAATGTAGTTTGCAAAACCGATGCGTTGCAATCTTATGCTTTATACATTCCTGCAAAATTTAAAAACGAATTATTGCCTGTTATTTATTTTTTTGATCCTCACGCTGATGGCGCTTTGCCTTTAAAAAATTATAAAGCACTTGCAGATGAATATGGTTTTATATTGATTGGCAGCAATAATTCAAAGAATGGCAATGATTGGTCAACTACTAGTAATATTTTAAATAATTTATTTACCGATACAAAGAACAGGTTAACATTTAATAGCGACCGGATATATGTATGTGGATTTTCAGGTGGCGCAAAAGTAGCAAGCTATGCCGCAATACATCGCAGTGAAATAAAAGCAGTAATTGCAGGCGGCGCAGGTTTGCCTGATGAAACACCTGCAGGTAATTTCAATTTTAGCTTTACCGGTATTGCCGGAAAAGGTGATATGAATATGACTGATCTTGTTGCTTTAAATAATAAACTGGACAAAACACAAACAAGGCACCGCATTATTTTTTTTGATGGAAAACATGAATGGTCACCTCAATCAATAATGAGTATTGCATTTACAGGTTTGCAATTAGATGCAATAAAAGATAAACTTATTCCCAAAAAAGATTCATTGATCAACATATATATTTCAAACAGCAAAAAAAGATTGAATGATGATATAAAAATGAATGACCTGATTAAAGCGAATGAAGAATGCCAGCTTTCAATAAACATGCTGAATGGCTTAACAGATGAAACAAATTGGTTTAAAGAAAAAAATGCATCAATTGTAAACAGCGCTGTTTACAAACAACAGCAACTGCAGCAGCAAAATTTATTCAATATAGAACAAAGTATAAAAGCAACATATCAGCAACAGTTTCAACAAGGTGATATTAATTACTGGACATCAACTATAAACGAACTTAAAACCAAAGCAAAACCAAACACGACTGAAGGAGAAATGTATCAGCGATTGATTGCTTATTTATCGCTGGCATTTTATTCTATCAGTAATAATCTTATTAACAATAATCAAAATGACGCCGCACAATATTTTATAAAGCTGTATAAAATGGCTGATGCTAGTAACAGCGAAGCCTGGTATTTTTCTGCAATTTTAAATGCAAGAAATAAAAATTCAAAAGCAACAGAAGATGATTTATTAAAAGCTGTTGAAAATGGATTCAATGATATCAACCGCATGATGCAGCAACCGGAATTTCAAAAACTTTTAACACAAATAAATTTTGCTGAAATAGAAGGCAAGATGAAAAAAATTTGAACCGGAATTTCTATGAGTTTGTAATAAACATTAATGTAAATGAGATAGATCTGTTTTTTATACTGCTTTGATAAGCTAACATTATTCATACTAAATAATGTTATGCAAATGGCTTAATATATACACTTATAATCTTGCACTTCGCCGGGCACCAGCACTTCACCAAATTGGGTATTATCTTTACACATCTTCAATTTATTTTATGATACATGTTGGCATGTATAACACGCTTAAAGTTTCGCGCAAAGTGGAATTTGGTTTTTATCTTGATGATGGGAAAGATGGAATTCTTTTACCTAAAAGATTTGCACCAAAAGACCTGCAAATCGGCGATGAATTAAAAGTATTTCTTTATCATGATTCTGATAACCGTTTAATTGCAACCACACAAGAACCAAAAGGCATTGTAGGTGACATTGTGCAACTAAAATGTGTAAGTACGACAGAGCATGGCGCTTTTTTAGATTGGGGTTTAATGAAAGATATTTTTGTTGCAAAGAGCCAACAGTTAACAAGAATGCAAAAAGAAGGTGAATACCTTATAAGAATTTATATTGATGAACAAACCGGGCGTATTGCCGCAACAGAAAAAATAGAAAATCAAATTAGTAATGATGAGCTAACCATAAAAGAAATGGACGAAGTAGAATTGTATGTACAAAGAGAAACAGATCTTGGTTATGTAATGATCATTAATAATAAACATACAGGCTTGTTGCATGCTAATGAAATCTATCGCGCTATAAAGGTTGGCGATAAGTTGAAAGGTTTTATTAAAACGATTCGAGAGGATAATAAAATAGATCTTGTACTTGATAAACCAGGTTATGCACGTGTAGAAAAAGAAGAGGAAAAAATACTTCGCTTACTGGATGAGCATAATGGCTACCTGCCTTATCATGATAAAAGCGATCCGCAGGAGATTTACAATTTCTTCGGCATGAGTAAAAAAACATTTAAGATGACGCTCGGATCTTTATACAAACAACATCAAATAGCATTTGCTAAGAACGGCATTATTACAACAGAAGAATGAAAGCGGCATATGAATTTATAATGTTGCTAAATAAATATATTCTACCTTCTATGTGCCGGAGTTAGAGTTGACAGGTTGAGAAGCATTTCCTTTTGAGCGTAAATCTGCTCTTGCTTCCAGGTTTTTTTCTACATCTGCTGCTCCTCTAATTTTCATCCAATACTTCAATGTATCCTCAAGAATGTGATCAAGCTTAAATTTAAAATTATCCAGTTCAGCAATATCAATATCATCTATTTCTTTTCCTGCTTTCCAAAAAAGTAAATCTCTTTGAAGATCTTTGAGGCGTGCAAATGTTACAGTTTCTCTTACCCAAAGTGATCGCGGATCAAAAAAAGCTTCATACGCGCTTAGCACTGTTATCGCCGAACCTAATACAAGAGAAATATTACTTAAGACTGCTGCCCATTCTACTCTTTGCAGTTTTAAACCAAGAAAAACAGTAATGAATGCTGCCAAGAAAACGGAAACAATTTTTAAACGATATGCTAGTTTTTTATACTTGTTACATTCAACTTTATATCGGGTTACAAGATTATCAATTTCGGTTTGCAACCATTCAAGCCGGTCAGAAGGTTTCATGGTAAATTTTTAAGACGTTGAAAATACTACTTCCGTATAGATTCCCGATAAAGAATATCAAGTTATTTATATTTATCTACATGCACATTATTGTATATAGTATTGCCATTTCTCATTATTAATGATTTAAAAACAGAAAATAAAAAGAATGAAAACTTACGATGTTCCCATAAAGACTAAGGAATGTATTATCGCATTGCAATTGCTGATAGCTAAACAAACAAGATGAATCAAAATGAAGTAAAGCAGCTTTATAAGTTGGGCGAAGATGTTTTCAAAATTCTCACTGGTTATGCAGCTTACGAAAATGAAACATTTTACAGAATTAGAAAACGCTGTCCCGGCAAAGTTGCAACTAAAATATTTAGATATATATCAGTCCCGGAATCAGCGCACTTTTAAAACATTTTATATTAAATTATAAATTGAATTCAAGAATAATACGCACTAATATATTGTATCAGCTTTTCATCATTCATTTTATTGGAAGTGCTGTCTTTGGCAACCGTATTTTTAAATTGCGGTGTATCACCAAGATATTTAATAAACTGTTCCTGTGCAGTGCCGGTGCCGGTTACATAAACTTCTTCTGCATTTTGCATGTAAGA
>CAXSDU010000053.1:0-16635 GCA_964236165.1 uncultured Parafilimonas sp. | reverse complement strand
TTTCTTTAAAGAATTTTACCAGCAATGTTTTCTCAAGGTTATTGGCTTTGTTTTCATTGGAATTACTGCCCGCGCCATCATTCTTTACATGACCTAATATACTAAAATTACTGCCATCTGTGCTTTCTTTACCAACAACAGTTGCATGTTGAGAATCCATCCATACACCAAATTGTTTTTTATTTTTTTCACTCATAAAATTGTTTGCTGTAAGGTAGTCAAATAGCATACCTAACCGGTTTTATTTTATCAGGTTGCTTTAAACGCGTAATCTGGTAAGAAAAATTGCTACCGTGCTTAATTATTTTGAAGTTTTATAATATTATTGCATGGCTTACGCATACGAAGTTTGCAACTTCACTTGTTTATACTGAGTTTTAAACTTATAATTATGTTGATTTTGTAATTCAATAATTTTCGGCGCACATTAAATTTTATTTAGCATACAATCGTTATACATTCGTGATAACCGCAGCTTTTCTAAAGTTTACGTTTGTTTGAAATAATTCTTTAAAAAAATCAACATTATGAAATTCAAAACAAACGTAATTGTATCAGCAGTTTTTGCAGTACTTGCATTTACCTCCTGTAGCAAAACGGAAAACAAACCTCCACTTGCTTCTCAAGATGCTTCTTTGCAAAACAAAGTTTCAGAAAACGGAACAAATCCTGATGAAGCCATCTTTTCAGCAGATGCAGGCGCTGTTGCATCACCCAGTTATTTTTATACTGAAAGCAATAAAAGAAGTGGAAATACAATCCTTGTATTTTCACAAACCAGTAATGGTCAGATAATATTAAACGACGAAGTGAAGTCAGGTGGTTACGGTTTAGGGGAAGGCTTAGGTTCCCAGGGTGCGGTTGCTGTGAGTAAAGAATATAATTTATTGTTTGCAGTAAATGGCGGTTCCAATTCTGTATCTTCTTTCCGCATTAATAAAAATACCGGCGGCTTAACGCTGTTATTTACTGTCTATTCACTCGGAAATTTGACAAATAGTATTACCGTAAATAAAGACAAATTGTATGTTTTAAATACAGGCACTTCTAATATATGCGGGTTCACTTTCTCAGCTAATGGTTTTCTCAAAAAAATTGAAGGTTCAACACATGATTTAAGCGGATTAGGTGCAGATGCCAGGCAAATAAAATTTCAACCGGATGGCGCTGCTGTATATGTAACAGAAAAAGCAACAAACTTAATTGATAAGTTTTCGCTTGATAATAATGGTGCTGTTGTTTCTGCAAAAAATATTCAATCAAATGGTATTGAGCCATTTGGTTTTGATTTTGCCCGCAATAACAAGTTTATGATTGTAACCAATGCAGCCGGATCTGCTTCAGGTGCAGGATCAGCCACGTCGTATAAAATATCAGCTTCAGGCTTAACCGATGTAAATGGTCCGGTTGGAGATTATGGAACAGCGCCATGCTGGGCTGCAACAACAAAGTTTGGAACATTTGCATTTGTGGCAAATACGCAAAGCAATAATTTATCATCTTATTATATTGATACAGATGGTACGCTTACACTTATTCATGGAATAGCTGCTGCAGATGGTAAAAAACCAATTGATGTTGCAGTAAGTACAGACAACAAATATGTATACGCTATTTATTCCGGCTCACACAGCATAGTGGCTTATAAAAGAAAGCCTGCTGGTGTTATTGAATTGGCTGATAAGGTTTCAGCAATACCTGATTTTGCAGCTGGGCTGGCAGTGTATTAATTAAAAAAAACAAATTTTTTATAACAAAAACAACAAGAAAATGAAAAAAATTTTAATGGTTGCAGCAATAACTTTTGCGTTAGCTGCCTGCAACAACAGCGCTTCTGATTCATCAATGTCTGATTCATCCAGTATGATGGATAATAGCAAATCTGCCGCTACTGGTATGGACACTGCTTCAGGCATGTCGTCAATGCAGCAAGATAATTCTAAGATGAGCGATGATAATACGAATGGCATGATGAAAGATGGTATGATGATGATGAAAGACGGGAAAATGATGGTGATGAAAGATGGAAAAATGATGATGATGGATGAAACCATGACTATGAAAAATGGTGCGATGGTAATGAAGGATGGTACAGTAAAAATGAAAGATGGTAAAAAAATGATGATGAAGAATGGTATGATGATGAATGAAGACGGTAATATGATGGATTCAACAGGAAAAATGATGAATCAATAGATTTTGGATTGCTTATTTGTTGTAGCAGGGTCTTCGTCAAGAGTTTTTTTACAAAGCCGCGAGACCCTGCTTTTCTATTCATCATAATGCATAAGAATAAATATTTTATTTTTTTTAACTCCTAAAGCCTGTGCTGCTATGTACGTATTTCTTCAATTCCATATCAATTATAATTTGGGCGAACAACAGGTAAAGGTGATATAACACAACTTGATTCGTTGCTATGATTGATTTCACCTATCAAATTGTAAATCCAGATGTACTACCAACAACGGTAAATTTCACGTCCACATCTTCAAATGCAACTATATACGAACGGCAGTTCTGAGACGGTACTAAGTTTGAAATTTCAGAAGATACTATAAGTCACTTATATGTTGCTGCTGGTAATTATGCGGTACAATTGGTGGCTAAAGGAAAAGCTGGGACAGACACTGCTGTTGAATACGTTTCAATTAATTCTCAATAATTTTATTATTAGTTTAAGGTAATGCCTTTTTTTTTAATATGCGTTTGAAAATTGAAAGCAGTCATCTCTTTATTTGTTTAGAACAATAAAAAGTACAACCCTTAAATGATGTGGCGAAGTTTGCAACTTTACTTCACTGGTATTCGTTATCAAAATCTTGTTTGTTTTTATTTTACCTTATACCTTAATACAATAACGCCTGTTTTCATTGGCTGGGCATCAATCAAGTCGAGGTTGATACGCTCATCAACATTCTTGAAGATATTTTTACCCTTTCCCAATACTGTTTGGTTCACTGCTATCCTTATTTCATCAATCAACCCTGATTTAATGAGGTTAGCTGCAAAATTGGCGCCGCCCCAGGCAATGATATTTTTACCGGGTTGTTTTTTCAGGGCTGCAATTTCTTCCTGCACATTATAAGCAACCCTGGTATTTTTCCAATCTGGCTTAAAATCGCCTTTCGTAAAAACGATATGCTGCGTTTGTTCGGCTAATTTTGCAAATTTGAGATCATCTGCATTACTACCAGACGGGTTTTTTAAAACCGATTGCCAGTATTGGGAATAGTCTGGGTACATTTTTCTTCCCAGCAAATAGGTATCTGCTTCATCTAGATCTTTATATAAATTATTCCATAGATCCGGACTAACTTTCATCCAATCCATTTCATCATTCGGACCGGCAACATAACCGTCTAGCGTGATTGACATTGACAATAATATTTTTCTTTGGCTCATAGCTAATATTTTTTTGTTCCTGATAATAATTTTTGAATACAAAGTTTTTCTTACCAAAATTATTCCATGAAGTGTAATAAGTAAGCAATATTTAGTAATAACAGGTTAAATAAAAAGTTGCAAATTTTAAGATAGATGTGGAGAAGTTTCAAACTTTGCCGAAAGACCCAACACTTTGTAAAGTCGGGAATTATATTATCTTTTTTCTTTTCATTCTTTTTAAAAATCCTTACTTGCTTGGTAGTTAATTTACAGTTTCTTGTTTAAGTATTTCATAGTCATCTCGTAGTTGTTTATGCATTTATTTAATTCTTGATAACTATCTTTTTCACCTTGGTAACTTTCAATAAATCCATTAAATTCTGGCATTAACTTGAACCCAATTTTTTTGCATTTTGGACAACTGAATAAAATCCTTTAATGAGTCATTATTATTAATTCCATTTAACTAATCATTAAATTTTTGTAGCCTTTGATTGATTGTGTGGCGAAGACTTTGATTCCTATTGAAGATTTGTAAAAGTCACCCTTTCTATAAAGGAAAAATATAACAAAGATTTGCTTTAGTTTGATGTCAAACTCTTCTTCAAGATCTTTTAATAACTATTAGGCTTTACGGGATACAACAAAGTCTTTTAAAAAAATGTAAAAATGTACAATTCAATAATTTGCATGAACTCAATATCCTGTTATGAAACCTAAAATGTTTCAGTTTTTTTTGCCATTATATTTAGACAAAAAATGGTTCTTACTATTTTTCATACTCGTCTTTTTTTGCTGTTATGTAAAAGCCCAGGTAGTTAATAAGGGCAAATTATATATAGCCGGCAATATGTATATTGATACTGATTTTATAAATAATTCAACCGGGCAATATCAGAACGATGGGTTTTTATATCTGACCGGAGATTTTAATAATGATCAGGCATTAATGAATGAAGGTACTGGTGCAACCAATTTTTTAGGCACAAAGCTTCAACAAATAGGCGGTTCTAATGTATCTGATTTTCATGATGTTTCATGGACAAATTCTTCAGGTATAAAAATGAATATAAATGTTATAATGGGCGGAATTATTTCACCAATAATGGGTAGTTTGTTTTTTAATGATTATGCTTTGGCAATGGGTAACAAAATAAATACATTATATACTAATACAAGTGCCTTTAATGTAACTAACAAATCTGATCTTATAATTTATGGGCATGCAGCTAACGGCAATAATCTTTATTTCGATCCTGCTGCAAATACTATACACGATCTTACTATAAATAACTTAGGTACTGGCGTATTGGGAAACGCGTTAAATGTAACAGCCGGCAGCGATTTTGGAACTGTGACTGCAAACGGAAGTTTTGATGCTGCCGGCTTTTTAACGTTAAAGTCTAATGCTTATGGAACAGCACGTGTGGCTAACTCTTCAGGTGCTATTTCAAACAATGTTACAGTTGAAAGATATGTACCGCCAAGGCGTGCATGGCGTTTTATGGCTGTACCTGTAAATAACGATACACTTACCATCCGCTCTGCCTGGCAGGAAGGTGCAAACAATCATGATCTTGTTTATACAAACCATCAAGATCCGCATCCTGGTTTTGGTACAGATATTACTTATGATAATGATTATACAAAAGGGTTCGATGTTAATACAACGAGTAATCCATCAATAAGAACGTGGATACAAAGTATAAGTGACTGGGATGTTGCACCACCAACTGCTTCTACGCTTTTGAATAATTACCCTGCTTATTATTTTTTTATCAGAGGCAGCAGAGCTGTTAATCTTGCATTAGCAATATCAGCACCAACAGATCCTACTATTATTCGCGAAACTGGTATACTAAATAATAACACTTATACAAAAACCTATTCAGGAAAGGTTGGCGATTATTTGTTTGTAGGTAATCCTTTTGCCTCTTCTATAAATCTTGCAAATGTAATGTCAGAATCATCTGGTATAAATACCAATAAATTTTATGTATGGGATCCTGCATTTAGTGGTACTTATGGTGTAGGCGGATATGTAACTTATGACAATGGAATTATGGTGCCGGTAACAACTAATTATCCATCACCAACAACAATTATACAGGGAGAACAAGGGTTTATGGTACAGTCTAATGCTACCAGTTCATCTCTTGTTTTTAAACAGAACTGCAAAATACCTAGTGAATCTCAGGTGTTTGGCATATCTGCCGGTGTTACCAATCCATACGTTTATATTAATCTTATGCTGCATTCTGCAGATTCATTATTATTGGTTGATGGAACGGCTGCAATATTCGGTCAAAATTTCTCTAACTTAATTGATCAAAATGATGCAATAAAGTTCCCAAATCAAAATGAAAATATTTCAATGGTAAGATTTAACAGGAGAATAGCCATTGAGGCAAGACCAATACCTGAATTAAACGATACTTTATTTTTAAGAATGTCTTATTTAGTTGCATCACAACCATACGCTTTATCAATATTGCCTGTAAACACACCGGATAGAATTGAAGCATGGCTTATAGACAAATATTTAAATGTTCAAACATTGGTTAAATTAAAAGATACCACACTATACAATTTTATATCTAATGCTGATACTGCAAGTTATATGCGGCGTTTTATAATTGTATATAAAAGAATTTTTATTGCAACGCCGGTTCCGGCAAACAATATATCTGTAACCCAAAATCAAGCAATTGCTAAAACTTTAAATGGTTCAATAAATATTCTTCCTAATCCTGTAACAGGAAACAATTTTGAAATTAATCTGCTGAATATAAATAAAGGAAACTATAAAGCAGAAGTTTATACGAGTGATGGAAAAACTTTATTAATAAAACATATTGAACATAATGGCGGAACCAGTTCTTACAAAGCGATTTTACGTGCAGGAACTGCCGCTGGTATTTATACTGTTCTAATTACAAATAGCAATGGTGAGCTGATTGAAAAAACATCAATTGTTGTAAGTAAAAATTAAAATATCTAATCTATAAATAAATATTGCAGTATTAATAACTGCAATATTTTATTTGAATTAGTTTAAAGGAATATTTTAAAACTGATTATCCATCCATCTTTTTATCAAGGCTCTATTTACCAGATTAGAATTATATAATACCTAAATAATAGATATTCATTAATGAATTTTTTTAAGAAAATTTCAGGTAGTATATTCATTTAATAAATTTCAACTTTTTAAATAAACCTGCCCTTAATGATAAAATATCTACTTGTTTTAACTGCATTAATTTTTTCATTTCATTCTTATTCTCAAATAGATTCAACCAAAATACTTCAACAAAAGCTTGCTACTGCAACAAATGATTCTATTAGAATGAATACGCTAATAGATTTACACAATGCATTATTTAAAAGTGATCCGGAAAAAAGTTATCAATACGCTTTGCAGATATTGGAGCTTGGTAAAAAAGAAAATTCATCCAAAGATATATCAAGAGGTTATAGGGCAATAGCAAGGTGTATTAGAAAAAAAAGAGGTTATAATACTATTTTTAAGTACGATTCCCTTGCCTTGAAATATGCAACAATATACGGTGATCTGGATTTGATAAATTCACAGCAAATTCTTTTTGTACATGATTATTTAGACGCTAAGCAGTTAGAAGATGCTTATGAATGGATTCAGATAGCTAAACCAATTGTAATTAAACTTAATAAGCCGGACGTTACAGCAGAATGGATTTTTTCAACAGCTTATTATTATAGCCAAACAAATCAACATGAAAAAGCAATTCCTGGTTTTTATAAAGCAATAAACCTTTTTCAACAATCTAACGACGATAAAAATATTGCTGAAGTAAAAATATTTTTAGTACAATCTTTAGAAGCATTGGGCAAAAATGATAGTGTGTTTAATTTACTTCACGAAGCACTTGATATTTACGCAAAACGAAATAGCCAGGAAAGAATGGCTTTTGTAAATGAATTATTGGGTGATTTTTCTTATGCGAACCGAAATGGCACTGCAGCAATAAATAGCTATCTGAAGGCTCAGCAATTATATGCGGTATCTAATAATGATGTCGAAGAAGGTTTATGTCTTATTTATCTTGCCAGAGCTTACATGCAGAAAAAAGATTACACTAATGCAAAAAAATATATTGATACTTCTCAAAGCTTATTTAATAAAATGAATTACGATATTGGTAAAATAAAAGTTCAAACTTTACTTGGCCAATTCTTTGCTGAAACGAGCGAACCTGCAAAAGCCGAATTGTATTTTGGTGCTGCTTCCAATATGCTTAAAAATAAAAATCTACCTGATCTTACAACAGAGAACGAAAAATGCGAAAATGAAAATGCTATTTTAAGCATCGCAATTATAAAAAAACAAAAAATAATAATTGCACTTATAGTTGTAACAGCAATTGTACTCGGTATTGGCTTTTTTCTTCAATATAAAAACAGGCAACGTGCAGAAAGAGACAGAACAAAAATTGAATTGTTACAAAATGAAATTCATCACCGTGTAAAAAATAATCTTAGCATTATAAAACGTTTTGTTGAAGTAGCAGAAAAATCAGGCTTGCAAAGCCTTTCTTTAACGTCCCTCCAAAACAGGATTACTGCAATAGAGTTATTACATAAGAATTTATATCAAACGAATAAGAGCGGAGAAATATCACTGCAATATTATATTGAACAATTGGCAAAAACAATTGGTACTGCATTTAATGAAGATGATAAAAACATAACCATAAATGTACTTGCGCCTGTAATAGTTAATATTAAAACCGCAGAAAAAATTGGTTTAATCATAAATGAATTAATTACCAATAGTTTTAAATATGGTTTTGCAAATAAGAAAGAAGGGAAAATAAATATTACTGCAGAAGAAAAAGGTAATAAAAAGTTTAAACTTAGTTATAAAGAAAATGGTGTAGGCTTTAATAAGCAAAAAATAATTAAAGGTTATGGCAGCAAATTAATAGAAGGCATAGCAAATGAACTTGATGCCCGCATTGAAATACAAACAGAAAATGGAATTAATTTTAGTATGATTAATTAATAAGAGCAATATGTTAGCACCTAAAAAAGTATTAATTGTAGAAGATGAATTTATATTGTATGATGAGCTGGCTGAATTCTTTATAGAAAAAGGATTTAGAATTGCCGGGAATAACGGTATCAACAAAGCGGTGAATAATTACGAGGATGCAATTAAAATTTTGCATGATGAAGAGCCTGATCTTGCTGTATTAGATATACAAATAAAAGGCAATAAGGATGGGTTGGAAATAGGTAGCTACATTAAACAACATTACAATATTCCTATCATTATTTTATCAGCACATGATAACTATGAAAACCTGGAAAGAGCTAAAATTTTATCAGCCGACGCATTTGTTGTAAAGATTGATAAGCCTGTTAATAAAAAGCAGTTGTGGGCTGATGTTATAAGACTAATGCCGAAAATAGATCAGAGCATTAAACATCGTACCGAAGGCAGGTTTATGAAGGTTAAAGAAATTGATATTACGCAGCTTGAAAAAAAGCATAAGACAACACAAGAAAGACCTGCAGATCCATTGGAAATTGAAACATATATAAAATGGAATGAAATAAAAATGATTATAAGTTCAAACAAAATATCAAATAATAATCTTCTTATTTATAAGCATAAGTATAATAAAGGATATTTCTATAGGAGTACCTTAAATGAGCTTGAATTATTGCTGCCTGATTATTTTGCACGTTTTAATCAATCAACCATTGTAAACCTGCACGCAGTAACTGCGAAAGGCAAGTCATCCAATCTTTACTATCTTGATGATGTACGTACAGATATAAGTGAAACGTATAAACAAACTGCACAACAAAAAGGTTTATACTTAAGTAATAAATTTTAAACATTACATCCCTCTATATAACCATTATATCCCTTAATTGCTTTTAATAAAAACATATACATCATTTTAGTGGTGAATTACTTACTATTAAAAAATTGATGTATGAAAATTTCTACCTTATTCAAGTATTTTTTTTTATTGTTCTTAATTACAGGCTTAACTGCAAATGCACAAACAAAACCAGAAGTTTTAACCAACAAAAATGTTATTGATTTATATAAAGCAGGGTTAAGCAATAATCTTATTATTTCAAAGATTGAAAATTCAAATGCAAAATTTGATGTATCAACAACTGGATTAATAGCGCTTAAAAAAGAAAGTGTTCCTGAAGATATAATACAGGCAATGGTTGATAAAGGTTCTCCAGATGCATCTGTCAAAACACCAAGCGTTACTTCCAAATCAATTGAGCAGCAAACTACAGTTATTAAAAATGATGTACCTGAACCTGAAATAATTAATACTGTCTATTTATATGATAAATCACAGAAACTTACAGCGCTCGAAAAAAGCAATGCAACAATGCATTCGCATACTAAAGCTTTAGGTTATGGAGGCGCAGAAACAGTTTTTGAGATTGAAGGAGAAAAATCACCTGTACGTATTGACCCGAAGAACGCACAGACCTTTATCATAAACACTGGTGGTGGTGCTGCCGATGCATTTGTATTATATAAAGTGGATATAAAGAAAGGGAAACGCCAAGTTGTAGCAGCATCATTTTCAACTATGGGAAGTATGAAAGGCTCAAAGGGTATTATATCTGTTGATGTAAAGTTGCTAAAAACCAATGTATTTCAATTATTGCCATCAACAACACTTGATAAAGGAGAATACTTCTTTGCTAATAAATCTGCCGGCAGCGCATTATCATCTACTAACATAGATGTATATGCGTTCGGTATTGAGTAAATGCATTCGAATTTTTAAATGCTTAAGTTATTAAAATAGCAAAATCTCAGCATGAAAAGAATTTTGTCAATTGCTTTAATCTTTCTCTTATTTACAGCCTGTAAAAAAAGCGACGATACGCCGCAGCAAACCTCACCTACTAGTCCGCCCCCAGCAGATACAACAACACCTACCGGAACAGATACAACACATACAGGCACTGATACTACAACGAATACTGGTGGTGGTATTACTACTATGAAAGTTGATACTGTTGTAAAAGCTACGCCCACAGCACTTTTAATAACAACAAGAGATATGGATTCGGTTGTTTTAGACTGGGGCGATTTGTTTAGCTTTTATATTAGATTAGAAAGTTATACCGGAAATGATATTAAAGTTGCATTTCATCCAAAAAGCAATCCAACGGTTTCCAATGCCAATCCCGATTACCCGTTAGCCGATCAGTATTTAATATATAAGGATACGCCGGATAAATCTGTACTTGCTTCTTATACACTTAAAGATACCATGTACACACATTGGGAATTGTATAATAAGCAAAGGGATACTTTAGTATATGTGATATTGGTTCACGATAAAAGTTTCGTAGGTTCTCCTGAATTAATTTACCGGCTTGCATATAGAACATCGGCAGATTCCCCGGCTACTTCAGATGCTGTTAAAGAAGCGGTTGAAAAAAATGCTTATGGTATTTTAAACTGGAATTTCTTTTAAATAACAACAACTACAATTTTTTCATCTATTACTCACAATAAAAAACAACAACATGAAAACAAGAGTACTCTTATTTTGTACAGCTTTTATTATCTGCGCCACACAACAGGCAAGCGCTAAAATATGGCGCGTAAATAACTCATCCAATTTTGATGCAACTAAGTCGCTATTTGGCGAAAACATTGGTGGTTCTGCAACCAACCCAATTTTTGCCCAGATAAATGACGCGATGAGTTGGGATCCGGTGCATGATGGAGATACACTGCACGTGGAAGGTTCAAGTAAAATTTACAATGGCGCGACTATTATAAAAAAAGTGGTTATTATTGGGCCAGGTTATTTACTTAATGAAAATGTCAAAGTATCTGTAGCTATAACAAGTGCAAGCTTTGGGTCAATTGCATTTAATAATGGTTCTGATGGTTCTCAGCTAATCGGTATCAAATCTATTTCTTCAGGCTCATTTTCATATTTATATATAAACGTTAATAATATAGTTGTAAAGAGGTGCTGGATTGAGAATCAAGTTGCATTAGGTAGCTCACTTTAATAGCGTTATTATAGAACAAAATTTTTTTACCAATACTTCTGCTTCCAATGCTTTTTCAACTAATGGTGCATTTTATGAATATCCTACAGATATTTCTTTTAATAACAACATTTGTCAGAAAACTTTAATATGGGATGGTCCAATTACCCAATGCAACAATAACATTTTTGATGGTCCTATAAATAAAGAGAACATAAATATTAAGACTGGCCAATTTGAAAACAATATTCTAAAGCCGCTTAATGCAACGGTTAATATTAATAACGGCACTAATCAAAATGTTTCATATAACATTGGTACTTCTTCAACGCAATTTGGTACCGGTAATAACAATCTTGTTGTGTTAGATATGTCCACAATATTTGTTGGTTCAACCGGAGCCAGCACCGATGGCAAATACCAGATTAAGCCGGGTTCCATTGCCGATAACAGCGGTTCAGATGGCACAAACCGCGGCGTATTTGGCGGCGGCGCACCCCAAAACTGGTACACGCTTTCAGGTTTGGCACCTATACCGGTAATTTATAAAATTACTTCAACAGGTGTTGGCAGTACAGGCTTACCGGTAATTATTCAGGCAAGAACCATTAAATAAGCACAACTATGAAAATATTTATAACAATGCTGCTGCTTATAGCAGTGCACTTTGTTGTGCAGGCACAAAACATAGTACGAGGTGAATATTTTATTGATGCAGATAAAGGCTATGGCAACAATACAAATTTTTCTGTTACTCCGCTGGCAGATGGAAGCTTTCCGTTTAACGCCAATTTGCAGGGAATTGCAGCTGGTTACCATACTTTATTTATCAGAACAAAAGATGCTAATGGAAACTGGAGTTTAACATCAAAAAAAAGTATTGAAGTAATTGCAACAACACAAAATAAAATTATTTCAGGCGAATATTTTTTTGACGATGATCCCGGTTTTAATAATGCAAAACCAATAAATGTTGCAGTACAAGATTCATTAATTCTCCAGAACTTTACAGCATCATTATCAGGACTTGAAGCTGGCTATCACAAAATGTTTATGCGTTTAAGAGATGCCAATGGCACTTGGAGTATAACAACAAAGTACTATGTAGAAGTAGTGAGAGATATTACCGGCGGTAAAGTATTTATGGTAGAATATTTTTTTGATAGTGATCCTGGATTTGGAAATTGCGCATCAGCCGTGTTTGCAAAGCTTTACTTTTACTATTCCACAAAATAATATACCTGCAAATCCCGGCACTTTGTATATGCGTGTGAAAGACAGCAGCAACTACAACTGGTCTTTAACAAGCTGGCAAAGCTATTCTGTTCTTCCGGTTACACTTATTTCTTTTACAGCGCAAAAACAAAGTAGTAATGCATTGTTGCAATGGCAATCAACACACGAAGAAAGCATAGATCATTTTACAATACAGCGTAGTATTGATGCAATAGAATTTACAAATAGAGGTAATGTGATTTCAAAAGGCAATAATTATAGCTGCTTGAATAATTATGTTTATACTGATGATATTGCAGGATTGCAAACAGGTAAAATATTTTATCGCTTGCAAATTGTTGATAAAGACGGAAAAACAACTTATTCAAAAATTGCTATAATTGCCGTAGATGATAATCTTAAATTCACTATTACTCCAAACCCTGCAAATAGTTATTGCTTTGTAAAAACTGATGGTAATATCAATTTGCAAAATGCTACAATAATTATAAATGATTTAACCGGAAAGCAAATCAGCAAACAGAAAATAAACAGCAATAATTATAAAATAAATATTGCCGTATTATCAAAAGGAACTTATTTAATAAGGTTAACATCAAACAACTTTTCCGCAACACAAAAATTAGTTATTCAATAATCGAAAGAACCTGCGAATTTTAGTTCGCAGGTTCTTTAAAAATTAAACAATCATATTTCTAAAACTCAATGCCTGTCCATCTTCTTTTATTGTGCTCGTATTTTTCATAATCAAAACGATACAATCTTCCGGGGCGATGTGGTACATCATCTTCATATTCGCCGGTATCAATTAAAAAATCCATGGAGAAAAACTTCTTGCGAAAGTTTCTTCGATCAAGTTTTATATCAAGAATTACTTCGTAGAGATTTTGCAATTCGCGCAATGAAAATTTTTCAGGGAGTAAATTTAAGCCCAATGGATGTTCAAGCATTCTTTTTTGTAACCAGGCATAACAGGTATCCATAATTTCTTTATGGTCAAAAGCCATATCGCAAATGTTTTTAGCAGAATGCCAGTGCAGTTCATTTTCTGTAATTTTTAAATCGTGATGCTCCGTATTCAGTAACGAACAATATGCAACTGTAAGCACCCTGCCACCCGGATGGCGATTAGGATTACTAAATGTTTTAACCTGTTCAAGATATACATTATCCATACCTGTTCTTTCCTGCAAAACGCGATAGGCTGCATCATCCAGCTCTTCATCATCATGTGCAAAATCTCCCAGCAAGCTCCATTTACCACGATACATTTCAATATCGCTTCGTATCAATAAAACTTTCAGTTCATTATTATCAAAGCCAAAAATTACACAGTCAACAGTTATGGGCACACGCGGGTAAGAGTCAACGAGCTTAAATACGTCTTTAATCAAAACGCGTTCGCTTTCATCATATAAAACAGCAGCAAAAGATTCATCTCTCATCATGGCAAGAAAAAATTTACGTTTAGTGAAGAGTGTAAAAATAATATATCAGGCTTTATCTTCAAAACCTCATTATATTTTCATTTTAATTTGGTATAAAGATTTAATATGTATTCAACTTCTCAGATGCAGCATTTAGAAAAAATATCCAGGCAATTTCTTTTAAAGAATGCAACTGAAAAAGATATTGATGAATTAAGAAACACATTACGATTTCACGAATACCGTTATTATATTTTAAGCGACTCTTTAATATCTGATACAGAGTATGATCAATTATATAAACAGCTTGAAAAACTGGAAAAAAATCATCCTGAACTCATTACAAAAAATTCTCCAACACAACGCGTTGGCAGTACATTGAACACATCATTTCCAACGGTGCAGCATTTGGTGCCGATGTTAAGTTTGGATAATAGTTATAACGAAGAAGATTTAATTGATTTTGACAGAAAGGCAAGAGAAAATACAGGTTTAGATATGATTGAATATTGTGTTGAACCAAAGTTTGATGGCGCCAGCATTTCATTGATTTATGAAGATGATGAATTAAGGCGCGCTATAACGCGTGGTAATGGTGTTGAAGGCGAAGAAATAACAACAAATATTAAACAGGTTCGCTCCATTCCACTGTCAGCAAAATTTTCTGATTATAATATCCAGCTTGCAGAAATACGCGGCGAAGTTTTAATGAATAAAAATTCATTTAAAAAATATAATGAACTGATGGAAGAAGAAGGTTTGCCGCCTTTGGCAAATCCAAGAAATGCTGCCAGCGGAAGTTTGCGCATTAAAGATCCGAAGCTTGTTGCCAAAAGAAATTTGGAAGCATTCTTATATCATGTTAGTTATTATACCACATTGGAAGGTAAAAAAGTTTCAGACGAGAAGGATCATTCAAAAGAGAATATTTCTAAAAAGGAAGCGCCATTTATGTCGCACAGCGAATCGCTGAAAATGTTGTGGGACTTAGGTTTCCGTTCACCTGAAAAAGAAAAGAAAGTTGTAAAAGGTATTGATAAAGTAATTTCTTACTGTAAAGAATTTGAAGTAAAGCGTGATGAGCTTCCTTACGAAATTGATGGTATGGTAATTAAAGTAAATGATTTGGTTTTGCAGGATAAATTAGGAATGACATCGCATCATCCGCGCTGGGCAATTGCATTTAAGTTTAAAGCGCGTCAAGGCACTACAAAATTAATTGGCGTTGAATTTAATGTTGGCAGAACAGGCGCTGTAACGCCGGTTGCAAAACTGGAACCTGTGCATATTAGTGGTGTAACAGTTACAAGTATTTCCATGCACAACGAAGAATATATTAAAGAAAAAGATTTAAGAATTGGTGACACGGTTTTGGTTGAAAGAGCAGGTGATGTAATTCCGCAAATTGTAAAATCAATGCCGGAGGTAAGAACTGGTCGTGAAACAATTATTCAGTATCCTAAAAATTGTCCTGTTTGCAAAAGCGAATTATTTAAAGAAGAAAGCGAAGCCGTTTGGCGTTGTATTAATATTGAATGCGAAGCGCAGGTAGTTGAAAAAATAATTCATTTTGTAAGTAAAAATGCAATGGATATAAAACATTTTGGTGCAGCCAATGTGCTGAAATTTTATTACCTGAAATTACTGAAAGACATTCCATCAATCTATACTTTAAATTTTGAAAAGATTGGTGAGCTGGAAGGTTTTGGAAAGAAGTCAATTGATAATTTACAAGCAGCTATTGAAGAATCGAAGAAGCAACCGCTGCATCGTTTAATTTATGCTTTGGGAATTCGTTTTGTTGGTGAAACAACGGCAAAAACATTAGCCAATTCTGTAAAAGAAATTTTTGATTTTGAAAAGATGAATTTAGAAGACTTACAAAATCTTGAAGACGTTGGCATTAAAGTAGCAACAAGTATTTATGGATTTTTTCAAAATGATGATAACATAAAAATTATAAAATATTTGGAAGAATTAGGTTTGAATATAAAGAATGCGAAAAAGCAATCATCAACTTCTAACGCATTACATGAACAAACATTTTTATTTACCGGAACTATGAATAAATTAAAACGCAGCGATGCAGAAGCGTTAGTTGAAAAACATGGAGGAAAAATTGTAAGTGGCGTTAGCAGTAAATTAAATTATTTAGTTGTTGGAGACGATGCAGGAAGTAAATTAGAAAAAGCAAAAAAAATAAATACAATCAGGATTATTTCTGAAGATGAATTTCTGGAAATATTAACCTGATATTTTACATAGTATCTTTGCATATTATATTGATGATACAAGAGGAAATATTTTTTTTGCTTAAATTTTAGAATGTATCTGAAGTAGTTTAATTCTAATCGACTTCGTATTTCTAACTTCTAAATTTTTTTATGGCACATTATCATAAACTTGGTTCTATTCCGCATAAACGTCATACGCAATTTCGTAAACCAAATGGTTCATTATATTCAGAACAATTATTTAGTACGGAAGGTTTTAGTGATGATTATTCTTTGCTATATCATACATATCCGCCAACAAGAATAAT
>CAXSDU010000052.1:2997-25818 GCA_964236165.1 uncultured Parafilimonas sp. | reverse complement strand
TGCAATTACATCACCACTGGTTTTTCAGCATGAGAATACATTTTATCTATGGCAAAAAACAGATGATGTAATGCTGGCAGAGCGTTTTTTAAACACTGGAAAAATAGTTATCTCAGAAGAAAACTGGAACAAGCAACTACTTGATTTTATTTTGCCGCTTACTAAAAATTATGATATTCAGTTCAGCGGCATTCAAAAAGAAGAATTAAAAAATGTGCGGCCGGAAATGCGGCTTACCATAAAAGAAAAAGGCGATTACCTTGTATTTCAACCCTTTTTTAATTATAATGGTTATGATGTAAGGATGGATGATAAGGAACGCATAATTATTCCGATGGCAGGCAAGCTTGTTATTATTCACCGCAATACTGAAGTTGAAAAAACGCTTGCCAAAAAAATTGAAAACCTGCATTCATCTTTCATTTATACAGATGATAATAATTCGCTTGCATTAAAAGGAACAGATGTATTAAAAAATAACTGGTTCTTTTTATTTGCAGATGCAGTTAAAGAAATGAATGTTCCGGTGTATGGTTTTGATGCGCTGAAAAAATTCAGGTTTAATACGGCAAAACCATCAACAAAAATTTTCATCAGCAGTAATACAGATTGGTTTGATGCAAAGATTGATATTTATTTTGGCGATCAGCAGATAACTGTTGCAGATGTAAAAAAAGCATTGGCAAATAAACAGCAGTTTGTGCCTTTGCAGGATGGAACGCTTGGTATTTTACCTGAAGACTGGATTAGGCGATATTCTATGTTATTTGCAGTTGGTGAAGGCAAAGCATCTAATATTAAATTAAGTAAATATCATTTTGGTGTTATTGAAGAATTGTACGCACAACGCAATGAAGAAGAATTATTTTTTAAGCTTGAAGAAAAATATGAGCGTTTAAAAGAAAATCATACTGTAAAGCAAATTGAACCTCCTGATCATTTAAAAAACATATTGCGACCGTACCAGGTTTCAGGTTTTCAATGGCTTAATTATTTAAGTGAAGTAAGCTGGGGCGGCATTCTTGCAGATGACATGGGTTTGGGTAAAACAGTGCAGGCGCTTTCTTTTTTACATCATTATAAAAAAACAGCAGGCAAATTAAAAGCATTGGTTGTTTGCCCAACAACTTTAATGTTTAACTGGGAAAATGAGATTAAAAAATTTACGCCTTCCTTGAAATGGTATATTCATCACGGCAGTGCGCGCTCACAACAGGTAACTTTATATGCAAATGCAGATGTAATAATTACAACGTATGGCACTTTGCGCAGCGATATACAATTATTTACAGAAACGGCTTTTGATTATGTTGTTTTAGATGAAAGCCAGGCTATAAAAAATCCGCAGAGTAAAGTAACCAAAGCAGCAAGTTTATTAAATGCAAAAAATCGTTTGTGTATGAGCGGAACGCCATTGCAGAACAATACATTTGATATGTATGCGCAGATGAATTTTTTAAACCCGGGCATGTTGGGCAGCATGGAATTTTTTCGCCAGGAATTTGCAATACCTATTGATAAATTTGGCGAGAAGGAACAGAAAGATCATTTACGCAAATTGTTATATCCATTTATTTTGCGACGAACAAAGGAGCAAGTTGCAAAAGACCTTCCGGAAAAAAGTGAAATGATATTGTTCTGTGAAATGGGCGATGAACAGCGTAAAATTTATGATGCTTATCGTAACGATTATCGTGATAAAATTTTAGGCGTTGTTGAAGAAAAAGGTGCAAATAAATCGCAGCTTACTATTTTACAAGGCTTAATGAAATTGCGCCAAATTTGCGATAGTCCTTCTATTGTAAAAGATGAAGAAAAATACCCGAACGTTTCTGTAAAGTTGGAAGAACTGGGAAGAGAAATTTCTGAGAATATTGGCGATCATAAAGCGTTAGTGTTTTCGCAATTTTTAGGTATGCTGGCGCTGATAAGAGAAAAGATGAAAGAGCTTGGAATTGATTATGAATATTTTGATGGCAGCACTTCTGCTCCAGACCGTGAAAAAGCTATTCAGCGTTTCCAGAACGATGATAATTGCCGTGTGTTTTTAATCTCATTAAAAGCTGGTGGCGTTGGTTTAAATTTAACCGCTGCTGATTATGTTTATATCGTTGATCCGTGGTGGAACCCGGCAGTAGAACAACAGGCAATTGACAGAACGCATCGTATTGGTCAAACTAAAAACATATTTGCTTACCGCATGATTTGTAAAGACACGGTTGAAGATAAAATCTTAAAACTTCAGGAACGTAAACGTGTGCTTGCCGCCGAACTTATTACAGATGACTCCACGTTTGTAAAAAGTCTTTCGAAAGAAGATGTTGAGTATTTATTCAGCTAAAATTTATTAGAAAAAAGCTTTCTATCCTCAGATATTTTTAAATAATAGCTACACTTTTTTAATTAATAAAAACTTAGTACAATAATTGAATTGTAAGCTGCATGGAAGGTCCATCGCTTTACATTTTAAAAGAAGAAGTAAAAAATTTTAAAGGCAAAACCATACAGCACGTAAAAGGTTATGGCAAGTTTAATCATAAACGTATACTGCATAAAAAGGTGGTTGATTTTAAAACCTGGGGCAAACATTTTTTAGTTTGTTTTAATGATTTTACGATTTGGATTCACTTTGGTCTTTTTGGCTCGTATAAAATCAATGCAGAAAAAACCATCAACGCAAAACTTTCGCTTGTATTTAATAACGGTGAACTGAACTGTTATGTTTGCTCAATTAAATTTATTGATGAGCCTTTGAATGAAGTATATGATTGGCGGCTTGATATGCTTTCTGAAAAATGGGATCCGAAGATTGTAAAAAAAATGTTGATGCAACAAAACGGTGATAAACAAATAGGTGATCTGTTATTAAATGCAAATATATTTTCAGGCGTTGGCAATATTATTCGTAATGAAGTTTTATATCGCGCCAAAGTGCATCCTGAATCTTTGTTAGAAAAAATTCCTTCCCGAAAAATTACTGAAATCATCAAACAAACACATTTATATAGTCTTGATTTTTTAAAGTGGAAAAAGAAAAATGAACTTAGTAAGCATTGGAAAGTATATAAACAAAAAACCTGCGCTAACGGCCATTTGGTTCAAAATAAAGAAACCGGCAAAACAAAACGCCGCAGTTTTATTTGCGATACATGTATGAAAAAATATGTGTGAAAGTGCTATAATTTTTCTAAAAACTCCAATTATTTAATTAAAACATTACAGGTAAAATTACCTTTCCAATCTCCTTCAGCCATCAAATTTTCACCGATTACCAATTTATAATCTCCCTTAACTGTAATTGGATAACTAATATTTCTTGAAAACGGTCCATCAAAATTTCCTGTCTTTCCAACAGGAATATAAATCTGGTTAAAACGTATGTTAGCAGTATCATCATCAGGTATTATCTGCGCTGTAATGCTATCACCGTTTTTAACCGGAACAACAATTGTAACATGTTTACCAATACCGCTTAAGTATGCACGCACACTTCCTTTATTGTTATTCAAATCAACAGTAAGCAGCGTATCTCTTTTAACAAGTATAGTATTTACTTGTTTTGATGTATCAATTTTATATTGCAAACCGGCTTTTGCTTTTGTAGTATCTGTTGCCTGTGTTAATGTATCCTGTTTATTATTTTGATTGTTACCTGAATTACATGCGGCAAAAAATATCAATACTAAACTGAGTAAAAGATATTGTCGTTTCATAATTATAATTTCTTCGTTTTATTCTTTCGCAATAAAGAAGCCAAAATAATAATCAGCAAAAGCACCAATACACTTATTTTGTAGGCAATTATTATGTGTTTTATTTGTGTGAAAGTATTAAGTGCGAATAAATGATGATGTTTAAAACTGCGTTATGATTGCAAAAAATTATTTCAACAAATTTGTATGGAAAACATTTCATCTATAAAAATTCTAACTATTGATATTGGCGGCTCACATGTAAAAGCAACTATATTGAATGCAGAAGGAGCGCCTGTTTCAAAATACAATAGATTGCCAACGCCGCAACCATCAACGCCGGAAAGCATCATTCAAACTATAAAAGAACTTGTAAAAGATCTTGAAGTGTATGATAAAATTTCTGTGGGATTTCCTGGCTATGTAAAAAATGGAGTTGTAAAAACAGCGCCAAATCTTGGCACTGAACATTGGGAAAATTTTGATCTGCAAAATACTTTAAGTAAAACGCTTGGTAAACAAGCAAAAGTGGTAAACGATGCAGACCTTCAGGGCATTGGTATTGTTAGCGGTAAAGGTCTTGAAATGATGATAACGCTCGGCACTGGCTTTGGAACTGCGCTTTTGCAGGATGGAAAATTATTACCACATTTTGAAATTGCGCATCATCCTGTAAAAACTGACAAAGATTATGATGCTTACATTGGCGAAGAAGCTTACAAAAAAAGAGGAAAAGATCATTGGAATTACCGGCTTAAGAAAGTGTTCGTGATTTTAAAAACAGTATTTAATTATGATCGTTTATATATAAGTGGTGGTAACGCAAAGAATATAAATTTTCCACTCGAAGAAAATATGATTGTAGTTAATAACCGCGAAGGTATTAAAGGCGGCGCAAGGTTATGGATACATGCTGATGGAACAACTGATGATGACATGAATTAATTTCTGCGTGAATAAACCCATGCCCACCATATTAATAAAAACTGCAACGGCAACCGTATAAGTGTTATCCAGAAATATGGATTATTCTCCCTGTAATAATTAATTGACATTTGAATGTTTGCAGGATAAACTGCTATCAGTAATAAAATAATTCCCCAGGCAGCAAAACGTCTTGTAGTTGTTGGTAATAATAATATACCGAATATTATTTCGAATGCACCACTAATATTTGAAAGCAATAATTTGTCAGGAAGCCATGACGGAATAATTGATATATACATTGCAACATTTAAAAAATGATTAATGGCCGCTGCAATATATAAAGCAGCCATTATGTATAATCCAATTACTTTAAGTTTTGAGTATTGCATAATTTTTAACGATGAATAGTTAATACATCAACATTATTTTTAAGATATACTTTTTCTATAAACGAATTTAAAAACAGTAAAGATTGAAATCATTTTATACAACCGGAAAGTTATCATAACGAACAGCTGTTTGTATAATTAAAAATTTTAACGCCTTATATTTTAAACATCATTAATTTTACACTCTAAAAAAATTATTGGTTCACAATTTATATTGAACTGAAATTGAAACAGAACATAACACACGACAACATTAAAATTTCTTACCAAACTTTGGTAAGTGTTGTTATTTTACAAAATCCATTTTGCTTTCTACCGGCACGACGACCGAGAATTTAATCTCTTTCCGCAACGCATCTCATGCATAAACGTGTAACAATTATGTTACGCCTAAACAATCATCTAATATCATTAAGCAAACAAAGTGGAACAAAATATTATAGTACGTATAGCCAATAGTGGCGACTCTGATTTCGCTGAAATTATTACAGCCGAAATGGAAGAATCTGCAAAAGCCCGTGGCACTGGCATTGCAAAGCGCAGCGCTCAATACATAATTGAAAAAATGATCGAAGACAAAGCTGTTATTGCTTTAACAGAAGACAATACATGGGTTGGGTTTTGCTATATTGAAGAATGGAGCCATGGCGAATTTGTAGCCAACAGCGGTTTAATTGTTGCACCTGCTTTCAGAAAAACTGGTATTGCAAAACAGATAAAACAAAAAGTATTTGAGCTATCAAGAAAAAAATATCCTAACGCAAAAATATTTGGATTAACAACGGGTCTTGCTGTGATGAAGATTAACAGCGATCTTGGTTATGAACCTGTAACTTATTCTGAGCTTACCCAGGATGAAACTTTTTGGGCAGGATGCAAAAGTTGTGTGAACTATGATATATTAATGAGCAAAGAACGAAAGAATTGTTTTTGTACGGCGATGTTGTACGATCCTGCAGATCATTATGAGCCAACAGAAACAAAAGAATATTTTGAAGAAAAAAGTAAGTCGTACGAAAGATTGATGAAAATTAAGCAAAGCCGTTTTATAAGAGCATTTCGCAAAAAAGATAATCATAAAGAAGAAGAACAAAAACAGCGGCGTTCATTTGTTTCATTGTTCTCAATATTTTTTTCATAAAAAAATAAAAAGTAAAAGATTACGGGTTTAATTTTTGCTTTTAAATTTCTAATTGATGAAAAAAGTTGTTCTCGGTTTTTCCGGTGGTTTAGATACAAGCTATTGTGTAAAATATTTAACTGTCGATAAAGGTTATGAAGTACACAGCATTATTGTAAACACCGGCGGTTTTGATGAAGCTGAATTAAAAAAGATTGAAGAACACGCTTATAAACTTGGTGTAAAAACACATACAACAATTGATGCTATTAAAGGTTACTATGATCGCATTATAAAATATTTGGTGTTTGGAAATGTGCTGAAGAATAATACCTATCCTTTAAGTGTAAGTGCAGAAAGATTAGTGCAGGCTTTACATATTGCTGATCATGTAAAAAAATTAAATGCAGATGCAGTAGCGCATGGCAGCACCGGGGCCGGCAACGACCAGGTTCGTTTTGATATGGTATTTCATATCATGATTCCAAACGTTGAAATCATTACACCAATTCGCGATCTTAAATTAAGTCGCGAGCAGGAGATTGCATATTTGAAAGAGAAAGATGTTGACATGAATTTTGAAAAAGCTGCATATTCAATTAACAAAGGTTTGTGGGGAACAAGTGTTGGCGGTAAAGAAACCTTGAACAGCAAAGGCATGCTGCCTGAAGAAGCTTGGCCAACTCAGATTACTGAAACAGAAAATAAAGAAATCAAATTAAGTTTTAAGCAAGGAGAATTATTTGGTGTTAATGATAAAACATTTGAACATCCAACGCTTGCTATTCAATACTTACAAAACATTGCCGGCGCTTTTGGCATTGGCAGAGATATACATGTCGGCGATACAATTATTGGTATAAAAGGGCGTGTGGGTTTTGAAGCTGCTGCGCCAATGATAATTATAAAAGCACATCATGCATTAGAAAAACATGTGCTTACAAAATGGCAGTTAAGCTGGAAAGATACCATAGCAAACTTCTATGGCAACTGGTTACACGAAGGACAAATATTAGATCCTGTTATGCGTGATATTGAAGCATTCTTACAAAGTTCGCAACAAAATGTAACCGGTGATGTGTTTGTACAATTGATGCCTTATCGGTTTCAAATAATTGGTATAGAAAGCGAGCATGATTTAATGAACAGTAAGTTCGGAAAATACGGGGAAATGAATACTGGTTTTACTGGTGAAGATGTGCGCGGCTTTAGTAAAATATTTGGTAATCAAACAGCGATGTATCATTTTTTAAATGCTTATGGAGATACTAAATAAAACCAACGCTTTGCATCACTATACATGGGGCAACAATTGTGATGGCTGGGTTTTCGTAGATACAAATGAATTATCTGTGAAGCAGGAATTGATGCCGCAACACACTGCAGAAAGTTTTCATTACCATAAAAATGCACAACAATTCTTTTTTATTTTAAAAGGAAGTGCAACTTTTGAAATTGAAGGCAAATCTTATTTGGTACATCAACAGCAGGGTTTTCATATCGAAGCTGGTAAACAGCATCGGATTATAAATAATACAAACAGTGATCTTGAATTTATTTTAAGCTCGCAACCTTCAACAAATAACGACAGGTTTAATTGTTTTGATGATGAAAAAAATTAGAGTTGGAATTATTGGTGGCGCAGGTTATACAGGTGGAGAATTAATACGTTTATTGATCAATCATCCTGAAGCAGAACTTACATTTATACATAGCAAAAGCAATGCAGGCAATCTTATATCTTCTGTTCACCAGGATTTAATTGGCGAAACAGAATTAAAATTTTCTGATTCTTTAAGTGATGATATTAATGTTTTGTTTTTATGTTTAGGTCACGGCGATTCAAAAAAATTTCTATCTGAAAATGAAATTTCATCAACAATAAAAATCATTGATTTAGCAAATGATTTTCGTTTAAGAAAAGATGCTGCATTTCAATCAAACAATCAGAAATCAAAAACCAGAAACTTTATTTATGGTTTACCGGAATTAAATAAAGAACAAATAAAATCAGCACAAAATATTGCAAATCCCGGCTGTTTTGCAACAGCCATTCAATTAGGTTTATTGCCATTGGCAAAAGCAGGTTTGCTGGATGAAATTTATACAACAGGAATTACAGGTTCAACAGGCGCAGGACAATCATTATCTGCAACATCACATTTTAGCTGGCGATCAAATAATATACAAGCATATAAAACATTAACGCATCAGCATTTAGGCGAGATCGTTCAATCGTTAACTCAACTTCAAACCAAAAACATTGAGTTATCTTTTGTGCCATGGCGCGGCGATTTTACAAGAGGAATTTTCGCAAGCTCAACAGTTAATTGCAAAAAAAAGATTGATGTGTTAACTGATTTATATAAAGATTTTTATAGTGATAGTGCATTCACATTTATTAGTTATGAAGCCATCTTTTTAAAACAGGTGGTGAATACAAATAAATGTGTTATTCAATTGGAAAAAGTAGGCACCAAATTAGTTGTGCATACAGCGCTTGATAATTTATTAAAAGGTGCAAGCGGACAAGCCGTTCAAAACATGAACTTAATGTTTGGTCTTGACGAACGAATCGGTTTAAAACTTAAATCAACATATTTTTAAAATAACAATAATGAAATTATTCGACGTATATCCATTAAACGATATTACAATTACAAAAGCGCAAGGCTCTTATGTGTGGGATGAAAATGGCGTGCAATATTTAGATCTTTATGGTGGTCATGCTGTGATCAGTATCGGTCATACACATCCGCATTGGGTACAAAGAATTGAAGAACAGTTACGTAAAATTCCTTTCTATTCTAATTCTGTTCACATTCCAATTCAACAACAACTTGCAGATAAATTAGGTAAGATAAGTGGCAAAGAAAATTATCAATTGTTTCTTGTAAACAGTGGTGCTGAGGCAAATGAAAATGCATTAAAGCTTGCATCGTTTCATACAAACAAAAAGAAAATTATCGCTTTTTCAAAAGCGTTTC
The DNA here is from genome assembly GCA_964236165.1 of uncultured Parafilimonas sp. Taxonomy (GTDB): domain Bacteria; phylum Bacteroidota; class Bacteroidia; order Chitinophagales; family Chitinophagaceae; genus Parafilimonas. Next base: position 16,703 of record CAXSDU010000052.1, on the reverse strand, counting down.
ATGGCAGAACATCTTTGGCTGTTGCAGCAACAGATAATTCAAAAATCGTTGCACCAATTAATGAAACTGATAACGTTGAGTTTCTTCCTTTTAATGATGAAGCTGCATTAAAGAATTATTTTAATAGTAATGGTAACGATGTTGCGGCGGTTATTGTTGAAGCCATACAAGGTGTCGGTGGAATTAATGTTGCCAGCGAAAGTTTTTTAAAATTAATAAGAATATTGTGTGATGAACACAATGCTTTATTTATTGCTGATGAAGTGCAATGCGGTTTTGGAAGAAGCGGCAAGTTCTTCGCTGCTGATTACTCTGGTGTGAATGCAGACATTTATACAATGGCAAAAGGAATGGGCAATGGTTTTCCGATCGGTGGTATTTTAATTGCTCCATACATACAACCTAAACATGGAATGTTAGGCACAACTTTCGGCGGCAATCATCTTGCGTGTGCGGCTTCATTAGCTGTGTTGGAAATAATTGAGAAAGAGAATTTGATTGAGATGAGTAAACAGCGCGGCATGTATCTTATCAATAAATTAAAAAATATTGAAGGCATTGAAAATGTTCGTGGCAAAGGTTTAATGATCGGCTTTGATGTGCCTGAAGATATTAAAGACTTGCGCAAGAAATTACTGAGCGATTATTTCATTTTTACCGGCGAAGCAAAACCAAATGTAATCCGTTTGTTACCTGCGCTTAATATTACAAGAAAACAGGTTGATGAGTTTTTAGATACTTTAGGTGAAGCAATTGAAGAAATGAAAGAAACTACAACGCTAAACGCTTAATGCGTAATGCTGATGAGAGATTATCAAAAATATGATGTTTGGCAAAAGGCGCATGAGTTGACACTATTTGTTTATAAAGAGATTCTTCCAAAATTTCCGAAGTCAGAATAATTTGAATTAGGCTCGCAAATTAAACGAGCTACTTATTCAATTGCAATGAATATTGCTGAGGGTTGCGGAAGAAATTCAGATAAAGATTTTCTTCATTTTTTAGATATATCTCTAGGCTCGGTTCATGAAGTTGAATATTGTGAATTATTATCAAAAGACTTAGCTTATATCGATGAAGACGTTTTAATGTTTTTAGTGAGCGAATAAAGATTGTAAAAGCGAAACTTATCAATCTTATAAAATCAATTCGAAAATAACGTTACTGCGTTCAGCATTTAGCGTTTTGCTTTAAACTTAAAAGATGAAACAATTTATTTCCGTTTATGATGCAGGCAACATTAATGCGTTAGTTGAAAAAGCATTAATGTATAAGGCAAACCCGTTGCTTGATAAAACATTGGGCGCAGGTAAACGTATTGGTTTATTGTTTTTGAATCCGAGTTTGCGCACACGTTTAAGTACACAGGTTGCAGCAGCCAATCTTGGTATGGATGCAATTGTTTTTAATGTTGATAAAGAAGGTTGGGCTTTGGAATTTGAAGAAGGCGCCATCATGAGCGGCAATTCAGTTGAACATATTAAAGATGCAGCGCCGGTGCTTGGAAACTATTTTGATATTCTGTGCATCAGAACATTTCCTTCATTAAAAAACCGCGACGATGATTACAGCGAATTATACATTACACAGTTCATAAAATATTGCGGCGTTCCTGTTATTAGTTTGGAAAGTTCAACCTTGCATCCGTTGCAAAGCCTGACAGATGTTATGACAATTACTGAAGAAATTAAAAAGTCAAAATTAAAAAACCTAAAGCCTAAAATTGTTCTTACCTGGGCGCCGCATGTAAAGGCTTTGCCGCAATGTGTTGCCAACAGTTTTGCGCAATGGATAAATGTGTGGAATGAAGCGGAGTTTATGATAACGCATCCTGAAGATTATGAACTGAAAGAAGAATTTACAAAAGGTGCCACTATAATTTATAAACAAGATGAAGCGTTGAAAAATGCTGATTTTGTGTATGTAAAAAACTGGAGCACGTATAATGATTATGGTAAGATTTATGAGAATGACCCGCGTTGGATGTTAACTGAAGATAAACTTGCATTAACCAATAATGCTAAAGTGATGCATTGCTTGCCGGTTAGAAGAAATGTTGAATTAAGTGATGAAGTTTTAGATAGCGCAAACAGTATTGTTACACAGCAAGCAGCTAACCGAGTTTGGGCTGCGCAGGCTGTAATTAGCGAAATCCTTAAGTCCTGACATGGATAAACTTTTTATTATAAAAGTTGGTGGAAATATCATTGATGATGAAAAAAAATTATCTTCTTTTCTTCAGTTATTTTCATCTGTACAATCATGCAAAATCCTTGTTCATGGCGGTGGAAAGATTGCCACAACAATTGGAAACAAGCTTGGAATAGAATCTAAATATATTAATGGAAGAAGGATAACAGGTGATGCAACAATTGATTTGGTAACGATGGTTTACGGAGGATTGATCAATAAAAAAATTGTTGCGCAATTACAATCATTTAATTGCAATGCAATTGGTTTAACCGGCGCTGATGGAAATGTTATCCCGGCAACAAAACGCATTATAAAAGATATTGATTTTGGCTGGGTTGGAGATATTGATAATTCAAAAGTCAAAAGTCAAAATTTAAAAGTGCAGCTTGAAAGTGGCTTCATTCCTGTATTTGCATCCCTTACACACGATGAACAAGGGCATCTGTTAAATACAAATGCAGATACAATTGCATCGTCATTAGCGGTTGTGCTTTCTGCATATTATGAAGTACGATTAATTTATTGTTTTGAAAAGAAAGGTGTGCTGGAGAATATTGATGACGATAATTCAGTAATCAATCTCATCAACAAAGAAAAATATAAGCAATTGCTTGATGAAGAAAAATTATTTGCAGGTATTCTTCCTAAAATTGATAATGCGTTTGCAGCCATTAATGCAGGTGTAAAAGAAGTATTAATTGGTGATGCGAATGATTTAATTCAAAACACAACCAGCAAAACAGTTGGCACATTGATTACACAATAATGAAAATTGAATTATATATTGATGTTTTAAAACTGCTACAACAATTAATTTCTATCCCTTCATTTTCAAAAGAAGAAGATAAAACAGCTGATGCCATTGAAGCTTTTCTTCAATCAAAAAATATAGAAACAAACAGGTTATTGAATAATGTTTGGTGCATAAATAAACACTTTGATGAAAGCAAACCAACTATTCTTTTAAACTCGCATCACGATACAGTTAAGCCGAATAAACAATACACACGAAATCCGTTTAAAGCTGATATTGAAGATGGAAAATTATTTGGTTTGGGAAGCAATGATGCGGGCGGATGTTTGGTTGCTTTAATGGCAACATTTACTCATTATTATCATCAAAAAAATTTAAGCTATAATCTTGTGTTTGCTGCAACAGCAGAAGAAGAAATCAGTGGTAAAAATGGTATTGAATTGTTATTAAACGATGAATGTTTTATTGACAAAACAACAGGCACTTTGCAAACTCCCTTCAGGGCTGGGGTAAGCCGGGCTTCTTCTTCAATTGTTGGCGAACCAACATTAATGAACATGGCTGTTGCGGAAAAAGGCTTGCTGGTACTGGATTGTACGGCGCAAGGCAAAGCTGGTCATGCAGCAAGAGAAGAAGGCAATAATGCTATTTATAACGCATTAAAAGATATTGAATGGTTTAGAAATTTTCAGTTTGAAAAAGTATCTGAATTGCTTGGAGCGAACAAGATGAGCGTAACAATTATTAATGCAGGCTTGCAACATAATGTGGTTCCATCAGAATGTAAATTTACTGTTGATGTTCGTGTTAATGAATTCTATGATTTTGATGAAGTAATTGATATCATCAAACAAAATATTCAATCTGAAATTGCACCAAGAAGTTTACGTTTACGTTCAACCAACATTGCATTAAATCATCCATTGGTTAAAGCCGGACTTGAATTAACAAGAACGTATTATGGCTCGCCAACAACAAGCGATAAGGCATTGATGAATTTTCCTGCATTAAAAATCGGACCCGGCAATAGCGCCAGAAGTCACAGCGCAGATGAGTTTATTTTTATTGACGAAATAAGAGAAGGTATTGATTTGTATATTCAGTTGTTGAACAAAGTAATTTTATAGAATGAAGCTTTGGCAAAAAGATATTACATCATTAAAAGAAGTTGAAAAATTTACCGTTGGTAACGATCGTGAATTTGATTTGCAACTTGCACCTTTTGATGTACTTGGAAATATTGCACATGCAAAAATGCTTTCAACTATTGGCTTACTTACACATGATGAAGCAGAAGCATTGGTTAAAGAATTACAGAACATTTATAAAACAATTCACGATTCACAATTCACCATTGATGAAAATGTTGAAGACATTCACTCGCAAATAGAATTTTTACTAACAGAAAAACTTGGTGATACTGGAAAGAAAATTCATTCTGCACGCAGCCGCAACGATCAGGTATTAGTTGATATAAAATTATTTTTAAGAAGTGAGATTGAAAATATTGTTTTAGCAGTTCAATCTTTTTTTCAATTGCTAATTCAGCAAAGCGAAAAATATAAAACTGATCTTTTGCCCGGCTACACGCATCTTCAATTAGCGATGCCTTCATCGTTTGGATTATGGTTTGGTGCTTATGCAGAAAGCTTAACAGATGATTTAATAACACTTAAAGCTGCGTATGACATTGTAAATAAAAATCCCTTAGGTTCTGCTGCAGGTTACGGTTCATCATTTCCAATCAATAGAAAACTTACAACAGAATTATTAGGTTTTGATGACATGCATTACAATGTTATATATGCACAAATGAGCCGCGGAAAAACAGAAAGAATTGTTGCATTTGCATTAGCAAACATTGCTGATACATTAGCTAAACTTAGCATGGATGTTTGCTTGTATATGAATCAAAATTTTGGATTTATATCTTTTCCTCCGGAATTTACAACCGGCAGCAGTATTATGCCGCATAAAAAAAACCCCGATGTATTTGAATTAATCCGTGCGCATTGTAATCAAATTAAAACTTTGCCCAATGAAATAATGATGATGACAACCAATCTCCCTTCAGGTTATCACCGGGATTTACAACTGCTAAAAACACATCTGTTTCCGGCAATTTCTACTTTAAAAGAATGTATTAAGATGGCATCATTAATGCTAAATAACATTGATATAAAAAAAGATATACTGGCTGACGAAAAATATAAATATTTATTTAGTGTTGAGGAAGTGAACAAACTTGTTTTGCAAGATGTTCCCTTTCGTGATGCTTATAAAAAAGTTGGACTGGATATAGAAGCTAATAAATTTTCTTATTCAATTGCATTACAACATTCACATGAAGGAAGTATAGGAAATTTATTAAATGATAAACTTGCTGATACTTCAAAAAACATTGTTGAAAGTTTTCAATTTATAAAATATCATAAGGCAATTGAAAATTTATTGAATGACTGATAGTTTTAAAAAGTTACCCTTAAAAAACAGGTAATCATTTTTTAAGCATTTATTAATTCAATATAATGATTAAAGATTTTCCGGGTGAAAAATGGAAAAAAGTAAAATTTGATTTTGAATACACGAATAATTTTCGGCTTGAAATTTCAAATTATGGGAGATTGAAATCTTTTGCCAAAATTTCAGACGGTAACATAATACAAGGCTCTATGATTAACGGTTACCGAATTTTACGTTTAAAATTTTTTACTCCGCGTGATGAAAAATTACAGGAAAGATTAAAAAATTTACAGAAGCAGGTAATTAAGTTAACAGTTAAACTCAATTCGCAAATTAAAAACAAAGAAAGTAAACAACAGATAGCTGAAACAACTTTGTTGCTTAATTCAATTAAAAAAAATCTGCATAAAAAATTTTCAAAAGATACGCTTGAAAGAACAGTGAATCATCATTCGCTTGTTCACCGGCTGGTAGCAACTTATTTTTTGTCAAAACCAAAAACTAGCGAAACCATAGTTGCACATTTGGATTACAATAAACTTGACAATCGTGTAACAAATTTAAAATGGATGACGCCAGATGAAAATTATCAGCATCAGCAAAGCAGTCCCTATGTTATAAAAGAAAAACAGCAACGCAAACTTAGCCTCAGACAAAATTCTAAAGTAGCTAAACTAACTGTTACTAAAGTAATGCTGTTAAAAAAATTGCTGAATCAAAATAAACCAATGAAGCAGCTAATTAAACAATTTAAAATTACCGATACACAAATTCTGCGTATAAAGCGTGGCGAAAACTGGGGCAGTATTCCGGCAGCAACTTAAAATTTTACTCCTGCTTCAATCTTAACTGGTAATTTATTTTCTGCAGGCGGAACCGGGCAATTATAACCATCTGTGTAAGCGCAATATGGATGATATGCTTTATTGAAGTTGATTACAATGTTATCTTTATTTGCTGTAGTGAGATCAATATATCTTCCACCTTCATACGTTTCGTTACCGCTGGTTGCATCTGTAAATGGAATGAATAAATAATCTTTGTAATCTGCCTGCTGCAATAAATCCTGCGATTGGTAAACGTTCAGTTTATATTCCTTTTTATCAATTGTAAAAAATGCTTCAGCATATTTTATATATGTTTTACGCATGCCGGATGATGTGCTCATTTGAAATGGCTTTTCATGCGGTGTTCTCACAAACTTTGCGTTAACTACATACTTTATATTAAAAGGATAAAAATGAATTCCTGTAAAAGTTTTTTTTGCTTTTGCACTTAATGGTGATTGATGCGGATCAGTATATTCTGTTTTTAACGCATTCTGAAATCGCATAATATCATTTATAACGGCAGTATCATTTTGCGAAAAGGAAACACATCCCACATAACAAAAACTTAATACAAACAAAAATCGCTTCATAAAAAATAAAAGCTAAATTAACTGCATTATTGTACACAAAGTTTAACCTTTAGCTTTTTAATTAAACAATAAGATAACAAGTAAAAAAAGTTAAATCACTATTTAAATAAATAAAAAATAAACACATGACCGCAAAAAAACATAATCACTCAAAAAAAAATTCCGGAAAACTTTTCGATCATTTTTCTACAATAGTTACAAAAGTTACCGGTAAGCCTGTAGCATTTATAACTGCTTTTTTAATTATTATTCTTTGGGCAATCAGCGGACCTATTTTTCAATTTTCAGATACCTGGCAACTGGTAATAAATACCGGAACAACTATTATTACTTTTTTAATGGTGTTTGTTATTCAACAATCGCAGAATAAAGACACCATAGCTATTCATCTAAAACTGAACGAACTCATTGCATCAACAAAAGGCGCCAGTAACAGGCTTATTGATGTAGAAGATTTAACGCCCGAAGAATTGCAAACACTAAAAAATTTTTATGTGAAATTATCTGAACTTTCGAAGAAAGAAAACGATATCAGTTGTACACATACTATTGAAGAAGCAGAAGGTGTGCATGAAGAAAAATCAAAAACAATGAAAACAAAAACGCTCAAAAAAAAGCCGGCTTAAAATTTATTCTTCCACATCATACTTTCTATTGGTTTATCAGGTTGTGCATTATACTTGGCATTTTTTTTCTGATTGTATTTCACTTCAATTTCGCCATCAACAGGAAAATAAATTAGCTGACCAACAGGCATATCTTTATATACTTTCACCGGCTGCTTTACAGAAATTTCCAACGTCCAGTGTCCGCAAAATCCTACATCACCTTTGCCCGCCGTTGCATGAATATCAATACCCAATCTTCCTGTAGAAGATTTACCTTCTAAAAACGGAACATGCGCATGCGTTTCTGTATATTCGGATGTGGTGCCCAAATAAAAAATATGCGGATACAACACAAAGCCTTCTTCCGGAATTTCAAAATATTCAATTTCGTTGTGCTTCCTGGCATCTAAGATATGTTCGCGGTATGTTGCCAGCCATTTACCCAAATGCACATCATAACTATTGCTTCCAAGATTTTCGCGGCTGTAAGGTTCAATCTTAATAGTGCCTGTATTAATTTCTTCAAGTATACGCGTATCAGAAAGAATCATTTTGATTTATAGTTTATAGTTTGCACTTTATACTTATAATTTTGTATTTAATTTGAGCTCTCATCATTCATAAATTTATTCAACAAAAGTTCAGGCTATCCGTTACAAGTCCGGCACAAAGCCAGCGCACAAAATCATCACCGGGCTTTTCACTTTTATCCCGCAGCCATTCATCAAAAAAATTCTGCTCAGCATCATTCAATCAGCACTTAAAAAATCAAACACTTTGCAAATAAATCGTAAATCCCTGCCCGAATCAAATTAATTTTGAGCTGGTGCAATCTAAATCGTAAATCTAAAATTGCCTTTATTTTATCAACATACAATTAACCAAAACACCAAACTCGGCATCTGGAAAATTGAAGAAAATGAAAAATTTTTTCTGCAAAAAGTTCCGTTACAGCAAAGCATAACGCATTTGCATAAACGCTTGCAGCATTTAGCCGGCAGGTATTTGTTACAATATTTATTTACAAATTTTCCTTACAGTGAAATTTTAATTGCAGACACACGCAAACCTTATTTACCAAATGAGCAATATCATTTTTCTATTTCGCATTGCGGAGATTATGCAGCAGCAATCGTAAGTTCAACACATCGTGTTGGTATTGATATAGAAATTCCATCAGAAAAAGTTAGCCGCATTGCACATAAGTTTATTCATGAAAATGAGATGTTTTTTTTGTCCATGGTCAACGCTCAACAGGCAGAGGTTAACTCAGAAAACCCGTTAACTATTAATCGTGAACTATTAACTATTATCTGGAGCAGCAAAGAAGCAATTTTTAAATGGTATAGTGCGGGCGGCGTTGATTTTAAAGAACACATGCAGCTTAACGGCATTACACAAAAAATGAACGGCAGTTTGCAACTGCCGTTCATTTTTCAAAAAGAAAATCTAATTCAATTAAACGTTATTGCTAAAATTTTTGATGCAATTGTTTTAAGCTGGATTGCGACACAACATGAAATTCTTTAATTTTTTGCTGCGTCTTCCAATGCTTCAATATTAAATTTTTTCATTTTCATCATAGCTCCCATAACACGGTCGCGCTGCGCGGCATCTTTCGTATCTATCAACTCAAAAAAACGTTTTGGAACAATCTGCCATGATAAACCAAACTTATCTTTCAGCCAGCCACATTCTACTTCATTGCCGCCTTCAGTTAATTTGCTCCAGTAATAATTAACTTCATCCTGATCATCACAATGCACAACAAAAGAAATTGCTTCGTTAAATTTAAAAACCGGACCAGCATTTAACGCCGTAAATACTTGTCCGTCTAAAGTAAACCCTACTGTCATTGCCATTCCTTTGGGCATTGGACCGGTATCTCCATAACGTGTTACTACATCTATAGAAGAATTGTTAAAAACAGATGTATAAAATTTTGCAGCATCTTCTGCATTGGTATCAAACCATAGAAATGGTGTAATTTTTTTTGATGTGATTTGTGTGTTTGCCATAATGTTTTTGTTTATTATTGATAACACAAATGTATTTGCTGTATTAAAAACAACTGGTTTAAAAAGCGACAATTAACGGGCTGTTTGCGAAAAGATTGATTATTCTTATTTCTCTGTTTTCTCTGGCACATTATCTTTCCAGTGCCAGCAATACAAACAACCAAACGTTTTGTATGGCGACCATTTATCAGAAATGTTTATAAGCTTTTCATATAGCTTTTTCTTCTCTAATTTTTCAAGCTTATATATTTTTATCATGGCAGAACGCACACCATAATCATCAATTGAAAAAATATCTTCACGTCCTAATGCAAACATCAGTAACATTTCAACTGTCCATTTTCCAACGCCTTTAATTTGTGTGAGCAGTTCAATAATTTCCTCATTACGCATAGCAAGTAATTTTTTATCAGTAATTTTATATTCAATACAAAAAGCAGCAATATTTTTTACATAACTAACTTTTGCATTAGACAAACCAATAGCGCGCAATGTTTCATTTGCAGTATCTAAAATTTGTTGCGGTTTCGGTGGTTTATTATTATATAAAGCAATAAACCTGTTATAAATTATTTTAGCAACTTTTGTATTTAGTTGCTGGTTCATTATGCCAATAATTAATTGCAGCGCAATATTTTTATGCGGCTTAATTCTTTCATGAACCGGTTTGTGCATAAATGCCGCAAGCTTTTTATCTTTTTCAAGATGTTTTATGTAATCCATTTATCAAATGTAAAAATTCTAACCATAAAAAATAATTGAAGTTGGCAGGTTAAGATTATAATATATAATTTCATGTTTTAATCTAACATCATTATAATAACCTGCCATTATGATTAAGCAAGTAACCGTAAGTTTTCTTTTTATAATTGTATGTATAGCTTCAGCATCAGCGCAAAAAAAAATAAGTGTTTCATCACCCAACGGGCAAATAATTTTTTCGTTTGATGTGAGCAACGGAAACCCTGAATATGCTGTAAAGTATAAGAATCAAAGCTTGATAGAACACAGTTCAGTTGGGTTATCCTTTATAAATAATGATTCGTTTGGCAATAATATTAAAACAGGAAAAATAATTATTTCTAATGGTGTTGATGACTACACTTTGCCTGAAGGAAAAGCAAGCAAAATTCATGATACATATAAAGAAGTAAATATTCCTTTACAGGAAATGAATGATAAAAAAAGATTGATTGTATTTCATGTACGTGTTTTTAATGATGGCATTGGTTTTCGTTATGAATTTCCGCAACAAAATAATTGGGACAATTACACGCTTACGGATGAAAACACAAATTTTAATATGACTGGCAACCCGACAGCAAGGGTTGCATTTCTTGAAAATTATACTACTTCGCATGAGCATCTTTATAATTCATTGACTTTAAAAGATATAAAAAATGATACGCTGATGGATATGCCCGCACTGTTTGAATTCCCAAACAAAACTTTTATGGCAATTACAGAAGCTAACCTTATAGATTATGCAGGTATGAGTTTGATTAAACGCAATGGAATGCTCACAAGCCAGTTAACGCCATTGCCTGGTCAGGATGTTATAAAAGTAAAAGCAACACTGCCGCATCATACGCCATGGAGAGTGATGATGATAAGTGATAAGATTGGTGATTTGATTGCTTCTAATATTCTTACAAATCTTAGCGATTCCTGTAAGATAAAAGATTTGTCATGGCTTGCGCCGGGCAAAGCAACTTTCCATTGGTGGAACGGAGATATATCGCCGGATACAACCTGGGAACCTGGGGTTGACTTTGAATTCAATCAATATTACATTGATTTTTGCGCAAGAAATAATATTCAATATCATACAATCATCGGTTACAGAAAAGTAGCATGGTATCAGAATGATGGTCAGGATTATTCGCCCGGACCAAACACAGATATACTTAAACCAAGACCCGGATTAGATATACAGGCATTGAGTGATTATGCAAAATCGAAAGGTGTACGCTTACGTTTTTGGGTGCACTGGCAAGCGCTGTATCCAAAGCTTGATAGCGCGTTTGCTTTATTTGAAAAATGGGGTATTGAAGGAATGATGGTTGATTTTTTAGACAGGGATGACCAGGAAATGGTAAAGATACAGGAAGAGATTTTGCAGAAAGCTGCTGCACATCATTTGGAAATTGAATTTCACGGAGCATATAAACCAACCGGTTTAAGCCGCACATATCCAAACGAATCTACCCGTGAAGGAACATACAATTACGAGAATGATAAATGGGGAAATCTTATAACACCGCAGGACGATATAAATGTTGCTTTTACACGTTTACTTGCCGGGCCAACAGATTATCATCTCGGCGGTTTCAGAGCAATGCCCGCATCGAATTTTAAAGTACAGTCAACACGCCCGCACGTGTTAGGCACACGTTGTCATATGCTCGCGATGTATGTGGTTTTAGAAAATCATATGGGAATGGTTTGTGATGAACCGCAAGCATATGAAGGTCAACCTGGATTTGATTTTATTAAAGAAGTGCCTACAGTTTGGGATGAAACAGTTGTTCCCGGTGCTGAGGTGGATGAATGGGTTTCTATAGCGCGCCGTAAAGGAACGGATTGGTATGTAGGAACTATAAATAACAGTAAAGAAAAAAAGGTAAATATTCCACTGAAGTTTTTATCAGCAGGAAATTATCATGCAACAATTTATAAAGATTCTGCTGATGCAGTTAACTATCCTAATCAACTTATTAAAGAAGAAAAAACATTAACTGCTGCAGATAGCATAACTATTGATTTAGCACCGGGCGGTGGTGAAGTAATCAAATTTGAGTTAAATAAATAAGACTTCAAATTTATGGAACAAGCAGTTTTTGAAAGCTTGTTGTGTCACCGCTGAATACATTAAAATCAACTCTTGTTTTTATGCCATTCACTTTACCGGCTGCATTGTGTTGCCAAAATTGCCAGCCATTTTTTGTACCCGGATTTTGCTGCACAAAATAATGTGCTACCCAAAGCGGGTAAATACTAAATGCATCACCCAAAAAATTTTTATAAAAACTTACATTGGTATAAATAATAGGTTTTACGCCGTATGCTTTTTCTATTGTTTGCAGCCAAACCAAAATACGGTTGCGCATACTATCGGCACGCACACCATATAATTCTTCTATATCGAGCACCGGCGGCAAGTCACCAGTTTGCAATTTTACAGTTTTAATAAAATTTTGCGCCTGTAATCTTCCGCTTTTTGTTGCCAGAAAAAAATGATACGCGCCTCTGGTAATATTTGCATTTTTTGCATTCTGCCAATTACGATTAAATTGTTTATCTACATTATTTAATCCTTCAGTAGCTTTTATAAAAGCAAAGCGAATGTTTACATCCTGGTCGTGCATTGCCGCAATTGCAGGCCAGTAAATATTTCCCTGATAACTACTAACATCAATGCCGTGAATTTTATAACCAAGCGGAAGTTGTATTGAAAAATCAGGATACAAAGCAAAGCGCGCAGCTACTTCTTTTCGCTGATGATTATACGCAAAATAAATATATATGCCTAGCGCCACAACAATAGAAGCAACAATAATAAAAACCTTATTATTATTTTTCTTTGATTTTATTTTACGTTTAGAAGCCATAAATCTGCACACTTATACTACAGTATTTGTCAGCTGTGTAATCGCAAAAAATAATCTGACAGAAAATTTAAATTGAGGAACGAAACTGCAGTAAAATTTATTTTTTCAGCGAAGCAATATCAATTACAAAGCGATAACGCACATCACCTTTAATAGTGCGTTCATAAGCTTCATTGATATAATCCATGTTTATTAATTCAACATCTGATACAATATTTTTTTCTGCGCAGTAATCAAGCATCTCCTGTGTTTCGGGCATACCGCCAATCATAGAACCAATAATAGATCTCCTGTTATTTAATAACACAAATGGTGTTACTGTTGGAGGCGCGGAAGGCAACCCAACAATAATCATCTTGCCATTTAAGTTTAGCAATTTTAGATATTGTTCATAAGGCACATTAGCTGAAACAGTATTCAATAAAACATCAAAATAGTTTTCATACTCTTTCATTTGCGCTTCATCATTTGTATTTAAAAATTTATGCGCGCCTAATTGTTTTGCATCTTTTTCTTTTGATGGCGATGTGCTTAACATGGTAACTTCAGCACCAAAAGAAACAGCAAACTTTACACCCATGTGACCAAGACCGCCAAGACCAATTATACCGACTTTCATTCCTTCTTTTACACCAACAT
>CAXSDU010000052.1:0-2971 GCA_964236165.1 uncultured Parafilimonas sp. | reverse complement strand
AAGTAGTAATACCTGCACACAACAAAGGCGCAACTGCTTTTAAATCCAGCTTAGGTGATATGCTGTGTACGTATCTTTCATCCACCACAATTTGTGTTGAGTAACCACCCTGTGCAACTGTTTTGCCATCACGTTCCATTGTGTTGTAAGTACCGGTCATACCTTCAGCACAATATTGTTCAAGACCATCATTGCAAGGTTTGCAATGCCTGCACGAATCAACCATAACTCCAACTCCGGCAAGGTCACCTTCTTTAAATTTCTTTACATTTTTTCCAACCTTTAAAACCTTGCCCACAATTTCATGCCCGGGAACCATCGGATACATTGAGCCACCCCATTCATTGCGCACCTGGTGAATATCGCTGTGGCAAACGCCGCAATATAAAATATCAACCTGTACATCACTATCACCCACTTCTCTTCTTTCAAAATTGAATGGTGCTAATGGTGTTTTTGCGTTTTGTGCTGCATATGCTTTTACAGGTATCATTATTTTTTGTTTGACACAAAAATAGCTTACGTAATTTTAAATATAATATGAAATATCCGCGTCTTTTGTCATCTGGCACAAATAATAAAGTAATTGCATTATCAGAAACGGAAGTTGGAAAATTGTTTATTGACGATACACGTTCTGAAATTGGTTCGGAAGCCGACAAAATGAAATTTGCTAATACTGTAAACAATCTTGTAGTAAAATTTATCCGGCTTGATTTTGATGAAGCTTTAAATGCCGAAATGCTTGTTATGGAAAGAATTTTTCCTATTGATTACAGGGCGTATGAAATTGAAAAACGTGAATTATGGTGTGATGTTTTTGAAGATGAGCTGATGCAATTGCATCAAGCAGGTTTTGTACATAGAGATATTAAAAGACCTTCCGGAATTAGCGGAGAATATTTTGACAATGTATTGCTCACACATAAAGGGTTAAGATTGATTGATATTGGAATATCTACACTGCGTAAACAAGTTGGTGAGAAAATTTTTGATAAGTATATTGAAAACGAGAAAGAAGAAATAAAAGTTTTTAAAAAATATTTTTTGGAAAGATAGTGTTCATTGATATCTGACATTTTTTTAAAATGTCTAACACCTATTATACTTTATGATTGACGATTTACCTTATTCATCCACCGTTTCTCCGGTATAAGCACTTACAGGTTCGCAGGTACAAATAAGATTGCGATCTCCATAAGTATTATTTACTCTTGCAACTGAAGGCCAAAATTTATTTTGTGTTACATAGTATAAAGGAAATGCTGCTTCTTTTTTTGTGTATGTATGATTCCATTCATCTGCACAAACAACAGCTTGTGTATGTGGCGCATTTTTAAGCGCATTATCTTTTTTATCAGAATTACCTTCTTCAATATTTTTTATCTCTTCACGAATGGTAAGCAATGCATCACAAAAACGATCAAGCTCTGCCTTGTCTTCACTTTCTGTTGGCTCAATCATAATAGTGCCGGGAACAGGAAAGCTCATCGTTGGTGCATGAAAACCATAATCAATTAATCGTTTCGCAATATCTTCCGCTTCTATTTCCGCAGATTTTTTAAACGGACGCAAATCAACAATAAACTCATGCGCGCATGTTCCATGCGTTCCTAAATACAAAATATCATAATCGTTTTCTAATCTTGCACGCATATAATTTGCATTTAAAATTGCAAACTCACTGGCTTTCTTCACACCATCTTTTCCCAGCATTCTTATATATGCATAACTGATAAGCAAAATAGATGCAGAACCATAAGGAGCAGCGGAAACAATATTAGTTGAAGGTTGCTGGTTGCCAATAACTGGCAGTTGATGACTGGTAATTTCTTTTGGCAAAAATTCTGCAAGATGTTTCGCGCAACAAATTGGTCCCATACCTGGTCCGCCACCGCCATGCGGAATAGAAAATGTTTTATGCAAGTTCAGATGACAAACATCGGCACCAATTAAACCCGGCGCAGTTAATCCAACCTGTGCATTCATGTTGGCGCCATCCATATAAACTTGGCCGCCGTGCTGATGCACTGTTTCCGTAATGTCTTTTATCGTTTCTTCGTACACACCATACGTACTGGGATAAGTAATCATGATGCCGGCAAGATTATCTGCATATTGCGTTGCTTTTGCTTTTAAATCATTCACATCAATATATCCATTCTCCAAAGCTTTTACAACAACTACTTTCATTCCAGCCATTACTGCAGATGCGGGATTTGTACCATGCGCAGAAATTGGAATAAGCATTACATTACGATGTGCTTCATTATTACTTTGATGATATGCTTTGATAGTTAATAAGCCGGCATACTCACCTTGCGCGCCGCTGTTTGGCTGAAGACTGCACGCATCAAACGCAGTTATCTTACATAAATAATCTTCCAATTCTTTTATCACTTGCTGATAACCGCCTGCCTGTTCTTTTGGAACATATGGATGTATTTTGCTCCAGTGATTCCAGCTTAAAGGCATCATTTCAGTTGCGGCATTCAATTTCATTGTACAACTGCCAAGAGAAATCATTGAAGTGTTGAGAGATAAATCTTTATTCTCCAGAGATTTTATATAACGCATCATTTTGCTTTCGCTGTGATGCAGATTAAAAACAGGATGCGTTAAAAAAACTGAGCTGCGTTTTGCAAATGATGGAATATGCTCAGGAGCAGCATCTTCTTCCATATCAAAATGCACAGGGTCAACATCGTTTTCAAAACAATTGATAAGATCGTATAAATCATCAATCATTATAGTTTCGTCAATAGAAATACCAATGAGGTTTTTATCAATATAACGAAGATTAATTTTTTGTCGCTCTGCTTTTTCTTTTATCAATTTTATATCATCAACCTTAATTGTAATTGTATCAAAATAATTTAGCGATACAAGCTGAAACCCGCGTGCAGCAATACTTTTGGCCACTGTTTGCGTTAACACAGCAACGCGTTCTGCAATATGTTTAAGACCTTCT
>CAXSDU010000051.1:0-26031 GCA_964236165.1 uncultured Parafilimonas sp. | reverse complement strand
GTTTGATAATCCGGTTCATCTTTTACAATATATTCTATAAAATCAGCAACTTTTGCCTCGCTTGCATTTCCGCTTATTTCATCTTTTGGAATAATAATATCTGCGAGTACAGTTATAGTTGAAAATTCTTCGGGTGTAAAAAATTTAGATTCATTTTTCACTTCGGCTTCATGCACTTTTTCTTCCGGCATGCGATCGATAGTACTTTCGCTTTCTTTAGTTGCCGGTGCCTGATTTTCTTTTTTTTCTGTTTTGCAGGCATCAACCAAAACACCTGCAGTTACTGCGGTTACACCAAGTGTTTTTAAATATTTACGTCTGTCCATTTTATTAATATTAATCGTTAATGGTTATTTAAGATAAATTTTGCTTTTTCATCTGATCAATAATATAATCACTCGTTCTCCATGATAAAGCAAGAATAGTATGTGTGATATTTTTATCTCCCTGCGAAACAAACGGACCACCATCCACACAAAAAACATTCTTAGCATCATGCGCCTGGCAAAATGAATTTAATGCAGAGCTTTTAGGATCGCTTCCCATTCTCACCGTTCCTGCTTCATGAATAATATTACCCGGAGCATGTAAACCATAATTTGATTCAGGACCATCATCTCCAAAAGTTATTACAGCGCCCATAGTTGTAAGAATTTCTTTAAAAGTTTCTTTCATGTGCTTCGCCTGCTTTATTTCATAATCGGTATATTTTGTATTGAAGCGAAGTACAGGTATACCATATTTATCAACGGTATTTGGGTCTATCTCGCAAAGATTACTTGCAAGCGCAACTGCTTCTCCGCGGCCAGCCATGCCAACGGAAGCACCGTAAAAAAAGCGATAATCTTCTTTTAAAGATTTTCCGTATCCACCTGCTTCTTTTGTTTTTCCATGTACAGCATACTTACCATTCATGCCTTCAATGCCCCAGCCAAAACCATAAGCCGGCTGATCCATTCCGCCCCAATATTCAATATGATAACCGCGTGGGAAATCTAATTTTTTATTATCAAGCCACCATGGAGTATAAACATGCATTCCACCAACACCATCCTCGTTATAGCGTTTACGATCAAATAATGTTGGCAACACACCGCCCATATCTGCGCCTGTAGAATCATGCAAATATTTTCCTACAACATCACTTTCATTTGCTAATCCGTTTGGATGCGCAGATGATTTTGAGTTTAATAAAAGTCTTGCGCTTTCGCAAGCACTCGCAGCAAGTAAAACTGTTTTTCCTTCAACAACATACTCCTGCATATCTTCTTTATCAACGTAAGAAACGCCCGTTGCCAAGCCTTCTTTATTTGTTATCACTTCACGCGCCATGCAGTTAGTAAGTAAATCAACATTACCTGTTTTTAAAGCAGGAATAATTAATACAGACGATGAAGAAAAATCAGCATATACTTTGCAACTTCTGCCACATTGTGCACAATAAAAACATTGTCCGCGTTCATCATTTATTTTTTTTGTAAGAATAGATAAACGTGAAGGAATAACAGGAATATTTAAACCAGTGCCTGTTTTCTTTATCAGCATTTCATGCAAGCGGGGTTTTGGTGGCGGAAGAAAAATTCCATCCGGATCGTTTGGCAAACCTTCATTTGTTCCAAATACACCAATTAAACTTTCTACTTTATCATAATATGGTTTTACATCATCGTAGCCAATTGGCCAGTTATCACCTAATCCATCTATATCTTTTTTCTTAAAATCTCTTGGTCCAAAACGCAACGTAATTCTTCCCCAGTGATTAGTTCTTCCACCCAGCATTCTTGCACGCCACCATTCCCATTTTGTATCGCCAACGTGCGTATAAGGTTCACCATCAATTTCCCACCCCCAATAACATCCGTCAAAATCTCCAAACGGGCGAAACTTTGTGCTTCTGCCTCTGCGTGGTGACGCCCATGGTGGTTGTAACTGGTTAGAATTTTTTGCAGGATCATACATTGGTCCGGCCTCTATCAAACAAACTTTTAATCCTGCTTTTGCCAGCACATAAGTTGCCATGCCGCCGCCTGCGCCTGAACCAATTATTACTGCATCATACTTCTTCGGATTCTTTTTTACCTGTAATGTTCCCATGCCTGCTCCAGATTTATATTAGAGTAGCTAAAGTAAGAATAAACTGTTTTAAACAAAATGCTTTTTTTATTTTCGTTTTGAATGAAAGAGATTATAGCAATTGATTTAGGAACCACACATTGTAAAGCTGTAATTATAAATACAAAGGGAAAAGTTTTAAAAACATTTCAGCTTGCAACAAAACCTATACAAACAAAACCGGGATGGAACGAACAAAACGCTGATAAAATTTTCGATGCCTTTTTAAAATTACTTAAACAATCTTTTTCTTTTTGTAATGTAGAAAATGTTGCGTGTGTTTCTTTTAGTGCAGCCATGCATAGTTTACTTGCTGTAGATAAAAACGGCAAACCTTTAATGAACATGCTTACGTGGGCAGATTTGCGCAGTGCAAAATATGCGCATAAATTAAAAGCTAAACCAATAGCAACTAAAATTTATGAAACAACCGGCGTTCCTATTCATGCCATGTCGCCATTATGTAAATTAATTTGGCTTAAACACGAATCGAAAAAAATATTTGACAAAGCATTTAAGTTTATTTCGATTAAAGAATATATTTTTTTTAAACTCTTCGGAAAGTTTATAATTGATCATTCAATTGCAGCCGCAACCGGACTATTCGATGAAAAAAATATTTGCTGGTATGATGAAGCTTTGAACGTTGCAGGTATAACAACAAATCAACTTTCACAACTTGTTTCTACAGAACATTATGAAACAGAATTATTATCCGATATAAAAAATAAATTAAAAATAAAAAGCACAATTCCTTTTGTATCAGGTGCAAGTGATGGCGCACTTGCTAACCTTGGCTGCGGTTTATTTAATGCAAAAAATATGGCTGTTACAATCGGCACAAGCGGCGCGGCGCGCATTACTTCCAATAAATATATTATTGATAAACAGCAACGTTTATTCTGTTATTATATTCAGGAACACATGTATGTGCTTGGCGGTGCGGTAAACAATGGCGGCGTTGCTTTACAATGGTTGATTGAAAAAGTATTACAAAAGAATTTTAAAGATGAAAAAGTTTTCAAAAAGATTTTTAAAGAAGCCGCTCAAATTAAAGCCGGTGCAGAAGGTTTGATTTTTCTTCCTTATCTTAATGGTGAACGTTCGCCGATGTGGGATGAAAATGCACGCGGCGCTCTGATTGGTTTAACATCATTTCATACACAAGCAACAATTATAAAAGCTGTTTTAGAAGGAATATGTTTTGCGTTATTAGATGTTATAAACGCAGTTGAGGAAACCAGCAGTACAATAGAAAAAATTTATTTAAGTGGCGGCATTATTAAATCGAAAGAATGGGTACAAATTTTCTCAGACGTTACAGGTAAAAAAATTATTATTAATGATGCGGCAGATGCATCAGCATTAGGCGCTGCATTTGTTGGTATGAAAGCAGTTGGATTGCTTGATAATTTTTCTAAATCAAATTTGTTTTTAAAAGAGATTAAATTAATTAAGCCTGATAAAAAACAACATACTGTTTATAAGAAATACTTTATTATTTATAAAGAACTCTATGCTAAACTAAAAGACAGTTTTGAATTGCTAAATAAAATTAATAACAATGAGTGATTATTTAAAAATCACTTTTCAGCAATTTCTCAATTTTAAAATAACCAATATGCAATTCATCTGCTGCTGCATCATTAGCCGGCGATAAATGAATTTCATATTTTTCTTTCGCGGATTCCGGCAGTATATCTTCAATCTCATATAAATCATCTACATCAATTCCATACTTATCATCAATGTGTGATTCTGCGCCCTTAAAACCACAATGTTTATAAAATGCAGTTTGCTTTGAATTACGAACCGCTTCTCCTTTGTCTGCTGCTGCAGTTATTATTTTATAATGATATTCTTCAAATTCATTTTCTTTATAACCGCCAAGATTTATAAAAAATAATTTTTTATTTTCTGAATCTGAATCAGCATGATTTTTTTCAGTAATTGTTACCGCATAATTATCTGCAACCAAAACTTCACGCCATGCATCAATATGAATATTTTCTTCCGCTTCTTTCCAAAACGTAAACATCTGCGGTATTAATTCTTTTAATGAATTTCCAATTCCAAAAAAAACATCATGCTGTTCTGTAAATCTTCCTTTTGGTGTGCAACCAATTACAGCCATAAATAATTTTAAATCACCCATTTTTTTATTATAAAAATACAAATGAAATCATGCAAAATTATTCATCATTACTATCGTAATTCACCGCATACAATAGATTACATTTGCGGAAATTTTGGTATGACAAGTTTTGAAGATTTAGGTTTAGATGAAACATTACTCTCTTCTATAAAAGATTTAGGTTTTGAAACGCCTACAACAATACAAGAAAAAGCAATTCCCGTTTTATTAAGCGGTACAAAAGATTTTATAGGACTTGCGCAAACAGGTACCGGGAAAACCGCTGCGTTTGGTTTGCCTTTATTGCAATTGGTTGATGAAAAACAGAAATTTCCGCAGGCGTTAATAGTTTGCCCTACAAGAGAGTTGTGCATCCAGATTGTAAACGACATGGATTCGTTTAAAAAAAACATACGTGCCATGCATATTGTAGCGGTTTATGGCGGCGCAAGTATTAGTATGCAAATTAGAGATATTAAAAAAGGTGTGCAGGTTGTTGTAGCAACGCCGGGTCGTTTGATTGATTTGATTGAACGCAAAGCCATCAACCTTGATCAAATAAAATATGTTGTGCTTGATGAAGCAGATGAAATGCTGAACATGGGTTTTCAGGATGATATTGAATTTATTTTACAGAACACACCAAAGCGTGAAGCAACCTGGCTTTTCAGCGCAACAATGCCCGCCGAAATTCGCAAGGTTAGCAAGCGTTACA
Organism: uncultured Parafilimonas sp.; assembly: GCA_964236165.1. GTDB lineage: Bacteria > Bacteroidota > Bacteroidia > Chitinophagales > Chitinophagaceae > Parafilimonas. Next base: position 21,070 of record CAXSDU010000051.1, on the reverse strand, counting down.
TGAAAGAACCTTTTGAAGTAACGGTTGGCAAAGCAAACACCGGCAATAAAAATATAGATCATCAATATTATATAACACCGGCACATAACCGTTACGAAACGCTGAAACGTTTAATAGATTTTAACCCGGGAATTTATGGTTTGATTTTTACGCGTACCAAAGCAGATGCACAGGAAATTTCTGAAAAACTTACACGTGAAGGTTATGATATTGATGCATTGCACGGCGATCTTACACAACAGCAGCGCGACAAAGTAATGGGACAGTTTCGTGATAAAAGTTTGCAGTTATTAATTGCAACAGATGTTGCAGCGCGCGGTATTGACGTGCAGGGTATAACACACGTTATAAACTATGAGCTGCCCGATGATGTTGAAATATATACGCATCGCAGCGGCAGAACCGGTCGTGCAGGTAATACAGGTATTAGTATGAGCATTGTGCATTCACGCGAATTATATAAGCTGAAGCAAATCGAACGCATGGTGCAGCAACCATTTCATCGCTTTGAAATACCTGCCGGTAAAGATGTTTGCAGAAAACAATTTTTCTTTTTTATGGAAAAATTATTGCAGGCAGATATTAGTCATGGTGATTATGAAACCTATGTTCCGATGCTCGCAGAAAAGTTTGCGCATGTAACAAAAGAAGACGTTTTAAAAAGAGTTGCAGCGATGGAGTTTGATCGTTTTTTAAAGTACTATGAAAATGCAGAAGATCTTAATGTGCGCGAATCAAAAGAAAGAAGACCTGTAAGAACTAATGATCGTAACGAATTTGATAATAATAGCAGAGGTAGGGGACGAGAACGGGAACGCAGCAAAAATTATGGTGGTGATTTCACTAGATTATTTGTAAACCTTGGAACAAAAGATGGCTTTTATAAGGCGAGTTTTTTGCAGTTTATCTTAGATATGAGTGATTTAAAAAAAGATGTGCTTGGCAAAATTGATATAAAAGAAATGAATAGCTGGGTTGAAGTTGACAGCACCGCAGCAAAACAAATGATTCGTTCTTTGGATGGAAAAAATTATAAAGGCAGAAGAATAAGAATGAATGATGCTAACAGCAGGTAATAATGAACACTGAATAATTATTAGTTTGCAATAAATTTGAAACGTCATCACCCGCTTTCGCGGGAATCTGATTTTTATTATTTTATAAGTTTATAAGTTTATCAATGAAAAATTATTTAACGCTTGCACTACTATTTGCAATAACATTTTGCAATGCACAATCAAAAGCATTTTCAACAACAAATAAAAAAGTTTTGGTTTATACCACGGCTGATAAAACTGATTATCGCATCAGTTTAACCGATAGTTTAAAGTTTACACACATGGGTCAGCCGGTTGAAACGCAGGTTTGCGTTTTTGTTGATCCATCGCAAAAATTTCAAAAACTTATTGGTATTGGTGGCGCATTAACAGATGCTTCTGCTGAAACATTTTATAAACTTCCTGCAGATAAACAAAAAGAATTATTAAAAGCTTATTACGATCCGGTGAATGGCATCGGCTACAATTTAGCGAGAACAAACATTAACAGTTGTGATTTTAGCAGCGATAGTTATACATACGTTGCAGATAACGATGCATCCTTAAAAACATTTAATCTTGCGCATGATGAAAAGTATAAAATTCCATTTATAAAAGAAGTTCAAAAAGCAGCCAATAATCACGTTACATTATTTGTAACGCCCTGGAGCCCGCCTGCATGGATGAAAGAAAATAACGACATGGCGCACGGTGGAAAATTAAAGACTGAATTCATGCAAAGCTGGGCAAATTATTATATAAAATTTATTAAGGCGTATGAAGCGAAAGGAATGCCGGTTTGGTGATTAAGCGTACAGAATGAACCGATGGCCAAACAAAGCTGGGAATCGTGCACATTTACTGCTGAAGATGAAAGAGATTTTATAAAAAATTATCTGGGACCAACATTGGCAAAAGATGGATTAAGCAGTAAGAAATTAATATGTTGGGACCACAACCGTGATTTAATTTACCAACGTGCAAGTACAATTTTAGAAGACCCGATTGCTGCAAAATATGTTTGGGGCATCGGTTATCACTGGTATGAAACATGGACGGGCAGCGAAATGGAATTTGATAATGTTGCACGTGTGCACGAAACATTTCCAACAAAAAATTTAATTTTTACAGAAGGTTGTGCAGAATCATTTAAAGCTTCAAAAATTCATGATTGGAATTGGGGTGAAAGATATGGAACATCAATGGTGCATGATTTTAATAATGGTACCGTTGCATGGACAGACTGGAATATTTTACTTGATGAAAATGGCGGACCAAATCATGTTGGTAATTTCTGCTTCGCGCCGGTTCATGCAAATACAAAAACAGGTGAACTAACTTACATGAACAGCTTTTATTATATTGGTCATTTTTCTAAATTTATTCGTCCGGGTGCACAACGCGTTATTGCTTCATCAAATCGCGATAAATTACAAACCACAGCATTTATAAACTCTAATGGAAAACTTGCTGTTGTTGTATTGAATACATCAGACGAAAAAATAGATTATAATTTATGGATCAAAGGAGAAGCTGCACAAACAACAAGCTTACCACATTCCATTACAACGCTGGTTGTTGAATGATATAATTTATTTATTTTACTGCAAGCAACTCTACTTTTTCAATAACAGGATCTTTGGCAAGAAGTGCAGAAGCGTTTTTCATTAATGCTGCAGCAATTTCACCGTTAAGGTGCGCATCACGGCCTTCTTCTGATTCAAATGAGTCGAAGATTGCAAAAGTGGAAGTATCAATTTGCAATGCATACCATCTTACGGTTTTTAACTCTGCCTGTGCGAGTGGCAATGCTGATTTTAAAAACTCAAGTACTTCTTTTTCTTTTCCCGGTTTAGCTTCTACTCGTGCCAAAATTCCTAACTTTTCCATGATGATGATTTTTTTAATTGAAATGAATAAAAAATTAAGTTACTATTTTTTTGTTGCTGCTTTTTTATATGCATCCAACGCCCTCTGTCTTGCAAATGTATGTTCAATAATCGGCTTCGGATAGTCGAACGAATCAAGTTCAGGAATCCACTTTCTAATATACTTTAAATCTTTATCAAACTTTTTTGTTTGCTCTGTTGGATTAAATATTCTGAAATAAGGCATAGCATCACAACCTGTACTTGCACTCCATTGCCAGCCACCATTGTTTGGTGCATAATCATAATCTAATAATTTTTTTGCAAAATATGCTTCGCCCCAACGCCAGTCAATCAGCAAATGTTTTGAAAGAAAAGATGCCGTAATCATGCGCACACGATTATGCTTAAACCCCGTTTCATTTAATTGGCGCATACCTGCATCAACAATCGGGTAACCTGTTTTACCATCGCACCAGGCTTTAAATTCCCCTTCATTATTGAGCCAATTTATATTATCCATTTCCTGATGAAAAGCTTTTTCTTTTCGCACATGCGGAAAATGCCAAAGTATCATGTGATAAAAATCCCGCCATATTAATTCGTTCAAGTATGTGCTGTTTAATTTTTGAGATTTAGATGCGAGTTCACGAATGCTCACGGTTCCAAAACGCAGGTGAACACTCATTCTGCTTGTACCTTCTTCACCTGGGAAATCTCTTGTTTGTTTGTAATGCTTAATAACATTTTCATTAATTTTTTTTGAAGGAAAAGCTTTGTCAGTTTTTTCAAAACCCATACTTTCTAATGAAGGAATTTTAAGCGCTTCTTGCTTGAAAAAGTTTTTGAAATACTTTTTTGTTGGGTATGATTTTAAATGAAATGGTTTTAATGCAGCTAACCATTTTCTACTATATGGTGTAAAAACAGTGTAAGGTTTTCCATCGTCTTTTACTATTTCATTCTTTGAAAAAACAACCTGATCTTTAAATAATTTTAGCTGCGCATTATGTTTTTGTAAAATTGAAGAAATTGCTTCATCGCGGTCAAAAGCATATTGTTCATAATCTTCATTTGCGAAAACATTTTCTACTGAATATTCTTTTAAAAGTTTATTAAAAACAATTTCTGGCGTATCATAAAAAACAGTAAGGCTTGTGTTATGTTTTCTTAATTCCGTTTGTATTTCTTCCAAAGCATCACAAATAAATTCTACACGGCGATCTTTTTTTTCTTCAAGATCATCAAGAATGTTTTTATCAAAAATAAAAACCGGTAATACCGGATATTCACTTTTAAGTGCATGATATAAAGCAGCGTTATCATTCAAGCGCAAATCGCGGCGAAACCACATGATATTTATTACTTCTTGCATTTTTTAAAAAACAATAAAATATAAAATTGGTTTAAAATGTTTAAATAAATTGGAATGATTAGTTAGAATTTATCTCTTAACTTTTTTTGTAATATGATTGGAATAGATTTTGTTTCCTCATTGTAAAATATAAAATGAAAAAAACACTTTTTATTCTTGCTGCATGTATAGTTTCACTTTCCTCGATTAAAGCACAAAAAGTTGAAGTTATAACCAGCAATAAACCAGGTTGGCATAAAATAGGAGAAACGTCTGCAGATTTTAAAACTGATAAAGATGTTATTAAAGTTTTGGGTGATGACAAGTTTAAATCTATAAAAATTAAAGCTACTGATGCGGCTGTACATATTGACGAAATGACTGTTGTGTACCAGGATGGTGAACCTGAAGTAATACCTGTACGTTATGATTTTAAAGCAGGTACTGAAAGCAGAAATATTGATTTAAAAGGTTATGAACGTAAAATTAAAGAGATAGATTTTATATATCGAACAGTTCCCAATTATAAAACTGATAAAGCACACGTAGAAATTTGGGGATTGAAATAAGCATAAAGAAAAACGCAGTAGTAGTAATGCGTTTTTTTAATTAACATTTCTAAAAATCATTCAATATATTAAGTTGTCTTTTATATAGTTGTATAGTGTTTTGAAAACCCAGATAAATTGCATCGCATATTAAAGCATGACCAATACTAACTTCATCAACCCACGAAATATTTTTAATAAAATAAGTAAGATTGTGCATGTCAAGATCGTGTCCTGCATTGATACCTATGTTTAATTCTTTCGCAATATTTGCAGCAGCTATATATGGTTTAATTGCTGCATCTTTATTGGTTTCAAAATTTAATGCATAAGTTTCTGTATACAATTCTATTCTGTCAGTTCCGGTTTCTTTAGCGTTTCTTACCATTTCAGCATTGGGATCAATAAAAACAGATGTACGAATACCTGCATTTTTAAAAACTGCAATAATATCTTTTAAATAATTTTTATGTTCCGTGATATTCCATCCGTGATTGCTGGTAATTTGGTTTAACGCATCGGGCACCAGTGTTACCTGTTCCGGTTTTATTGCAAGTACCAGTTCTACAAATTTTTTTTCTGTAGGATTGCCTTCAATATTAAATTCGGTTTTAATAACTTTTTTTAAATCATAAACATCCTGATAACGTATATGTCTTTCATCAGGTCTGGGATGAACAGTTATTCCATCAGCACCAAAATTTTGAGCGTCAACAGCAGCTTTAATTATATCAGGATTATTGCCACCGCGACTATTGCGCAATGTGGCAAGTTTATTAATATTAACGCTTAATTTAGTCATGTTTCAAAGTTATAAACTCTATTATTTGCATCTTGCATCAATCTTTATAATTAAATAAACCTCTGAAATATTTTACTTTATGAAACTAAATACTTTATTTTTTTCAGTTATTATTTTACCATTATTTATTCAGTGCAATTTAATATCGCGTTCAAAAAATCATCACAAACAAGTAAAAGAAGCAAATAATAATCAACAGGCAATTAATGATCCTGTTAATAATAGCAGCGATACAATCCTTTCAATCGATACAGATATTACTGAAAAAAAGGAAACAAATAAAAATCCATTTGGTGTTTTAATTGATAAAACCGATAACGCTGCTGTTCCAATAGATAAAAAAATATTGGCAGCAAAAGCACTTGAACTTAATTATATAAGATTACGTACTGATATTAATACATGGAGCGGAAACATAAATAATTATTATGATTTTACTTCTGCTGGTTTTAAAATAATTCTGAATATAAATTACGGAATTCCACGCGGTTCAATGGGTGAAAAACAACCTGTTCCTTTTCCAACAGATATGGATGCATATGGAAAAACTGTAACATCAATTCTTGATAAATACAAACCTGAATTAGTGGTTATAGAAAATGAAGAAGATAATTCAGGCTATCATTCCGGCTCCGCCGATGATTACATAAATGAATTAAAAACAGCTATTTCAATTTGCCATGCAAAAGGATTAAAAGTTACCAATGGCGGATTAACGGTGCGTGAAATAATGCTGCTTGTATATGATGATTTTATGAGCAATGGAAAAACGCAGGAAGCAAATGATTTTGCACGTCGTGCGCTTCCGCCGCAATATTTGGTTAAACTGAATAATTATAAAAGTATGCCTGTAGTGCAGCGTGCTTTGACTTTTGGAAAAGCAGTTGTACAATCTTATAAAACACTTAATCTTGATTATGTAAATTTTCATTGGTATGAACCTGTTGCTGCAAGAGGAAAAATAAATAGTGATGCACGTAATGCTGATCACATTGATCCGGCAGTATTTGCTGCTGTAGTAAATTATTTATCACGTGTAACCAGCAAGCCTGTTATTACAAATGAATTTGGTGTTTTAAATACTTCGCCTACATTAATAACCGGCCTGATGCAAAAAGTACTAGATGAAAAAATGGATTATGCAATTTTTTATAGCGGTGATGGTGTTGGCGGTTCAGTAGCTTTACAAAATGGTGATGGTTCTTTGAGGCAAATCGGCGAAGCTGTTCGCAATTTTATCAAGAAAAATTGTCAATAGTTTTCAGCATATTAAACTTTTGGTTCTTGTTGGCTTAGGCAATGAAAACTTCCTAATCCCCAAATAATATCAACAGAATTAATACCTATCACTTTTCTGCTTGAAAAGCATTGCTGAATTATTTCAAGTGCAATATCATCTTTATCGCAATCATACATGGGAACTACAACAACATTATTGGCAATATAAAAATTAGCGTAAGAAGCGGGTAATTTTTGCGCTTCATAAATAATTTCATCGGGCATTGGCAATTCAATAATGTTTAATTGTTTACCATTTATCAAACGCATTGTTTTAAGTTGCTTAAAATTTTTTTGCGATGGCTCATAATTTTCGTCGTTTTTATTTTCTTCAATCACAGTAAGCACAGTGTCTTCGTCTACAAAACGTACAGTGTCATCAATATGTCCGTCTGTATCATCGCCTTCAATGCCTTCATCAACCCAAAGTATTTGTTCAACACCATAATATTCGCATAAGTAAAATTCTATTTGTTGTTGATTTAATTGCGGGTTTCGATTAGGGTTTAACAAGCAAGATTTTGAAGTAAGCAATGTGCCTTTGCCATTAAATTCAACTGAGCCGCCTTCCATAACAATATTTGGGTAGAAGACCTCAAGATTAAAATGGTTTGCAATAAGTGTTGGTATTATATCATCATAATTATATGGCGGATATTTATTTCCCCATGCATTATAATTCCAGTCAATTACTGCTTTTTCTTTTGTATTTGAATTGATAAGAAAAGCCGGTCCGTGATCTCTGCACCATGCATCGTTTGTAGGATGAAAAAAGAATTCAACTTGTTGCATGTTTACATTTTCTTTTCCTAAAATATTTTCAGCAAAAAATTTCATTTCTTCATCAGATACATTAATGCGCACCTTTTCATTTTCTGCAAGTGCTTTTACAAACTGTGCGTAAGGCTTATAAATTGTTTCAATTTTTCCTGGCCAAGATGCTTCTTTGTGTGGCCAGCTTAGCCATGTTGCTTCATGTGGTGAAAATTCAGGCGGAAAATAATAACCAAGTTGTTTTGGAGTTTGTGTTTGGTTCATAGTTCATTAATCATGGTTTTGATTCATTGTTCAAAAAGCTATTAACTATATTTCACTAGCTATTCTTCATCAATAAATCTTTTTGTAATTTGTTGGTACGAATCTATTCTTCTATCACGCATAAAAGGCCAATGCGTTCTATAAAGATCAGTTTTTTTCAAATCAATTTCTGCAATAAATATTTCTTCATTTTCATGTGAGGCTTTGTAAATAAGATTTCCAAAAGGATTTGAGATAAATGAGCCGCCCCAGAATTTCATTGCGCCATTCTGCTCAAGCCCAACGCGGTTAACACTTACAACATGTACACCATTTGCCACCGCATGGCTGCGCTGAATAGTTTGCCATGCATTGTATTGTTCATTATTTGTTTCTTCATTCTGCGCAGTTGACCAGCCAATTGCTGTTGGATAAAATAATATTTCTGCACCCATTAAAGCAGTGATTCTTGCAGCTTCAGGATACCATTGATCCCAACAGATCAGTACACCAATAGTTGCATATTTTGTTTTGAAAATTTTGTAACCAAGATCGCCTGGCGTGAAATAAAATTTCTCATAATAATTCGGATCATCAGGAATATGCATTTTACGATACTTACCGAGATAACTTCCATCAGCATCAAGCACAGCCGTTGTATTATGATAAATGCCTTGTGCTCTTTTTTCAAACAACGAGGCAATGATAACAACATTTAATTCTTTAGCAAGCTTGCCCAGCTCTTCTGTTGTTTCGCTGGGAACAGATTCTGCAAGTTTAAAATTTTCATAATCTTCTTCGTCGCAGAAATACAATGAAGTAAACAATTCCTGTGTGCAAATAATTTGTGCGCCTTTCGCTGCAGCCTCTTTTATCTTTTCAGCGGCTTTATCAAGATTTACTTTTTTATCTGCAGTGCAACTCATTTGTATGCCGGCAACTTTTATCATACTGCAAAAATAAACAATCGCCTAATAATTTCTGTAAGCCATTGTTAACTTTACATATAATCAATACAAATGAAAAAATATTTTATTACGCTAATTGCTTTCATTTTCTTTATTTCTGAAAAATCTTTTGCAAACGATATTTATGTAATAACTGTTTATCATTTTAAAGATGCACAACAGGAAATAAGACTTGATACGTATCTGCGAACTGCTTACCTGCCTGCATTGCACAGGAAAAACAAAAAATATATTGGCGTTTTTAAACCTATTGCAAATGATACATCAACTGATAAAATAATTTATATAATTATACCTTATAACTCTTTCGGCGAAATGGAAACGCTGGAAAATTCAATTACAAATGATGCAGTTTATGCAGAAGCCGCAAAAGATTATATCAATGCATCATATCAAAATCCATCTTACACAAGAGTTGAAAAAATAATTCTAAATGCTTTTTCTTTAGCACCGCAGATACAGTTGCCGCATTTAACTTCAGACAAAAAAGAACATATTTATGAGCTGCGCAGTTATGAAAGCCCAACAGAAAATTACCACATAAATAAAGTAAAAATGTTTAATGCCGGCGGTGAAATAAATATCTTTTCAAAACTAAATTGTAATGCCATTTTTTATGGAGATGTAATTACAGGCAGCCATATGCCAAACCTTATGTATTTAACTTCTTATGAAAATTTGAGTGACCGTGATGCACACTGGAAAAGTTTTAGTGATGATACCGATACAAAAAAAATATTTGCGATAGATGAATACAAAAACAATGTTTCCAAAGCAGATATTATTTTAATGCATGCTGCTTCTTACTCAGATTATTAATTTTTTGCTATAATGTTTCGTGAATAGTTTTGCGCCAATTTATGTTTATGCAGCAACCGCCTTACAACCAATTTAAAGCAATGTTTGCCATAACCAAAGGCAGTTTGCGTTCAATATTCAGAAGCCCGTCTGCAGTGGTTTTCAGCATTGTTTTTCCTTTGGTTTTTATATTGGTGTTTGGATTTATTGGCGAAAATGGCGGCATTTCTTTAGATGTTGCTTTAAATAAAGATGCTGACACAACAAACGTAATTTATCAATCGTTAAAAAATATTTCAAGCATTCATTTTGTGCAGGAAGATGATAGCCTGCTTAAAGAAGATCTTGAAAAAGGAAACATCATTGCTATAATCAACATTAAAAAAAATACGGCAGCAAGCCCGGCTTATATAATTGATCTTAAAAGCTCTGAAGCAGTTAATCAACAAAACATAAATATTCTTGAATCAATTTTGAAAGATGTTATTGGCGGTTATAATCAAAAGCATTTTCCGCAAATGCAAACTATTGCAGCCATAAGCAATAATATTATAAAAATTCCCGGCAGAGAATATCGCCGCATTGATTTTATTTTACCTGGACAACTTGGTTTTTCTTTATTAAGCGCCGGTGTTTTTGGTGTGGCATTTATGTTCTTTAATCTTCGTCAGCAATTAATCTTAAAAAGATTTTTCGCAACACCTATTCGCCGTACTTATATTGTTTTTGGTGAAGCAATAAGCCGCGTAATATTTCAAATGATGACTGCCATTATAATTATTGGGCTTGGTACAACAGCTTTTAATTTTACACTGGTACATGGCTTTGAAACCTTTCTTGAAATTATGTTGCTGAGTTTTATTGCACTTATTGTTTTTATGGGTTTTGGTTTTGTAGTAAGCAGCGTTGCAAAAAACGAAAGCACTATTCCGCCTTTCGCAAATATGTTTACACTTCCACAATTCTTATTGGCAGGAACTTTTTTTCCTATAAATTATTTTCCAAAATGGCTGCAATATTTCTGTAATATTTTACCGCTTACACATTTTAATAATGCTATGCGCGATATTTCTTTTGAAGGCGCCAGTTTTTTTAGTTGCTGGAGAGATGTTGGTGCATTATTGATTTGGGGAATTATTATTTATGCAGTTGCTATAAAAGTTTTTAAGTGGGAATAAGTTTAGTAAACAATTAAAACTGTACATCATTCTTTATTCATTAATAATTATTTTATTTTCTCAAACGGCACATTGGTTATGCGATAATCTTTCCATTCTTTATAATCAAAATGCCACCATTCATCATGAATCACTTTAAAACCTTGTGCTTCCATTTTTGCGCGCAATAAATCTCTCATCTTTCTTTGTTGCTCAGTTCCACCACTATAATCTGAATAAGAGCGTTGCGTCATTTCATCATACTTGCCTGTCATTTCAATTTCTTTTCCCGTTGATAAATTATATAAACTCAAATCAACCGCACAACCACGATTATGTATTGAGCCTTTTGCAGGATTTGCAACAAAATTATGTTTATCAGGCGGCGTAACTTTCCAGAATAAATTTGTTACATCCCACGGACGATAACCATCAAACACAAGCAATCCATAACCAAAGGGTTTTAAAGATTCATTTACTTTAACCAAAGCTTCTGCTGCAGGTCTTTGCAAAAATGCACGTGCTTCTTTGTACACAGGTTTGCCAACAAAATTATTATTAGTTGCATAACGTATATCAAGATGAATACTCGTATCAAGTTTTATTAATTCAACCAAATCTGTTTGTTTAAAATTTCCTTTTTCATGCGGAGGTTTTGCACCACAACTATGCAAAATAACCGCAATTAAAAAAATAAAAAATTTTTTTAGTATTTGCATTTACTCAACTTTTATTTATTCTGGTTCTTGGGAATAAGACTCTGTGCTGAATGAAAAGGTTTAAAAATTTAACAGGTCTTTTGTTTGTTCTTTACGCATAATGAATTTAAATTAACAAGTTAATATTCTTCCATCATTCTCAATTCGTATAATTTTTTCTGATTGTAAATATTCAAGCACCTTCCAAATTTTTTCTTTCTTAAATTTTTTGTTTGATTGAAATATATTTTGAATAACTAATTCTTATCGGCTGCAATATTTAATATATGTTCTTTAATAATTTCAAATTCTTCTTCTGTAATACTTATTGATTTTTTCTTTAAACAATTGTCACAAATTCCGCAATCTTTTATTTGATTATCAACAAAATAATTGCCTATAAAACGGCTGCGGCAAAAAGTTATATTATTTAAATAACCAATGATAGTTGCAACACGTTTTTCATAATCATCTTTTCGTTGTTTATATCTTTCATAGTTTATAGCAAGATACTGCGCCGGTGCACGATTAGTAACAAAATAAATTTGTGGCATTTCTTTTTGCTGTTCGTATTCAATAATATTAAATGATTGTAATTGTTGTAATTGTTGCTTAATATCAGTAATAGAAATTCTCATTAGTTTACTCATTAGTTTTTCGCTGATTGAAACTTTATTGTCATAAATACCTTCATAAGTTCTCAATAAACATTTTAGTAAAGGTTCAAATTGTATGTGTAAATTTTCAAAATCGAACAAAGATTCTTTTGGCGTTGTAAAACAAATTTTTGATGGTAAAAAAACGGTTTCATTAAAGCTGATATAACCTTCCTGCTCTAATATTTTTAAAGTATTAATTACCGCAAAAACATCAAGCGCAAAATTTTTTTTAAATTCATTCAGGTTAAAATCATAATAATTTCCTTCACCAATGCCAACCGGTATTTGTAAATAATCAACCAAACACTGATAAATATTTTTTATTTCTTTAACCGGAGGAAAACGCAATGCAGGCAAGGTTTTCAGCGTGTTTTCATCTTCCATATTATATAGCAAAACAGCATAAGATTTTTTTTCATCTCTGCCTGCACGTCCTGCTTCCTGGTAATAACTTTCCAAACAATCCGGCACGTCATAATGAATTACAGTTCGCACATCAGGCTTATCAATGCCCATTCCAAATGCGTTGGTGCAAACCATAACTCTTGAAGAATTGTTTATCCATGCTTCCTGTTTTTTATTTCGTTCATCATGCGGCAAACCTGCGTGATAAAAATCGCTGTTTATATTTTGAAGTTGCAAAAGTTCTGTAATCTCTTTACATAATTTCCTGCTTTTACAATACACAATGCTGCTGCCATACACATTGTTTAAAACTTCAATAGTTTTATTTATTTTACTATCAACTTTAAAAACAGAATAAGAAAAGTTTTTTTTATAAAATGATTGTCTGAAAACTGCAGCATCTTTCAACTGCAGTTTTATTTTTATATCATCTAAAACAACCGGCGTTGCAGATGCGGTTAGTGCCAGCAATGGCGCTTTAATAAAACTTCTTAATTCAGCAATCTTTAAATACGAGGGACGAAAATCATAACCCCACTGCGAAATGCAGTGCGCTTCATCAACTGCAATTAAATTTATATTGAGTGAAGAAAGATATTCATTAAAAATCCTGCTTTGCAAACGTTCTGGTGATACGTACAAAAATTTATAATTGTTATGCACAGCATCCTGCAAAGTTTGTTTCACTTCATAAAATGTTTGTCCGCTATGCAATGCAAGTGCAGGAATATTTTTTTTTTCGAGATTCGCAACCTGGTCTTTCATTAATGCAATTAAAGGACTTATCACAAGACACAATCCATCTTTTAGTAATGCAGGAATTTGATAACATACCGATTTGCCACCTCCTGTTGGAAGTAATGCAATTGTATCTTTTCCAACTAAAACAGATTGAATAATTTCTTCTTGCTGTGAACGAAATGATTGATGATTCCAGTATTGCTGTAATATGGATAATGGTGATGATAACATTCTATTGCACTAAGATATGTAGTGATCTTTGTAATACGAGGTTTAATGTATAATGTATAAATTGCCTTCATGAAAAAATATTTTCTTCTCTTATGTATGAATTTTTTTGGTTTGATCTTATTAGCACAATCAACAAAAACTACCGGAAAATATGTTTTGGTTATTCACGGTGGTGCCGGAACAATTTTAAAGAGCCAGATGACACCTGAAAAAGAAAAATTATATAAAGAAGGCTTGCAAAATGCATTGAACGCTGGAAAAAATATTTTACAAAATGGCGGCTCTGCATTAGATGCAGTTGAAGCAACAATAAAAATTTTGGAAGATGATTCTTTATTTAATGCGGGCAAAGGTGCTGTGTTTACCAATGAAGGAAAGAACGAAATGGATGCATCAATCATGGATGGTAAAACATTGAAAGCTGGCGCAGTTGCTGGTGTTACAAATATTAAAAACCCGATAACTGCCGCGAGAGTGGTAATGGATAAAAGTGAACATGTGATGATGGCGGGAAAAGGTGCAGAACAGTTTGCAGCGATAAATGGATGCGAAACTGTTGATCCATCTTATTTCTTTACAACACAACGCTGGCTTGATTTGCAGGAAGCAAAAAAAGAAGATTCATTAAAAGCTTTGCATAAAGATTCTACAACAGGATTATTAAAACAACCCGATAATCATGATTATAAATATGGAACGGTTGGCGCTGTTGCATTAGATATGCATGGTAATCTTGCTGCTGCTACAAGCACCGGCGGCATGACGGATAAAAGATATGGAAGGGTAGGAGACTCGCCCATAATTGGTGCAGGTACTTATGCTGATAATAATACCTGCGCTATTAGTTGTACAGGCTGGGGCGAATATTATATTCGGTTAGTGATGGCAAAAACTATTAGCGATAAAATGGAGTTTGCACATGAAAATTTAAAAGATGCAGCTGATGAAATGATTATGAAAAAATTACCTGCTCTTGGTGGCGACGGTGGTTTAATTGCAGTTGATAAAGATGGGAATTTTACAATGAGTTTTGATACCGATGGGATGTATCGCGGTTATGTAAAATCAAATGGAGAAACTGGTATTGAAATTTATAAATAATTATTTCAGCTTAAACGAATCTCCATTTATATAAATACTCATTTTAATATCATCAAACTTTATATAATCATCTTTTGTTACACGCAAATTTTGTGGATGCGAAAACACAATAACCTGGCTTGCGCCTGCAACTTTTACATTGTTACCATGAATAATAATTGCAGTGCCTTCATCAATACCAATACATGGCAAGGTTGGATATTTTGCAACGGCAGTTAATAAACGGTTGTACCGGCTTCTTGCCACAAAATGCATATCTATTATTGCTGAATCAATTAAACTTAAACCTTCAGTAATTTCAAGATTATTATTCCAGAGTTTTGGAAACGTAGATTCATAAGTTGTATCGCCAAGCAATTGATTTCCGGTTATCATGTAATGACTCATCATGGCTGCACCAGCACTTGTTCCGGCAACAGTTGCACCATTTTTATATGCATTCTGAATTGCAGTTTGAATTGGTGTATGCAAAGCAATATTCATAAAACGACTTTGATCGCCGCCGCCGAGATAAATAAGCTTTGCATGTTGTACAGAATCAAGCCAGCTTGTTTTATTAATATCATTTTTTGTAAAGTTGAAATTGACAACTTTATTATTGCAAACAGCACCAAAATCTTCTTTAATATAAGCATAACTGGTATCGGGTTCTTCTGTAGCCATTGGTAAAAAAACAATATAATTGGTTGAAGATAATTGCGCAGTTGTAACTAATTGCTGCATCAATTCTTTCGATTTATGACCGCCGCCAATAATAAATAAGTTGCCTTGTGATTGACTAAAAAGCTGTAAGCACAACAACAAGGTTGTGCTTACAGTTAAAATTTTATTTTTCATTAAAACAAATTAATAACCATCGTTTTGAGTAAGATTTGGGTTAGCATAAATTTCTCTTTGTGGAATTGGATAAATAAGCTTGGGAGAATTCCATGGCAATAAGCCAACATTTTCTTGCAACCGTTTTTCATCAAATAAAGTAAATCCTTCGAAAGCTAATTCAAGCTCTCTTTCTAAAATAATTTTACTTAATGTTAATTCATTGTCTTTGTAAGGATCTAAACTTACGCGTTCTCTTATTGTATTAATATCATCTACGGGTTTTGCGCCAACAGATTTTCCTAACCTAAAATTGCATTCTGCTCTTGTAAGATATAATTCTGCCAAACGAATAAGACGAACATTTCCATAATAGTTTTCAAACTTAAGTGTGTATTCATCATCAAATAAATTTAATCTGTCATCATCAGGCTCATATAAATCAAACTGAGCATCATTAATCTGAATATCTCCGCGCTGATTTTCTGAATAATATGTATTGAATTCATTTATTCCTGAAGTGGCATTTACCTGTATTGCAAAAATATCTTCTGTTGTATTAGGAATTGCTGCAGGCGGATCAGCAGAAGGAAAAGCACCTGCATAAGTTGATGTTAAATGATAACCGTTATCGAGTGCTTTATTTAGTGCTGTATTCTCAGCAGTTAAAGCATTTTCATAATCCTGTTGTTGTAAATAAACTCTTGCCAACATTGCATAAGCTGCAATATTAGTAGCAAAAATGTATGTATTATCAGCCTCAATACATTTTTGGCTTGCATCAGTTAAATCACTTATTACCTGCGCGTAAACCTGTGCTACAGTATTCCTGCTGACCTTGTTTGAATCAGTGATTAAAGTAGTTGGCGTTAATACCAGTGGCACACCGGCGTTTGAGTTTGGATCGCCATCATTCCAGGGTTTAGCATACATTCTCAGCAAATCAAAATACGTACAGCCCCGTAAAAATTTTGCCTCTCCTTCAACGCGATCTTTGTCTGCATCTACAACAATATCTAAGTGTGCTAAAACATTGTTTGCATCATTTATTACTTTATAGCCTGCCAGCCATGTACCAGCAACAAATGTATTAGAAACAGTAAGTGCCTTGTTGTGCGCCTGTGTAAATTGCTGATAGGTTCCAGACCAGTTTAAATTATCAGAATCTCCTAATAAATCGGCGCCAACAAATAGTTGCCCGCCATAAAAATCACCTGAACCTAAATCATCGTAACAGCCTTTTAAAGCACCTACTACATCGCTGCTTGTTTTAAATACATCGTTTATATCAATACTTGAAGTGGGTTTTGTATCAAGCTTTTTATTGCAGCCGTACATAACAAATACAAAACCTATAAATAACAATAAGATTTTATTTTTCATTTTTATTTTTTTGATCTGAAGGAATGGTTTAAAGTCCAATGTTAGCGCCAACAGTTATAGTTCTGAATTGTGGTGCAGAATAAAAATCATACCCTCTGTTAATATTATCATTATAGAAATCTGCAGTTACTTCAGGATCCCAACCTTCATAATTTGTTATAGTAAATAAATTTTCCGCCCTAATATAAATATGTAAGTGATCTATTTTTAAACGCGTTAATATGCTTTTAGGAAGATTATAGCCAAGTGACACAGCTTTTACACGCAGATAAGAACCACCTGAAATATAACGGCTCGAAGCGTCGATTCCGTTTGGATAAAATAATCTTGCTTCGGGTATCATTGTAATATCGCCGGGGTTTTTCCAGGCAGCTAACTGATCTATGGTTTGATTATCGAAACCATTACTTCCGCTGGCAGACATAAATTCTCCACCACCATTATAAATTTGGTTGCCATAAACACCTTGCAGTAAAACATCAAAATCAAAATTTTTATAAGTAACCGCGTTATCTAAGCCGTAAATAAATTTTGGATTAGGATTACCAATCACAACATCTGAAGCTGCATTATAATCATTGGTAGTTGAATGATCTGTTGTGCCATCAGCTTTTTTAGAATTCAAATAATATAATGCATCACCATTAGCAGGATCTGCACCTGCAAATTCCCTTGCATAAAATACACCCAAAGCCTGCCCTTCTATAGCTTTGTTTACATCGGTGCCTAAAACCTGCCCAGCTAAATTTGTAACTTTATTTCTGTTTTTGCTAAAATTTAAGCTGCTTGTCCAACGCACACTTTTCGAAGAAATATTGGTTGAATTAATTTCTATTTCAATTCCCTTATTATTTAAGTTGCCAATATTTTGAAGTTGTGCCTGAAAACCCGAAGTACCCGGAACCTGTACATCCAATAACAAGTCTTTTGTTTTTCTTGTATAATAATCTACTTCAAAACTTAAACGATTGTTTAAAATGCTGGCTTCAACTCCAAAGTCAGAGCCTAAAGTTGTTTCCCATTTAAGATTGGGATTAGGAAGTTGTGATGGATGTTGCCCTGCTTGTCCGCCATAAGCCGCGTAAGTATATAAACCTCTCGAAGCAAAATCACCAATTTCATTATTACCTGTTTCGCCATAACTGGCTTTTAATTTAAGATAACTAAGAAATTTATTGTTCTGAAGAAATTTCTCTTCGCTTAAAATCCAGCCTGCAGAAACAGCCGGGAAAGAACCATATTTATGATTTGTTCCAAAGCGTGATGAACCATCAATTCTGTCACTTACGGCAACAAGATATTTATCATCGAACTTATAATTTAAACGGGCAAAATAAGAAACCAGCACATCCCCGGTTGAAGAAGATGTAGCGCCTGTTTTAGAAGCGCCGGCATTTAATTTTTTATATGCATCGCTTGGAAATTCCTGTGCGTCAGCTTCGCTAAAATCAAAACTTTCATCTTCATAACTCATACCTGCTACAACATCTAAATCGTGCACATTGGCAAATGTTTTTTTATAATTAAAATAGTTGTTGGTAGTGAAATGAAGTGACTGGGTTGATGCATAAGAACCAGAACCATCAGGCACACCAATATCGCGTGCAGTTAACTTTCCAAAATAACTGTCTTCCGTTTGATTTAACTGATCAATTCCAAACTCTGATCTAAAAACAAGCTCTGGTGAAATGTTCGCATTAAGATAAACATTTCCAAAAGTTCTGTTTACCAACGTGTGGAAATATGCATTATTATAAGCCAGCAAAGGATTAAAATAGACAGGATAATTTGTATTAGGTGCGCCTGTTGACGGATCTAATGCGCCGCTTATTAAGCCTGTACGCGGATCAATAACAGGTGTAATGGGTGACAGTGCAACAATTTGAAGTGGTGAAGAAAACTGATCATCATCTGATAACCGATAATTTTTTGATCTTGCAAAGTTCATGTTTGCGCCAACAGATAACCAGCTTCTTACCTGCTGATCTATATTTAACCTTGCACTGTAACGTTTAAATTGATTACCGATAATAATACCATTCTGATCTAAATATTGACCTGAAAGAAAAATTTTTGTTTTATCTGATCCACCTGAAACATTTAAATCATATTGAGAAATAGGTGCATTTTGAAAAGCTTCATCTTGCCAGTTTGTATTTATTTTACCTGTTTTCCAATCGTCGGTACCTGCGGAGTAACGTGTGAAACGGCTATGTACGTAACTCAATTCTTGCCTTGTTGCTACATCTATATTTGGATAATATCCTGTAATAACATCTTGTGTTGCCGCACCAAGAGCAGCTTGTTCAAAATAATTAATATACTGTTTAGAATTTAAAAATTCTCTTTTCCCTGTTGGATCCTGAGTACCTGTAAAATAATTAAATTCAATTTTAGAATTGCCTGCTTTTCCTTTTTTTGTTGTAATCAATACAACACCATTTGAGGCTCTTGAACCATAAATAGCTGCGGCAGATGCATCTTTTAAAATCTCAATTGATGCAATATCATTCATGTTTATATCGCTTAAAGAATTTGTTGATGAACCATTGCCGGAAAGATCTGCGGCTGTTACCGGAATTCCATCAACTACATACAATGGCTGATTACCTGCAGTTACAGAAGAACCGCCTCGGATAGTTACATTAATTGCTTGTCCTAATTTTCCATTTTGCTGCTCTACAAATACACCAGCAGCGCGACCCTGAATAGCAGTTTCAAAACTGGTTGCAGGCGTGTTTGTAATTTGTTTTGCATTAACCTGCGAAACAGAACCGGTAATATCTTTTCGAATACTTGTTCCGTAACCAACAACTACAACTTCGTTAAGCGATTTTGCAGTTTGTGTAAGCCCAATATTTACTTCACTGCCGGTTACTTCAACATCTTTAATTTCATAACCAATAGAACTGATAGAAATTATTTTAGATGAATGCGTGAGCGTTATTGTAAAATTCCCATCGGCATTTGAAAGCGCGCCTCTTTTTTCACCTTTAATTGTTACAGATGCGCTGGCGATTGGTAAACCGGTTTGCTCATCGGTAATTTTACCGGTAACAATGTTTTGTGAAAAAGTTTGAAGAGAAATAAATACAATAAAACACACGAGTAGTAGTTTTCTCATTGACGTAATTTTAGGTGAAAAAATCGAATGCTATTCTTTCAAATATAATAGTGATGTATTGAAAAAGCAAATAAACTGTTAAAGCAATTATTTCACTATGTAAATTGAAAAGAAAGAAGCTGTGATTGCTGAAGTTCTTGTTGTTTGCCTGTTTTGATATTTTTTATAATGCAGGTATTTGCTTCAATTTCTTTGGTACCGATAATTATTGTATAAAGAATATTTTTTCTTTCGGCATATTTGAATTGCTTATCAAATTTTGCTTTGTCTGGATAGATTTCGCAGCTTATATTTTTAATACGCAGTTGTTGCATTAAATCGTAAGCAGTTTTTGCTTCAGCTTCACCCAAATTAAAAAATAAAACCTGCGCGGAGTTGTTTATACTTTCAGGAAAAAGTTTTAGTTCCTGCATTACATCATAGATTCTGTCAACACCAAAACTTATTCCAACGCCGGGCAAATTTTGTACACCAAATAAACCTGTAAGATCATCATATCTTCCACCACCACCAATGCTTCCCATCTGAACATTTTTCGCTTTTATTTCAAAGATAATTCCTGTATAATAATTTAAGCCACGCGCCAATGTAAAGTCAATAATAATTTCGGATTTTGAATTTCGGATTTCGGATTTTTCCTTTGATTGAAAGTTTAAAATAAATTCTAATTCTTCAATCCCTTTTTTAGCAGTTTCGTTTTCACCCAAAAGATTTTTTAATTTATTTATTTTGGTTTGATTATCGCCATTAATCAAAAGATATTTTTCAATAATGCTGATTTCATTTTCATTCAAACCACGTTCAGCTAATTCAAGCTTTACTTTATCCAAACCAATTTTATCCAGCTTATCAATTGCAACAGTTATATCCGTTAAGCTTTCTTTTTTATTACACAATTCTGCAAGTGCTGATAAAATTTTTCTGTTATTGATTTTTATTTCAACATCAATATTTAGTTTTTTAAAAACATCTGTATAAATGTTTGCAAGTTCTACTTCATTCAATAAAGAGTTGCTGCCAACTATATCTGCATCACATTGATAAAACTCGCGGTAACGTCCTTTCTGCGGACGATCAGCACGCCA